>CALVRD010000007.1 GCA_944358435.1 uncultured Bacilli bacterium | reverse complement strand
ATTCCTCCTTTATTTTGTATTAATTATATCATATATTCTATGTGAAAAAACTTGTTTTACATATTTTTACTATTTATATCCATATCTATTACCTGTTTGTGTGATCATATTATCAGAATAACTATTTGATCCATTAGATCTAAAATAGCAATAATCATGATTTCTTACTCCGGATAAGGCGTCATTAACAGCTTTTACAACTGTTTCTGGAAGTTCTCTAGTTTGCCATTGCTTATAAGTTCCTTTAGAGTATACTTCAAATTGGCCAGGTGCAGTTATTTGTTCAATTGGGTTTTGAGAATGAGCGTTAACCCAGTTAGATGTTTCACATCTATTAAGAATTGTTGTAGCAACACCAAGAGCATCATCATATGTTTTGTCACTTTCTGATGCTACTAAACCATACATCAATTGAAGATCTTGTTGACTTAGTTCATAAGTCGGATTTCCAGTAGTAACTTGAAATCCAGTTGCGGGATTATTATGATATACACTTAAGTCTAAATCAACGTTTGGATCTCCTGGAGAAATAACAACTGTTCCTTTGTTTGTTGTATATGTTGTCCTTTGAGTTATTTTATCTCTTAGGTTTCCAGTCTCTTTTAATTCTGGGTTTGGATTTACATATTCTGATCTAGGGATTGCAACAGAGTTTTTTTGACCTTCTGGTGTACTTTGCATTTCTGATTGATTATTACTATTACTATTTTCATCATTATTTGTAAATGGAACCATTATAGCTTTACCTATTTTATCTAGTCCTGTTGTATAGGAAGTTACAATTCCCGATATAAATCCACCAATTTTATTTCCTAAAGATAAAGAGAAGGTGTCACTTTGTGTAGTAAAGTCATCAACATCTAGGTTTTCTATTCCAGTTGAATAACTTTTCATATTTTTTGCTGCATTTTTCATGTCATTAGATAAAACTTTTAAATTGTTCTTTAATATATTACCGGCAGTTGTTACGTCAATTCCATCATAATCTTTAGCTCTTCCTACAATTGATTTTAAATTATCGAGAGATTCAGTTAGCTCATTCGAGCTAGCTATTAATTTTTCTGTTAGGCCTGCTAATTCCGGTACATTATTAATTTCTGTTTTCATTCATTCACCTCTACTATTTTAGTATATCAAATGTATGAATAAAAAACAAAGTTACTATGTAGTTTGAAAAAAATTTATTTGTTATTTTTACAAATTATTTTACATGAAATGTGACTTTTTATAATAGTTTTTTATATTTTAAAAGTTATTTTTTCTTCATTAAATTGGCAATTTATTCATAAATTTTTAATAGGGAGGATTATTATGAGAGACAAAAATGAACTTGTAATATGTATTTATGATGAATCTGGTCCATCAGTTAGTGACAAAATACTTGAAGCTTTTGAGAGATATTTGAAGACACTTTTAGATGATACTAATTTTTTATAATTACTTATTATTAATGCTTAACTTTTATTAAAAGATATGTATAAAATTTGTAGGAAAAGAAAGGTTGATAATGAAGGACTGTTTAACAAATAAAATATATAGGGCAGGGGCTTATTTAAGACTTTCAATTGATGATGGCAATAAAGATGTTGAAAGTGTTAGTATTAGAAATCAAAGATCTTTTATAAAAGAGTTCGCTACAAATAATAATATTGAAATTTATGATTACTATGTTGATGACGGATATTCTGGAGGAAATTTTGATAGACCGGCATTTAATAGACTTATAAATGATATTGAGCACGGTATTATTGACTGTGTAATAACAAAGGATATGTCTAGACTTGGTAGAGAATTTATTGAGACTGGTAATTATGTTTTTAAGTATTTTCCGGAACACAATATTAGATATATTTCGATACTTGAAAACTATGATACTTTGAATCCAAATGGTGTTGAAGATATTCTTCCTTTTAAAGCCGTTATAAATGATATGTATTTAAAAGATATATCAAAGAAAATAACAAGTGTTAGACATGAACTTATGAATAGAGGGGAGTTTGTATCTGGAACTGTTCCTTATGGTTATAAGAGATCTGTTGAAAGTAATAAAATGTTAGTTGTTGACGATTATGCGGCATCTATTGTAAAAAAAATATTTGAAATGAAAAATAATGGTATGACAAATTGCTTAATAGCTAGGACTTTAACAAGAGATGGTGTGCTTCCACCAGATGTCTATAGTGGAAAAAAACTTAATAGGTATACTATAACTACTAATTTATGGAAAGCATCTTCAGTAAAACATATTTTAGAAAATGAAGCTTATATTGGGACTTTAATTCAGGGTAAATATAGGAGGTTAAGTCTTAAAGCAAAGAAAAAAGAATTACTTCCAAAAAGCAAATGGGTTGTAAAAAAGAATGCTTTGCCACAAATTGTATCCAATGATATTTTTTATAAGGTTAATAGTTCAAAAGAAAAAAAAGATATTAGATTTAGACAATATGATTACTTATTAAAAGGCTTAGTAGTTTGTGCTGATTGTGGTGCGACAATGACAGTACGGAGGGTAAAAAGTAGAAATTCTATTATAACCCCTATATATTTATGTAGAACGTATGCAAGATATAGAAATAATATTTGTAGTATGCATTATTATAGAGAAAGCGATTTAAATGAATTAGTGCTAAAAGAACTTAGAGATATTTTATTTAAAAATGTTGAAATTGATAAATTGAAAAAAATATATGAAACTGTATTATGTAATTTAAATGTATTAAAGGAATATGAATCATCTTTAAAAAAATGTAAATCTAAAATTGCTATTATAGATAAAGCAATAAGTAATTTATATTTAGATAGGTCAAGTAATGTTTTATCGGTAGATGAATTTGTTGCGATAAAAAGAAGATTGGAAGAAGATAAGATAGATTATGAGGCTAAAATATCTAATTTAAGGCTGATTTTAAGTAAAATAAAGAACTTAGTTAATGATAGAGAAAAAAAGATGAAATATATTAATAAATTTTTAACTGGAAAAGATTTTGATAGACAAATTATTAAAATTTTAGTTAATAAGATAGAAATCTATAAAGATAAAACCATTAAAGTGTATTTTAAGTTTAATATAAATGGGGCAAGTGATGGAAAATTATAGGCTTACTGTTGCTTACCTTAGGTTGTCACAAGAGGATATAAATAGGAATAATGAATTTTCTTCTAGTATATATAATCAGTTAGAATGTATAAAATCTTATGCTAGAAGTATTGGCTTATTAGTAAGTAAAGAGTATATTGATGATGGCTATTCAGGAATTAATTTTGAAAGACCTGGATTTGAACAATTAAAAGATGATATTAAAAAGGGCTTTATTGGAGTTGTAATAACGAAGGATATGTCTAGACTTGGCAGAAATTTTCTAGAAACGTTATATTATATTAATGATTATTTTTTTAAGTATAAGGTTAGATATATTGCGGTAAATGATCAATTTGATAGTTATAATTTTGAGAGTAATGAACAACAAATGATGTTAATGTTTAGTTCACTTATAAATGAAAGATATGTAAAAGAGTGCTCTATAAAGAGAAAACAGGTGGCTTTATCAAAAACAAAAGAGGGACAATTTATTGGATGTATGGCTCCTTATGGATATAAAGTAAAGAAGCTTGATGATAAGAGAACTTTAGAAATTGATAATTATGCTGCAAGTATTGTTAAAAGAATATTTACTGAAATTGTAAATGGCAAATCTAGAGCGGAAGTTGCGGAAGAACTTAATAAGGATAAAGTATTATCTCCTGCGGTTTATATGGGAATGAAACTTAATAAAAATAGAAAGTATTATTATGATTGGTCAGATAAAATAATATATAGAATACTAAAAAATAAGATTTATACTGGAAGAATTGTTGTAAGAAAATCTGAAAAAAAAGATTATCATCAAAAGAGACGGAATGTAATTCCTATAGATAAGAGAGAAACTATTGATAATTGTCATCCAGTTATTATAACAGCTGAATTATTTGAACTTGCTAATGGGAGATTACGACAACTTAAAAGAAAAAAAAATAATTATTGTGGGTTGCTTAATCAACTTGTGGTATGTGGTGAATGTGAAAAGAATATGACTATTTGGAGGGTAAATAAATACAATAAAAAAATAAAATACTATTTAGTGTGTAAAAAAATAGTTGATAGGAAGAAATGCCTCAATAGAAGTATTAGTGAGGATAAGCTGAAAATGATAGTTGATTTTACTTTAAAAGATATAATTGGTAATTATGTTGATGAAGATGATATTCTTATGAAGACTTTAAAAAAAATAGTAAAAGTAGAACGATATAATTTAAAAATTTCTAATTTAAAAGATAATATAGAATTTCATAATATAAATATTAGAAATCTATATTTACAAAAGATAATGGGAAAAATAAACGTAGAAGAATTTATAGAAGAAAAAAATAAGGAAGTTCTTTTAAAAGAAGAATCGGTGAAAAAGATAAGGGAAATAATTAATTTAAAAAATGAGAAAAATGATAAAGAAAGATTGGCAAAAAAATATTATACGTTTATTAATAGTAATGATTTTTTAAATAATATTATAAGGGATTTAATTGATAAGATTGTTGTTTATAAGGATAATACGATAAAAATATTTTTTAAGTTTAAATTAGGTGAGCATAAAAAATAAAATTATTTTAATGATGATAATATAATTTATTTGGTAATTTATTAAGATGTAATATTTAATGTAATGTGTTTATTGTTGCTGAAAAGAATATATAGATATATAAATGTAAGACTATAATGGTAAGAATTTATTGTCTTTAATTAAAGTTTTTGCAGTTACTTAACGAGTGTCTGCAGATGGTGATAGTGACTACTTGGAGAGATGTATGCGGTTTTATGAAGATTTGAATGTTAAAGCTAATGGGATTGCTTTATCTGAGGCTGATATTCCATATCGAATTGGAGAGTTACTTCGGGAGTTTCAACCTGATATTGTAGTTATTACTGGGCATGATGCTTATTATGTAAAAAAAAGAGATAGTAAGGATTTAAATAATTATCAAAATACAGTTAATTTTATTGATGCGGTTAAGGAAGCTCGTAAATATGAGAAAAGTCAAGATAAATTAATTATAGTTGCGGGTGCATGTCAGTCTAATTATGAAGAATTGATTAAAGCTGGAGCTAATTTTGCTTCGAGTCCTAAAAGAATTAATATTCATGCTTTAGATCCAGCTATTATTGCTTCTTCACTGGCTTTATCGGACAGAAACCAAAGTATTGATGTTGTTCACTTAATTGAGAAGACAAAATATGGGAAAGATGGAATTGGAGGAATTATTACTAATGGTACTATGTATGTGGGGTATCCAAGATGATGCTTGAAAAAGTGAAAAGTTTGGTTGCTCAGAATATGGGTATTAGTCATGTATTTAGATTTAATGGTGTAAGAAATCAAAATGAAGAATTTAGTGGAAAGATTGTTGGTGTTTATCCAGCTATTTTTACAATTGAGTTGGAAAATAAAGTGATAAAATCATTTAGTTATAGTGATTTATTAATTAATAATTTGGAGATTATTGAATGATGTTTTGTTTCATATTGGACTATAAAAAAATGTTGCAATTTAATACTGTATATTATAAAATATAGTTATAAAGTTTTAATACTTTAAAAGGGAGGAATAATCATATGAAGATTACAACAGTAAATGTACGTAAAATTGAAAAAGAAGGTTCTCGTATGAAGGGAATTGCCTCAGTATTATTAGATGATAGTTTTGCTGTACATGATATTCGTATTATTGAAGGAGACAACGGACTATTTATAGCTATGCCTAGCCGAAAGGTAGCTGCAGGTGGTTATCGTGATATCGCTCATCCAATTAATCCTGAAGTTAGAGCTATGTTTGAGGATGCAATCTTAGAAGCTTACAAAAATGCTGAAGATGTAACTGAAGAAAATTAAAATGCTACGGCATTTTTTTTTGCATATTTTTTTTGATTATTCATATTATTCAGTAGGAGGAAATTATGGATAAACAAGAAAATAGTATAAATAGTTATAGTCATGGTGTTAGTTTATTTGAGAAAAAAAGTTTAGTTATTACGGGAGTAAAAAAGATTGAAAACTTTGATAAAGAACAATTTTTATTAGAAACTATTATGGGTTTTATGATGGTTAAGGGCTCTGATCTGGAATTAGTTAAGTTAGATACGTTACAAGGTAATGTGTCTATTAAAGGAACAATTAATTCAATTGACTATATAGATGAGAATGATAAAAAGAGTAGAGAAGAAAGTATTTTTAGTAGGTTATTTAAATAATGAATTTAAAGTTACAGATTGCTTCATTAATATATTCATTTTTATTTGGTATTTTTTTTGGAGGTAGTTTTAAACTTATTTATATATTTTTATTTTATAAGAAAAAATTTGTTTGTTATATTAATATATTTTTATTTATTGGTTTTATGTCCTTACTTTATTTTTTTATATTACAGATTATTAATAATGGAATTTTGCATGTATATTTTTTACTATTATTTTTGGCGGGTAATTTATTTTTTTTAAGTTTTTATGATAAATTTCGTAAAAAATAAGTGTAAAGTCGAATTTTTTGTTTGTATCCTTGTTGAATCTATCTTTGATGTGGATCTATAATATATGATGAAAAGGTAGGTGAAGGTTATGGCAAAAAAGAAAAAGAGCTTAAAGACTAAGAAAATGCAACGTAGAATTCTTCTTTTTGGAGTTAGTTCAATTGTAGTTATTGTTACAATTACCTTCACCATTGGTAGGTATTGGGCAGAAATATATGATAAGTATCAAGAAAAGCAAGCACTTGACAAGCAACTTGCTGAGTTAAAGGATAAAGAGGCTGAGTTAAGACTGGATGCTAAGAGACTGCAAGATCCCGATTATATAGCAAGATATGCTAGAGAAAAATATTTATATTCAAAAGAGGGAGAATTTATAATAAAAATACCTGAAGAATAAATTCTCTTTTTTTGGTTGTGTGATATAATGTTATGATGTGTAGGAGGAATTATGATTAATATTGAAGATAGTTTTTCTTTTCATGAAGGAGATACAATAGTTGTAGGATGTTCTGCCGGGCCAGACTCAATGGCTTTAGTTGATATGTTGCTAAAAATTAGGGAAAAATATAAGTTATTACTAATAATTGCGCATGTTAACCATAATGTCCGAGTTGAAAGTTGTGAAGAGGCCCTTTATGTAAAAGAATATTGTGAGAAAAATAATCTTATATTTGAAACGATGATTATTGAAGAATATGGTGATGATAATTTTGAAAATGAAGCTAGAGCTATAAGATATAGTTTTTTTGATTCGCTTGTTCAAAAATATAATGCTAATTATTTAATGACTGCACATCATGGGGATGATTTAATTGAGACTATTTTAATGCGAATAGTTAGAGGCTCAAACTTAAATGGATATTCTGGATTTAAGAAAATAGTTGATATGGATGATTATTTAATTGTAAGGCCGTTAATAGATTACACTAAAGCAGAGCTAGAACAATATAATATAGATAATAATGTTAAATATTACATTGATAAATCTAATAGTAGTGATAAATATACAAGAAATAGGTACCGTAAGTATATTTTGCCTTTTTTAAAAGCTGAAGATAGGAATGTACATTATAAATTTTTAAAATTTAGTAATATGTTGGAAGATACTTCAAAATATATTAATAAAGAACGTGATAAAGCATTAAAGCGTACTTTATCTAATGATTCAATTGTAATTAGTAAGTTTAAAAATGAAGATGAATATATTCAAAGGGAAATATTATATTATTTACTTAGTGATTTTTATCAAGATGATTTAATTCTTGTTGGTGATAAACATATTGATTTAATTATTAATTTAATGTATAGTAAGAAGGCAAATAGTTTTATTAATTTGCCTAATCATGTTGTTGCTAATAAGTGTTATAATATGTTAGAATTAAAACGTGATACAGAAGAAATAACTAGCTATGAGATAGAATTTGATGATTATGTTACTTTACCTAATAATCATACGATTGAGAAGGTTCCTGAATTAGAAGGAAATAGTAATAATGTTTGTAGACTTAATAGTCAAGACATAGTATTACCTTTAGTTGTTAGAACTAGAAAAATTGGTGATAGAATTATGGTTAAAGGTCTTGATGGTTCTCGGAAAGTAAAAGATATTTTTATTGATAAGAAGGTTAGATTATCTGATAGAGACTCTTGGCCAATAGTAGTTGATTCTAAAGGAAAAATTGTTTGGATTCCAGGAATTATAAAGTCTAAATATGATAAAAAAACAGTAGAGAGTTATGACATAATGTTAAAATATAATTAAGGAGGAAAATTTGTGAATAAAGGAATAGATAAAAAAGTTTTAAAAAGAGGATTGTTGCCTTATTTATTTATAATTTTGGCAATGCTTGGAATTTTCTATTTTGCTAGGATTGGTAATAAAAAAGTTGATGAATTAAGTTATGATCAGTTTATTGTTGAACTCGATAAAGGAAACATTGCAAAGTTAGAGATAACGACTCATGGTAGTGCTTATATTTATGAAGTTAATGGTAAATTGAAGGATAGTAAGGAAAATGAGTACTTTGTAGCAACATTACCATTAAGCGAAGAAGTTGTAAAAAAAATTGTAGAAGCTAGTGATAACCAAGATTTTAAATTTATGGTTAATCCAGATCCTGAATCATCCGGACTATTATTAATTGTTGTTAATGTTTTACCAATTGTATTATTAGTTGGAGTTGCTTTTTGGTTTTTAAATAAACAATTAGCTGGAAGTAAAAATTCATTAGATTTTGGTAAAAGCAGAGCTAGATTAAGTAGTGATAATAATAAAGTTACATTTAAAGATGTTGCTGGATTAAAAGAGGAAAAAGAGGAAGTTAAGGAGTTGATTGATTTCTTAAAGAATCCTAAGAAATTTCAAAACTTAGGTGCTAGAATTCCTAAAGGAGTATTATTATTTGGGCCTCCAGGAACTGGTAAAACTTTGCTTGCTAAAGCTGTAGCTGGTGAAGCTGATGTTCCATTCTATTTTATAAGTGGTTCTGACTTCGTAGAATTGTTTGTTGGTGTTGGGGCTAGTCGTGTAAGAGATATGTTTCAACAAGCAAAAAGAAATGCCCCATGTTTAATCTTTATTGATGAAATTGATGCAGTAGGTCGTCAAAGAGGCACTGGTTTAGGTGGAGGACATGACGAAAGAGAGCAAACACTTAACCAATTACTTACTGAAATGGATGGATTTGGTGCTAATGAGGGGATAATCATTATTGCTGCTACTAACCGTCCTGATGTATTAGATCCGGCATTACTTAGACCAGGAAGATTTGATAGGCAAGTTACTGTTAATTTACCTGATGTAAGAGAAAGAGAAGAAATATTAGCTGTACATGCTAAAAATAAAACTCTTGCAGATGGTATTACTTTAGAAAATTTAGCAAAGAGAACTCCAGGATTTAGTGGAGCTGATTTGGAAAATTTATTGAATGAAGCAGCTTTACTTGCAGTTAGGAGAAATAAGAATAAAATTACAATGAGTGAGATTGATGAGGCAACTGATAGAGTACTTATGGGACCTGCTAAAACTTCCCGTAAGTATAGTGAAAACGATCGTAAGCTTGTAGCTTATCATGAAGCTGGTCATGCTGTTATTGGTTTGAAACTTAAAAATGCCAGTGATGTTCAAAAAGTTACAATTATTCCACGTGGAACAGCGGGTGGGTATAATATGATGGTTCCTACTGAAGAAAAGCTATGTTCAACTAAGACTGATTTGCTAGAACAAATTACTGGCTTATTAGGAGGACGTACTGCTGAGGAAATTATATTTGGTGAGATAACTACTGGTGCTCATAATGACTTTGAAAAGGCTACTAAGATTGCTCGAGCAATGGTTACTGAATATGGTATGAGTGATTTAGGACCACTTCAATTTGAACAAGCTGCAGGAAGTGTATTCTTAGGTAGGGATTATAATAAGAGTCAGCATTTCTCTAATGAAGTTGCGAATGAAATTGATATGGAAATGAGAAAAATCATTAATAATTGTCATAAAGAAGCAGCTGAAATTATTAAGAAAAATAAGGATTTATTAAAACTTATTGCTGATACTTTATTAGAATATGAAACATTGACTAAGGAACAAATTGATTACTTAGTTGAGCATAATAAAATGCCTGAAGAAGATGAAAGTAATTTGGAGTCTTTATCAGTTACTAAGCTAAGAGAATTAGCTGAAAAAAAAGGTATTAAAAATGCTAATAAATTGACAAAAGCAGAATTATTGAAAGAGTTAGACGTATAATTTAACTCTTTTTTCTTGCAAATTATTTTGTTATTATTATAATAACTACAGAGATATTTTATGGAAGGAGTGGCTTTTATGAAAAAAGAAAAAAAGATTAAAGAGTTAGAAAGTATTAAAAATAATAAAAATATTAAGAAATTAAGTAAAGGTGCTAGTGAATTTAAGGTTTTCATTTCTCGGGGTAATGTTGTTGATATGGCTGTCGGTGTTATAATTGGGTCTGCTTTTGGGAAAATTGTAACTAGTTTAGTTAATGATATATTAATGCCAGCAATTGGGGTTATTATTGGAGGACTTGATTTTTCAAATTTAACTATTAAGGTAGAAGATGCAGTTATTGCTTATGGTAATTTTATTCAATCAATAATTGATTTTTTAATTATTTCTGGTTGCATTTTCTTGATGATTAAATTTTTTGAGGGATTTAGAAAGAAAGAAGAGAAAAATGACGTAAAACAAGAAGCGCCTAAAAAGAGTGATGAGGTGCTATTATTAGAGGAAATTAGAGATTTACTTAAGAATAAATAGACTATGGGGTTGATTTAATGAAATGGTATATTGGTAATGTAAAGATTAAGAATCAGATTGTTTTGGCTCCAATGGCAGGTATATGTAATTCGGCTTTTAGAAGGATTTGCAAGGAAATGGGTTGTGGTCTTATTTATGCGGAAATGGTAAGTGATAAAGCAATTTTTTATAATAATCAAAAAACTATTGATATGCTTTATATGACTGATGAAGAAAGGCCACTTGTTCAACAGATTTTTGGTAGTGATAAAGAATCTTTTGTAATTGCAGCAAAGTATATTTATGAGAATATGCGTCCAGATATTATTGATATAAATATGGGATGTCCTGTTCCTAAAGTTGCACTTCGTTCTCAGGCTGGAGCGGCTTTACTTAAAAATCCAGAAAAAATTTATGAAATTGTTAAGGCAGTAGTTGAAGCAGTCCCTATCCCTGTTACTGTTAAAATACGTAGTGGATGGGATGTTAGTAGTATTAATGCTATAGAAGTTGCTAAAATAGTTGAAAAGGCTGGAGCTAGTGGAATTTGTGTTCATCCTAGGACTAGAAGTCAGGGATATAGTGGTAAGGCTGATTGGTCAGTTATTAAAGCTGTTAAGAATAGTGTTTCTATTCCAGTAATTGGTAATGGTGATATAAAGAAGCCAGAGGATGTTAAGAGAATGTTAGATGAAACTGGATGCGATGCGGTAATGATTGGTCGTGGAATTTTAGGAAATCCTTGGTTGATAGAAAATGCATTAAATTATTTAGAGGGCAAAAGTGAAAGAGTTGTTTCTAATGTTGAAAAAGTAGATATGTGTTTAAAACATCTTTCTTATTTACAAGAACTTAAGAATGAGAAATTAGCTTGTTTAGAAATTAGAAATCATATAGCTTGGTACCTTAAAGGAATAAATGGATCTAATGATGTTAAAAATAATATTTATAAAACTACGAATATTTATGATATAATTTCTATATTGAAGAAATTTAGGGAGGAATTGTTAAATGAAAAAGAAAAATAATTCTAGCAATGGTTTATTTGTTCAACGAATGTTTGCTTTTGTTTTTGACGTGGTTATTGTATCGTTTGTGGTTTCATTTATATGTATGCCATTTATAGATTATGAATCTATTAATAATTTGAGCGAGAGTGCAGGACAGATAATGGTTGATTATAGTCAAGGAAATATTGATACTAATGCTTATATTAGTTCTGCTTGTTCAATATTTTATCGATTGGCTAAAAAGCAAGGGTTTATATCTTTAGTTACAATATTTTTTAATATTTTATATTTTGTAGTGTATCAGTTTTATAAAGATGGACGTACCTTGGGAAAAAAATTATTTGGAATAAAAATTGTTAGTAATGATTCAAGCAAATTAACTATGAATAATTATATCTATAGAGCATTTGTAATTAATTCTCTTTTAATAGATATGATTATATTTGCCTTTGTTGTTTTTGCATCGCAAAAAGTTTGGTTTGCTGGGGCGTTAGGTTTTGGAGTATTAAATTATATTATTTTGTTTATTTGTTTCCTTATGATTGTGTTTAGTAAAGATGGTAGAGGATTACATGATTTACTTGGAAATACAAAAGTTATTCAATGTAGAAAGTAGGAGTGAAGTATGAGAGAATTTAGTGAACAGGAATTAGTTAGAAGAGGAAAAGCTGAAGAAATAAGAGCAATGGGAATGGATCCGTTTGGTAGTAGATTTGATGTTACTACTAATTCGAAAGTTCTTAATGAAGATTATGGAGCTTTTTCTAAAGAAGAATTAGAAGGAAAAAATATTCCAGCTGTAGTTGCTGGTAGAATAATGACTAAACGTCGTAAAGGAAGAGCTGGTTTCTTTCATATTCAAGATAAGTATGGACAATTGCAAATTTATATAAGAGAAGATGCAGTTGGTGAAGAATTATATGAATTATTTAAAAAGTCTGATATTGGTGATATTGTCGGAATAGAAGGAACTGTATTTAGAACTGATATGGGTGAATTAAGCGTTAGAGCTACTAAATATGTTCATTTAGTTAAAGCTTTGCGCCCACTTCCTGAAAAGTTCCATGGTCTAACTGATATTGAGGAGAGATATAGACGTCGTTATGTAGATTTAATTATGAATGAGGAATCTAAGCGTGTAGCATTTTCTCGACCAAAAATTATTAGATGTATTCAAAACTTTATGGATGGTAGAGGTTTTACAGAAGTTGAAACACCAATTCTTTCTACTTTATTAACAGGAGCTTCTGCTAGACCATTTGTTACACATCATAATACACAAGATTTGGATATGTATTTAAGAATTGCTTTGGAATTACCACTTAAGAGATTACTTGTAGGTGGAATGGAAGCTGTTTATGAGATTGGAAGAGTATTTAGAAATGAAGGAATGGATCCTAAGCATAATCCTGAATTTACTTTGATGGAAGCTTATTTGGCATATAGTGATCTTGAGGGTATGATGAATTTAACTGAAGATATGTTTCAAACGATTGCTAGTAAGGTAATGGGAAAAATGACATATAACTTTGGTGGATATGAAATTAATCTTGAAGGTCCATGGAAAAGAGTTAGTATGGTTGATGCTATAAAGGAACAAACTGGAATTGACTTTAAACAAGAAATGACAGTTGAAGAAGCTTTAAAATTAGCAGAAGAACACCATATTGAAGTACAAGAACATGAACGTAGTGTTGGTCATATTATTAATTTGTTTTTTGAAAAGTATGTTGAAGATACGTTAATTCAACCTACATTCTTATATGGCCATCCAATTGAGCTTTCTCCATTAACTAAGAAAAATCCAGATGATCCACGTTTTGTTGATCGTTTTGAATTGTTTATTGCTGGTAAAGAATTTGCTAACGCATATACTGAGTTAAATGATCCAATTGATCAATTAGCAAGGTTTAATGAGCAATTAAAAGAAAGAGATTTAGGTAATGAGGAAGCTAATGATATTGATATGGACTTTATCGAAGCTCTAGAATATGGTATGCCTCCAGCAGGTGGAATTGGTTATGGAATAGATAGATTATGTATGTTGTTCTTAGAGCAAGAATCAATTCGTGATGTATTGTTATTTCCAACTATGAAGCAAAGATGATTGATTTATTAAACTTTAAATAAATAACTTTAAGGCTTAGTTTTATTAGGCCTTTTTTTGTCATTATTTTAGTTTGAACTTATTAAAAAGTAGGTAAATACTTGTAAAATGATACAAGTGTAGTATAATTATAGTGGGAGGTTAATTATGAAAAAACATAATAATATTTTAAAAGTCGCTATGTGGATTGTACCTGTAATAATTTTATTATTAGCTATAATTTTTCCTAATCAAGGATGGGCTTACTTAGTTAATTTATTACTAACTTTTGTAGAATTATCTATATTAGTATTTAACTTTAAAGATAAGCATAATGTTAATAAAGTTATTTTAGCTGTAATCTTATGTTTTATGCTACTTACTTGGTTAATACCATCTGCTGCAATGATGTCAGGTGAGTATGCTGAACAAGGGCGCATTCGAATGGGATTGTTTGATTTAGTAAATTATCCTGTTACTTCAGTATCATATTTTGGTTATATTGCATTCTATGTTTTAAGCATTGGGGTATTCTATGGAGTTTTAAATAAGATTCCTGCTTACCGTGTATTTTTAGATAGAATTGTAAAAGCTGTTAAAGGTACTGAAAAATTTGTCTTATTTATAATTATGCTTTTATTAGCAGTATTAACATCAATTGGTGGAATGCAAATTGCTTTACTTTGTCTTTTCCCTATGTTAGTTTCATTAATTTTATTGATGGGATTTGATAAGATTGTTGCTGCACTTACTTTGGTTGGTTCAACTATGGTTGGTATTGCAGGTTCAACATATGGATATGCTAATGTTGAAGGAATTATTTCTTTCCTTGATGTTAATATTACTGCTGAAATTATTACAAAAATTGTTATTTTAGTTTTAGGATTAGTATTATTATTTGTTAATACAATGTTCTATATTAAAAAACAAGGTAATAATAAAGGAGTAGTTAAGGAAATTAAGAAAAAAGAAATTAAAGTTGAAAAGTCAGCTGAAAAGTCTAAATCAAAGAAATCTTCTTCTAAGAAAGATACAAAAGCAGCAGTAAAAGAAGAAGAGGTTGTAATTGTAAAAGAACAACCAAAGACAAAAGATGAAAATACAGATTTAGTTCCAGCTTCTGTAAAATCTAAACATAATATTTGGCCATTTATTGTTGGATTTGTATTATTGTTTATAATTACAGTTTTAGCATTTATTTCTTGGACTGATAGTTTTGGAGTAAAGGCTTTTGATGATGCTACTAAAGCAGTTGTTGATTTTCAATTGTTTGGTTTTCCAATTTTCAGTAGTTTATTTGGAACATTTAATGCATTTGGTAGTTGGTCAATTATTGATTTAACTCTTGTATTATTAGTAATAGCACTATTATTAGTAATAATTTATAAGGTTAAGTTTGAAGAGGTATTAGATGGTGCTTATGAAGGTATTAAGAAGGCTTTACCAATTGGAATTGTTGTAATATTAATATATACATGTTTAGTAATTACTACATATCATCCATTTCAATTAGAAGTATATAAAGCACTTTTAAGTCCTTTTAAAAAGTTTAATATTGGCGTAGCTTTAGTTACTTCATTAACTTCTGTACTTGCAGGAATATTTAATTCTGATCCAGCTTATGCTTTCCAAAGTGTTTTACCTTATTTAACAACTGTTATTACTGATGCTGCTAGTTATCCAGCTATTGGTGTATTGTTCCAAGCTACTTATGGATTTACAATGTTATTTGCTCCAACAAGTTTAATTCTAATGACTGTTTTATCTTACTTAAATATTAATTATGCTAAATGGTTAAAGACAGTATGGAAATTCTTATTGGAGTTCTTAGCAGTATTATTAGTTATAATTGTTATTATAGTACTACTTTAATAGTAAATTTTTAGTAAGGATAGAGACTTAGGTTTCTATCTTTTTTCTTTGCAATCATTGTCTTTTTTTGTATAACGTAATTTATTGCTTTTACTTTGGTTTAGGAAATAAAATTATTTTAAGGAGATGATTTAATGTTTTCTAAATTTGATGAGGAATCTCAAAAAGTTTTGTTAATGGCAAAAAAAGAGATGACGGAGTTACGACATCCTTACGTTGGAAGTGAACATTTATTACTTTCAATATTGCATAATGTTGAATTACAAGTTACTAAGTTGTTAATTGAATTTGGTATAAATTATGATAATTATAAAAATGAAATTATAAAGGTAATTGGTATTGGTAAAAGTACTAATAATTGGTTTTTATATACGCCTTTACTTAAACGAATACTAGAGAATGCTATATATGATAGTAAAGATGATGGTGGAGTTGTCACTGTTGAAAAATTACTTATTTCATTACTTGAAGAAGGTGATGGTGTGGCAAATAGAATTTTATTAGGAATGAATATTGATATTGATTTGTTATATGAGAGGTTTGCTAATAATTTTTCAAGTTCACGACATAGTCATAATAAAAAATTGCTTTTGGAAGATTATGCAATTGATTTAAATAGAAAGTTTAAAGAAGAGGGATTTGATCCGGTTATTGGCAGAGACGATCAAGTTAATAGAATGATTGAAATCTTACTTAGGAGGACAAAGAATAATCCTTTATTAATTGGTGATGCTGGGGTTGGAAAGACGGCTTTAGTTGAAGAATTAGTTAGGCGAATTGTTATGGGAAATGTTCCAAAAAAACTTGAAAATTTTCGAATTTTGAGTGTAGCGATGGGTTCTTTAGTAGCGGGAACAAAGTATCGTGGGGAATTTGAGGAGAGAATTAATAAAATAATTGAGGAATTAGAAAAAGATGATAATGTAATTTTATTTATTGATGAAATTCATACTTTAGTTGGAGCTGGTGGTGCTGAGGGTGCTATTGATGCGGCTAATATTTTAAAACCATATTTGGCTAGAGGAAAAATTAAAGTCATTGGAGCAACTACTAGTAAAGAGTATAGTAAATATATAGAAAAAGAGAAGGCTCTTGATAGGAGGTTTCAAAAAATTTATGTAGAAGAACCAAGTATTGAAGCAGTTAGAGAAATATTACTTAAAACTAAGTCTATTTATGAGAATTATCATGGGGTACGAATTAGTGATGAAATGATTGATTTGATTGTTGAATTGACTGTTAAATATGTTAGTAGTGGGCATTTGCCCGATAAGGCAATTGATATTTTAGATGGGGCTTGTTGTAAGGCATCTGTTATTGATAATACTTATGAAAAGAAATTTAAGAAATTACTTAGTGAAATTAATAGTTTAAAAGTAGATAAAAATACGGCTATTATTAGTCATAATTACAAATTGGCTTCTGAATTAAAATTACAACAAGAAAAATTAGAAAGTGAAGTTAATTGCTTAAATGAGAAGAATGCTAATAAAGTAATAGTTAAAGATATTACTAAGGATAATATATATGACGTTATTTTCGATAGGACTAAGATACCAGTTCGTGATATTCTTAATCTTGATGCTAAGAAAATATATAATTATTTAGCAAAATTAGTTATTGGGCAGGATCGTGCTATTAAAGAAATTATTGAAATAATTGATAAAAGTAGAAAAAATGTTACTTTATCATTATTTTTAGTAGGTAAAAGTGGGGTTGGTAAAACATATTTTGTTAAAGAATATGCCAAGCTTTTATATCCGGAAGAATCTTTTATAAAATTAGATATGAGTGAATATAAAGAAAAACATACAATAAGTAAGATAATTGGTTCTCCTCCGGGATATATTGGGTACGATGATAATAATTTTATTTTGCAAAAAGTTAAGCAAAACCCTTATTGTGTAATTTTAATTGATGAAGTTGAAAAAGCTCATCCTGATGTTTTACGACTTTTTTTACAAGTTTTGGATGATGGTAGAATGACGTCTTCAAGTGGTGATATTATTGACTTTAGTCATGCAATTATTTTTATGACATCTAATATTGGTACTGCTCAATCAAATATTGGATTTGGTAATAATGATAATCATTTTAGAAATAAGTTAAAAGATTTTTTGGGGATTGAGTTTGTTAATAGATTAGATGCTATTGTCTCTTTTGATGATATTGATGAAAAAGCAATTTGTAAAATTATAAAGAAAAGATTAAATGATTCTGGTATAAAGAATATTTCCACAGAAATTGTGGAAAGAATCAAAAAAGAGTCGGAGTTTAACTCTTATGGGGTAAGAAAATTAGATAAAATTGTGAATAAATATATTGAGGAGATGACTATTTATAATCACTAGTACCATTTTTATTATTAATGTGTTATACTACGCACATAGAGGTGATAAATTTGAGATTATATAATACGTTAACTAAGCAAGTAGAAGATTTTGTTCCTAATGAAGAGGGTAAGGTTAAGATGTATACTTGTGGACCTACAGTTTATCATTATGCTCATATTGGTAATTTAAGGACTTATATTTTTGAAGATATATTAGAAAAGGGTTTGAAATTTCTTGGTTATGATGTTACTAGGGCAATGAATATTACTGATGTTGGACATTTAACTAGTGATGGAGATACTGGTGAAGATAAAATGGCTAAGGGAGCTAAAAGAGAGGGTAAAACAGTATATGAGATTGCTGATTTTTATACTATGGCTTTTTTTAATGATATGGCGGATTTAAATATTAAAAAGCCTTCTATAGTTCTTAAAGCAAGTGATAATATTGAAAAGTACATTGAAATGATTGAGAAGATGTTAAATGATGGATATGCTTATATTTCAAATGGAAATGTTTATTTTGATATTAGTAAAGCAAAAGATTATTATAAGTTATCTGGTAAAAATCCTGATGATTTAATGATTGGTGTTAGGGATACAGTTGAAGAAGATAAATCTAAGCGTAATCCAGCTGACTTTGTTTTGTGGTTTACGTTGTCTAAATTTGAAAATCAGGCTATGAAGTGGGATTCTCCTTGGGGTGTCGGCTATCCTGGATGGCATATTGAATGTTCTGGAATTGCAGCTAAAACATTAGGAGAATATTTAGATATTCATTGTGGCGGTGTTGATAATATATTTCCTCATCATACTAATGAAATTGCTCAGAGTGAAGCTTATTTTGGCCATAAATGGTGTAATTATTGGTGTCATGGTGCACATTTAAATGATAGTACTGGTAAGATGAGTAAATCTAATGGGGAATTTTTAACTTTATCTTTGCTTAAAAATAAGGGATATACTCCTCTTGATTATAGATATTTTTGCTTAAATAGTCATTATCGTAATACTTTAGTATTTAGTTATGAATCATTAGATATTGCGAGAAATGCTTTTTTAAAACTTAAAGGACGTGTTCTTGGAATTGAAAATACTGGAGAGATTGATGCTGTAAAGAAGTCTTTATATTTAAGTAAATTTGGTGATGCTATTGGGAATGATTTAAATACCTCTTTAATGCTAACTGTTTTATATGATTTATTAAAAGATGGTGAAGTTAATGGAGCAACTAAAATTAGTTTAATTGAAGAGTTTGATAAAGTTCTATCACTAGATCTTTTAAAAGAAGATGTTAAGGAAGTTTCTATTGATTTAGAAAATGAAATTCTTGCTAGAATAGAAGAGAGAAAAGAAGCAAAGAAGAATAAAGATTTTGCTAGAGCGGATGCTATAAGAGATGAGTTACTAGAAAAAGGTATAAAACTTATTGATACTCGTGAAGGAACAACTTATGAAATAGTGTAAGAACTGGGCAAAAGTCTAGTTCTTTTCCTTGCTTGTATTATAATTGATGTGTTAATATAAGTTTGCTTAAAATTAGTTTTATGTAGGTGATATTTTATGCAGATAAGAGAGATAAATGTTTTAGTACTTGCTTATTTAGGTGATACTATATATGAGAATTATGTTAGAAAGTTTTTAATTACTAAGGGAATTGGTAATGTTAATGACTTGCAAAATGAAGCAATTAATTATGTTAGTGCAAAAAGTCAGTCAGCTTTTTTAATGAAGATGATAGAATGTAATTTTTTATCTGATGAGGAGATAGTTATTGTTAAAAGGGCTAGAAATTATAAGACTACTTCTCATCCTAAAAATTGTGATATTGTTACATATAAATATGCAACTGGATTAGAGAGTTTGATTGGATATTTAGAGTTAGAAAATAAGCATGAGCGAATAGATGAAATTATGAAGTTTATTTTAGGAGAGTAAATTATGTTAGTATATGGAAGAAATGTCGCAAAAGAGTTATTAGAAAAAAATGAAAAGATTGAAAAAATAATATTACAGGAAGGGTTTGATGATAAAGAGATAAATTTGCTTATAAAAAATGGTAATTTTAAGGTTGAATATAAGCAAAAACGTGAAATTGATCGTTTGGCGAATGGTGTTCATCAAGGTATAATACTAATTATTCCGGACTATAAGTATCGTAATCTTGAAGAAATATTAAGAATGAATCCTTCGTTTATTGTTATTTTGGATCATATTGAGGATCCTCATAATTTTGGAGCAATAATAAGGACGTGCGAAGCAGCAGGAGTTGATGCTATTATCATTCCAAAAGATAGGCAAGTTCAAGTTAATGCAACTGTTATGAAAACTAGTGTTGGAACTCTTAATAATATGAATATTGCTTTGGTGACAAATTTAGTTAATTCAATTGCAGAATTGAAAGATAATGGTTTCTGGATAGTTGGTACGGCATTAGAAAATAGTATAGACTATCGTAGCATAGATTATTCAGGGAAAATTGCCTTAGTAATTGGTAACGAGGGAGTTGGTATGTCTAGATTGGTTAGTAAATCATGTGATTTTATTGCTAAAATACCAATGTATGGAACTACTAACAGTTTAAATGCTAGTGTTGCTTCAGGAATTATGATATATGAGGTAGTCCGTAATAGAAAGTAGAGGAATTAATGGATTATAGAAAAGTTAACGACTATGAAATTATGTATATGATAAAAGAAAATGATGAAGGGGCTCGAGAATTATTACTTAAAAAATATTTGCCGATTGTTAGTAAGATTGCTTCAAGGTATTTGCCATTTGTTAAAACATTAGGTATAGAATTTGATGATTTGATTCAAGAGGGAATGATTGCTCTTAATAAGGCTATTAATAGTTATGATGATAGTATGGGTATTTTATTTTATACTTATGTTTCTGTATGTATTGAGAGGCATATTATTACATATTGCAAGAGGGCAGATAATAAGAAAAATTATTTTTTGAATTATAGTATTAGTGATGATAATTGTTATTCATTAAAAGATCCTAAGTCATCCGTTGATTATTTTTTTAATGAAAAGTCGGCTGAAGATACTTTTATACGATATAAGAATTTATTTGATATTAAATATAGTAGTGTATTTGAACTTAGATATAATGGCTTTAGTTATAAGGAAATTAGTAATTTGCTTGATATATCAATTGGGACTGTTGATGCTAGACTTTCGAGAATAAGAAAATCTTTACAGCAAAGATGTAATTTTATTTTGTAACATTTGTAATTTTAAAATATTTGAGTTAAAATAATAATAGGGTGAGAAGCTATGGACAAAACTATTAATTTGAAAAGTTTAGAGAAGCCTAATAATGCTTCTCATGTTACACTTGGTTATTGGCTTTCTAATTATTATAGGAAAGATGAGTTATTGACTTTGTTTGCTAATATGGATAGTGCTATGAAATATATTCATAGTAAAGGATTTTGTATTGGATCTTTTAATCCTAAAGATATTGAAATATTAAATGACTCACTAAGTCAGATAAGATTTAATAATTTAATGGTTATGCCTACTGATTTTCTAGAGCGTAAGGATATTGTGAGAGAAGATATAAAAAAGTCGGCTTTTTTACAGATAGGAATACATGCAGGATGTTTAAATTGTTTAAGACCAGATTTTTTGAAAAGTAATTTTAATGATTTTGTGAATTTTTTACCAGAAGATATTGTTCCTTATTATAAAGGAGTAATTGAAAGGAATGCTAGTGTTTATCTTGGGGATTTTTTAAATGAAAAACGTAAACGTGATTTGGTAGCGTTAGAAAAAGAGATCGATGGCGTTGCTGGTGAAACGAGTACTAATAAGAGATTTGTGAAAAGTAATATGGCTGGGCATTTATTAGAATATGATTCTATGAATAGTAAGGTTAATGATTCTATTTATAAGCAACTTAATAATTTTAGTGATTCTGCTTTTGTCAGTTGTTTAACTATTCCGACTATTGTTGCAATTTTAGGAGTTGTTTTAACAATTATTATTCTTCTTTTACGATAATTAAAGTTTTGATTGACATTTCTATGTGCTTGTGCTATTTTAATGGTGAGCACTAGGAAGTGTTTTTATTTTGATAAAATAGGAGATTGGTAAATATGGCTGAAGCAGTAGATAAAAAGGTGGCTAAAGAAAAAAGCTCTGATAAAAATTCTACAAAAAAAGAAAGAAAAGTCGAAAAGAAAGCAAACAAGAAAGTTATTGTTGAAAAGAAAAGTTTGTGGACAAAGTTTAGAATTTTCTGTAATGGTGTAAAGAGTGAATCTGGTAAAATACATTGGCCTAATAAGAAAGATATGATTAAATACTCTGTAGCAACAATTGTGTTTGTAGTATTTTTTGCATTATTTTTCTATTTGATTGATGTTATTTTTGCTTTAATTCAAACACTATTTAATTAGAAGGAGTAATTTTTATGGATAAGCAATGGTATGTTGTAAATACTTATTCTGGACATGAGAATAAGGTTAAAGAAAAATTAGAAATGCGTTCTGAATCTATGGATATGCAAGATTATATTTTTAGAGTAGTAATTCCAGAAGAAAAAGTTGTTGAAGTAAAAGATGGTGTTACTAAGGAACGAGTTAAGAAAATGTTTCCTGGGTATATACTTGTAGAAATGATTATGACGGATGAAGCATGGTATGTTGTACGTAATACTCCAGGTGTTACTGGATTTATTGGGTCAAGTGGTAAAGGTGCTAAGCCTACTCCATTACAACCATATGAAGTTGATAAAATACTTGGTAATATGGGAATTAGTAGAATTGATGTTGATAAGGAACTTAAAGCAGGGGCTAAAGTTAAAATCATTTCTGGACCATTTAATGGAATGTATGGAAAAGTCGATTCTGTGGATTTATCTAATCAAAAAGTTATGCTATTAGTTGATTTATTTGGTCAAGAAACTTCAGTTGAAGTTGAATTAGGCGAAATTGAAAAGGCATAATTAACGATAATGCTTGAAATTTTGAATACTTTATGTTATTATTTAGGGGCTATATTTAATTAATATAGATTTAGTGGAAAGCATGGTTTGCATTTGTTAAGCGGGAATCAAGCTGTTTGGACCACTCGCGAAAACTAAAATTATAGGAGGTGTTTTTCGTGGCAAAGGAAGCAATAAGAAAAATCAAATTACAAATCCCAGCAGGAAAAGCTACACCAGCTCCTCCAGTAGGAACTGTTTTAGGACCAGCTGGAATCAATTTACAAGATTTTTGTACTAAGTATAATGATGCTACTAGAGAAAAAATGGGAGACATTTTACCAGTAGAAATTTCAATATACGATGATAGAAGTTTTGATTTCGTTATTAAAACTCCACCTACAAGTTTCTTGTTAAAGAAGTATGCAAAGATTAATAAGGGATCTATTAAAGGTTCTAAGGAATCTGTTGGAACTATTTCTCAAGCTCAATTAAAGGAGATTGCTGAAATTAAGTTACCAGATTTAAATGCATATACTGTTGATGAAGCAATGAAGACTGTTGCAGGAACTGCAAAGAATATGGGAATTGCTATTGAAGGTCAAGAGTAATTAAAGTAATTTATCATATAGGTTTAACCTATGTGGAAGGAAAAATTTAAATTAATCCGCTTTTACCACATAAGGAGGAAAGAAAATGAGAAAAAGAGGTAAAAAATATACTGAAGCTTTAGCTAAAGTTGAAAAAAGTAAAGTATATTCAAAAGAAGAAGCTATTAAGTTAGTTAAAGAAACTTCTACTAGTTCTTTTGATGGCTCTGTTGAAGTAGCAATGAGATTAAATCTTGATACTAAAAAAGCTGATCAACAATTAAGAGGTGCGATAGTACTTCCTAAAGGGACTGGTAAGACTAAGAAAGTTTTAGTAATTGCTAAAGGAGATAAAGCAAATCAAGCTAAAGAAGCTGGAGCTGACTATGTTGGTGATGTTGATATGCTTGAGAAAATTGAAAAAGAAAATTGGTTTGATTTCGATACTATGATTGCTACTCCTGATATGATGCCACTTCTAGGTAAATTAGGTAAGGTTTTAGGACCAAAAGGTTTAATGCCAAATCCAAAGACTGGAACTGTTACTTTAGATGTTGCAAAAGCAGTTAATGAAGTTAAAGCTGGACGTGTTGAATATAGAACAGATAGTTTTGGTAATATTCATGGCGTTATTGGTAAGGTTTCATTCTCAGAAGAAGACTTACTAGCTAATTTAGATGCGTTTGTTTCTCACATTATCAAACTTAGACCTGCAAGTGTTAAGGGAGATTATGTTAAGAATATTTCAGTATCTTCAACTATGGGTCCTGGAATAAAAGTTGAAAATAGCTTTGACAAATAGAAAATTATAGGTTACAATATAGACAAATTTGTTGGTGCCATAGACAGTAGGTATAAAAATAAATCCTACCGAGGACTTTAAATAGTATGAAAAGTTTCTCGCGGTCTGTGTGAGAAACTTTTTTATGGCATCCCTAAATATAATGAGGAGGTGTATTGATGGCAAGTGAAGGAGTTTTACAAAAGAAACAAGTGATTATTGATGAAATCAAGAATCGTGTTCAAGGAGCTAATACTATAGTATTATTTGATTATCGTGGTATTACTGATAGTGAAGCAAAAGAATTGCGTTGTAAGTTAAGAGAATCTAATTCAGATTATAAAGTATATAAAAATACTTTAATGGCTCGTGCTTTCAATGAGTTAGGAATTGATCTTAATGAATCATTAAATGGTCCAAGTGCTTTTGCATATGGTGAAGATCAAGTTGCACCAATCAAGACTTTGGCTGAATTTGCTAAAAATCATCCAGCATTAGTTTTAAAAGTAGGGATTGTAGATGGAGAAAAAGCTGATGCGGCTAAATTAGCTGAGTATGCTACTATTCCATCAAGAGATGGTCTACTTACAATGCTTGCTGGTGGCATGATTGAAATTGCAAGAGATTTATCAATTTGCCTAGACTTATATAGTCAACAAAAAGAAGAAAAGTAATTAAAAATAAAAATATAGGAGGAATAATAAAATGGCTAAATTAACAAGAGATGAATTTATTAGTAGTTTAAAAGAAATGACTTTATTAGAAATTAAAGAATTAGTAGATGCAATGAAAGAAGAATTTGGAGTTGATCCATCAGCTGTAGCAGTTGCTGCACCAGTTGCTGGAGCTGCTGCTGAAGAAGGACCAAGCACAGTTACTGTTTCAATCGCTGATGCTGGTGCTGCAAAAGTTGCTGTAATTAAAGTTGTTAAAGAAATTACTGGTTTAGGATTAAAAGAATCTAAAGATATCGTTGATTCAAACGGTGTTGTTAAAGAAAACATTGCTAAAGCTGAAGCTGATGAAATTAAAGCTAAGTTAGAAGAAGCTGGAGCTACTGTAGAAGTTAAGTAATTAACTTCTTTTTTTGGTATATAGTGATAATATGTTATTAGTAAGAATTAGAAATTATGAAATATTTTATTATAATTTCCTTTTTAGCAATATAAAAATGCAAACGATAAAAAATTATGAAGTAGAAAAGTAAAACTTTGTGTTATTTTAAAACATAGTTTTACTTGATTAATTGAATAATTTACAAAAAATATAAAAAATGTTTGACAAATATATTCATATGTTGTAATATATGTTTCGAAAGGAAGAAAACTGATTATTTTTTTAATTGTTTTCTTCTTCTTTTTTTGCAAAGGAGATAAAATGGGGCAGTATTTTACTAATGATAAATTGCCTAGTGATGTAAAAAAGACTGATTGTTTTGTTTTGGGCAATAAATTTACATTTTTAACTGATAATGGAGTTTTTTCAAAGGACGGTTTGGATTTTGGCAGTAGACTTCTTCTTGAGACAATCCTGCTTGAAGAAGTTGGAGGCAAAATTCTTGATATGGGTTGCGGTTATGGAGTGTTTGGTATCATTATTAGTAAAATTACTTCAGCACATGTTGATATGGTTGATGTTAATCTACGCGCTTTACATCTAACAGAAAGAAATGCTAAATTAAATGGTGTTTCAAATATAAGTGTGTATGAAAGTAATGTTTATGAGAATGTTTCAACTAAATACTCATCTATTGTTACTAACCCTCCGATAAGGGCTGGTAAAAAGGTTGTCTATGACATTGTGATGAATGCTAAGGATTATCTAGAAGAAAATGGGAAGTTATTCTTGGTAATCAGAAAAGAGCAGGGAGCTAAATCGTTAATAGTCGACTTAAAAAAAATATATACTGTAGAGGTATTAAAAAAGAGTAAAGGCTTTTATATTATTAAGTGTAGTTTATAATTTTTTGATTATTGCTTTATTGATAATATAAAATATCGACGTATTTTGTTGGTGTCCAAAACAATCAAATGTGGGGTGAATAATAGTGTCATATAAAATTGTAAAATGTGGAGACTATCGTGAGAGAAGAAATTTCTCTAGAATTAGAAATACTTATGAATTAAAAGATTTATTGGAAATTCAAAAAAAATCATATAAGTGGTTTATTGAAACTGGAATTAAAGAAGTATTTGATGATTTATTTCCAGTAGAAAATTTTTCTGGAACTTTATCACTTGAATTTGGTGATTATCATTTTGATGAACCTCGTTACTCTATTAAAGAAAGCAAGGATCGTGAAACTACGTATTCTGCGCCTTTAAGAGTTGAAGTTCGTTTATTTAATCGTGAAACAGGTGAAGTAAAGGAACAGGAAATTTTTATGGGTGATATGCCAATGATGACAGATAGTGGTACGTTTGTTATCAATGGTGCTGAACGTGTAATTGTTTCTCAATTAGTACGTTCCCCAAGCGTTTATTTTAATCGTGAAATTGATAAAAATGGGCGTGAATTAATTACTTCCCAAATTATACCAACTCGTGGTACATGGCTAGAGTTTGAAACTGATGCTAGAGATGTATTATATGTACGTATAGATCGTACTAGAAAAGTTACATTAACAACATTATTACGTGCTTTTGGTTTATCTAGTGATGAGGATATTTTAAATGCATTTGGTGAAAATGATTATTTAAAAAATACTATTGCTAAGGATTCTACAAAAAATACAGATGAAGCGTTAATTGAGATTTATGAAAAATTAAGACCAGGTGAACCTGCTACATTAGATTCTTCTAAGAATCAGATTATTACTCGTTTCTTTGATGAATTTAGATATGATTTAGCTCGTGTTGGTCGTTATAAATTTAATCGTAAATTAAATGTAGTTGATCGATTATTAGATCAAACTGTTGCTGAAGATATTACTAATAATGGTGAAATTGTTGTTGAAAAGGGTACTAAAATTACTAAAGCTAATATTGACTTAGTAAAAGAGGCTTTAGCTAATGGTTTTGGCGTAACTGAAGTTAAAATTAATGAAGACTTAGACCAATATAATAAAGTTCAAGTTGTTATGATTTATGCACCAGATGATAAAAAGAAAAAAATGGCTGTTGTTGGTAATGATCAAACAATTGAAGTTAAACGTTTAACTATTTCTGATGTTTATGCATCTGTTTCATATTATTTAAATTTACTACAAGGTGTTGGTAATTTTGATGAAATTGATCATTTAGGAAATAGACGTATTCGTCAAGTTGGAGAACTTTTACAAAATCAATTTAGAATTGGTGTTTCTAGAATGGAGAGAGTTATTCGTGAACGAATGACAACTCAAGAAATGGAAGAAGTTACTCCTAAAACATTAATTAATATTAGACCTGTTACAGCTGCAATGAAGGAATTCTTTGGTAGTTCACAACTTTCACAATTTATGGATCAAACTAATCCAATTGCTGAATTAACTAACAAACGTCGTTTATCAGCTTTAGGGCCAGGTGGACTTTCTCGTGATCGTGCTGGTGTTGAAGTACGTGACGTTAATACTTCACACTATGGTCGTATTTGTCCAATTGAATCTCCAGAAGGACCAAACATTGGACTTATTACATCATTAGCAAGTTACGCTAAAATTGATGAGTATGGTTTTATTATGACTCCATACCGTAAAGTTGTTGATTGTCAAATTACAGATGAAGTTGTTTATTTAACTGCTGATGAAGAGTTAGATTATATTATTTCACAATCTGCTGTTGAAACTGATGAAACAAATAAAATTATTTCGTCACAAGTTAATGCTCGTTTACATGGTGAGAATATTTTAGCTAAGCCTGAACAAGTTGATTATATTGATGTTTCACCACAACAAGTTGTTTCTGTAACAACAAGTTGTATTCCATTCCTAGAACATGATGATGCTACTCGTGCATTGATGGGGGCAAACATGCAACGTCAGGCTATGCCTTTAATCAAAACTGAAGCTCCATATGTAGGTACTGGTGTTGAATTTATTGCTGCTAAAGATTCTGGTGTTGAAATAGTTGCAAAAGCTGATGGTGTTGTTGAATATGTTGATGCTAAGAAAATTGTTGTTAAGACAATGAATGGAAAAGATACTTATAAATTAGCTAATTTTGAATTAGCAAACTCAAGTATTTGTTCTCATCAAAGACCAATTGTTCATGTTGGAGACAAGGTTTATGCTGGCAAAACTATATTAGCAGATGGTAACTCAACTGATAAAGGTGAGTTGGCATTAGGTAAAAATATGACTGTTGCATTTATGACATTTAATGGTTACAACTATGAGGATGCAATTATCTTGAATGAAAATTTAGTTAAAGATGATAAATATACTTCATTACATCTTGAAGATTATGAGATGCAATGTCGTGAAACTAAGTTAGGACCTGAAGAAATTACTAGGGATATTCCAAATGTTAGTGAAGAAGCTCGTCGTAATTTGGATGAAAATGGTATTGTTGCAATTGGAACAGAAGTTAAGGAAGGCGATATTTTAGTTGGAAAAGTTACTCCAAAGGGAATGGCTGAACTTACTTCAGAAGAAAAATTATTACATGCTATTTTTGGTGAAAAGACTCGTGAAGTACGTGATACATCACTTCGCGTTCCACATGGTGGCGATGGTATAGTTCATGATATTAAGATTTATTCACGTAAAGATAATGATGAACTACCTGCTGGTGTATCTAAAGTAATTCGTGTTTATATAATTCAAAAACGTAAGATTCAAGTTGGAGATAAAATGTCTGGACGTCATGGTAACAAAGGTGTTATTTCCCTTGTACTTCCACAAGAAGATATGCCATACTTACCTGATGGTACTCCTGTTGATATTATGCTTAATCCTCAAGGTGTTCCTTCTCGAATGAACTTTGGTCAGATTCTTGAAATTCATATGGGAATGGCTTGTAAGAAGCTTGGTGTTCATGTTGCTACTCCAGTATTTGATGGTGCTCACATCAATGATATTCAAGAGATGATGAAGGAAGCTGGAATGGACGAAGATGGAAAAACTGTTTTATATGATGGACGTACTGGTGAACCATTTGATCATCGTATTGCAGTTGGTGTAATGTATATGATTAAACTACATCACATGGTTGATGATAAGTTACACGCACGTTCTACTGGACCATATTCACTAGTTACGCAACAACCTCTTGGTGGTAAGGCTCAATTTGGTGGTCAGAGATTTGGTGAAATGGAAGTTTGGGCATTGTATGCATATGGTGCAGCTCATACATTACAAGAAATTTTGACAGTTAAATCAGATGATGTTCTTGGCCGTGTTAAAGTTTATGAGTCAATTATTAAAGGGCAAGAGATTAATCAAGCTGGTGTTCCAGAATCATTTAGGGTATTGATGAAAGAGTTCCAAGCTTTAGGACTTGACATTTCTATTATTAATGATGAAGGAAAAACATTACAGTTAAAAGAAATAGAAGAAGCAGAAGATAAAGAAGATTTAAATTCTTCAATGGACGAGTTAGAAAATTCCCCAGCTACTGAGCTTCCAAGATCTGATGATTGGGATGAATATGATTCTGATGAAGACTTTGATGATGATGAAGATGATGACGATGCGGAATTTGAAGAATTCATGGAAGAAGAATTTAATGGAGAAGAAGATTTTGAGGAAGGAGCTGATCTTTAATGATAGAAGTAAACAAATTTGATGCATTAAAAATTGGTATTGCTTCACCTGAAAAAATTCGTGAATGGTCTTATGGCGAAGTAAAAAAGCCAGAAACTATTAATTATCGTACACTTAGACCAGAACGTGATGGCTTATTCTGTGAAAAGATTTTTGGACCTACTAAAGATTTTGAGTGTGCTTGTGGTAAATATAAGCGTGTTCGTTATAAAAATATTGTATGTGATAGATGCGGAGTTGAAGTAACTCGTTCTAAAGTTAGACGTGAACGTATGGGACATATTGAGTTAGCAACTCCTGTATCTCACATTTGGTTTTTTAAAGGTGTTCCTTCACGTATGGGACTTGTACTTGATATGAGTCCAAGAGATTTGGAAGAGGTATTATATTTTGTTAGTTACGTTGTTATTGATAAAGGTAATGCTCCATTAGAAAATAAGCAAACTTTATCTGAAAAGGAATATCGTGCTTATTATGAAAAATATGGTACTGGCTTCAGAGTAGGTATGGGAGCTGAAGCAATTAAAGAGTTGCTTAAAAAAGTAGATTTAAAGAAAGAAATCGATGAAATAACTGCAGAATTAGAAACGGCTCAAGGTCAAAAGAGAACTCGTTTACTTAAGAGACTTGATGTTTTAGATGCTTTCTATACTTCTGGAAATAAGCCAGAATGGATGATTATGGATTGTATTCCTGTTATTCCACCTGAATTACGTCCAATGATTCAATTAGATGGAGGACGTTTTGCTACTAGCGATTTAAATGATTTATATCGTCGTGTTATTAATAGAAATAATCGTTTGAAGAAACTTATTGATTTAGGTGCTCCAACAATTATTATTCAAAATGAAAAACGCATGTTACAAGAAGCTGTTGATTCATTATTTGATAATGGACGACGTGGTAGAAGTGTAACAGGTGCTGGAAACAGACCATTAAAGTCAATTTCTAGTATGTTAAAGGGTAAGCAAGGACGTTTTCGTCAAAATCTACTTGGAAAACGTGTTGATTATTCTGGACGTTCAGTTATTGTTGTTGGACCAAGTTTAAAAATGTATCAATGTGGTATTCCAAAAGAAATGGCTTTGGAATTGTTTAAACCACATGTTATTCATGGCTTAGTTGAAAAGGATATAGCTCATAATATTAAGGCAGCTAAAAGACTTATTGAGAACCAAGATCCAGTTGTTTGGGATGTTGTTGAAGAAGTTATAAAAGAACATCCAGTTATGCTTAATCGTGCTCCAACATTACATAGATTAGGTATTCAAGCATTTGAACCAATCTTAGTTGGTGGTAAAGCAATTCGTTTACATCCGTTAGTATGTCCAGCATTTAATGCGGATTTCGACGGTGATCAAATGGCTGTTCACGTTCCACTTTCTGAAGAAGCAAAAGCAGAAGCTAGAATGTTAATGTTAGGTTCTAACAATATTCTACATCCTAAATCAGGTGACCCTATTGTTACACCATCTCAAGATATGGTTTTAGGTAACTATTATATTACTATGGAAAAAGCTGGTGAAGATGGAGAAGGTAGAGTATTCAAAAATACTAATGAAGCTTTAATGGCTTATGAGAGACGAGAAATTACTTTACATACAAGAATTGCTATTCCAGTAAACTCATTTAAATATAAATTATTTACAGAAAATCAAAAAGATAAGTATTTAGTAACTACAGTTGGTAAGATTAAATTTAATGAAATACTTCCAGATTCATTTGCATTTATTAATGAACCAACTGATGATAATATTCAAAATATTACACCTAATAAGTATTTCCTAGATCGTGGTGTAAATATACCAGAAGCAATTAAAGAAATGCCTCTTGTTAAACCTTTTGCAAAGGGAACATTAGAAAAAATTATTGCTCAAGTGTTTAAGAGATATAAAACTACTGAAACTTCTACAATGCTTGATAATTTAAAAGATTTAGGATTTAAATATTCAACAATTGCTGGTATTACTGTTAGTATGTCTGATGTTGTAATTAGTAAAAACAAGAAAGAAATTGTTGCTGAGGCACAAAAATTAGTTGATAAGATTAATAAACAATATAAACGTGGTTTAATTACTGAAGAGGAAAGATATAATAAAGTAATTGAAACATGGAATGGTGCTAAGGATCAAGTTCAAGCTGAATTACAAGAAATTGCTAATAGTGATGTAGATAATCCAATTTTCATGATGATGCATTCTAAAGCACGTGGTAATATTTCAAACTTTACTCAAGTTGCTGGTATGCGTGGTATTATGGCTAAACCAGATGGTTCATCTGTTGAAATTCCAGTTCTTTCAAACTTTATTGAAGGATTGTCAGTTTCTGAATTCTTCTTATCTACACATGGTGCTCGTAAAGGTTCTGCTGATACAGCATTGAAGACTGCTGATTCTGGATACTTAACTCGTCGTTTAGTTGATGTATCTCAAGATATGATAGTTAGAGAAGAAGATTGTGGTACTGATCAAGGCGTAGTTGTTCGTGACTTTATTAATGAAAAGACTGGTTCTGTAATTGAAAGTTTACGTGATCGTATTGTAGGTCGCTATGCTAACAAGAAAATAATTAATCCTGAAACTAAGGAAGTTATTGTTGACAAGCTTCAAATGATTACTGAGTCACTTGCTGATAAAGTAATTGCTGCTGGTATTACAGAAGTAGAAATTCGTACAATTTTAACTTGTGCTACTGCTAATGGAGTATGTCAGAAATGTTATGGACGTAATTTAGCAACTGGTAACTTAGTTGAGATTGGAGAAGCTGTAGGTGTTATGGCTGCTCAATCTATTGGAGAACCTGGAACTCAGCTTACAATGCGTACATTCCATACTGGTGGTGTTGCTGGTGTTGAAGATATTACTCAAGGTCTTCCTCGTGTACAAGAATTATTTGAAGCACGCAATCCAAAAGGTAAAGCTACAATTGCTGAAATTGATGGTACAGTTACTAAGATTAAAGAAGATCATGGTAAATATAAAATTAGTATTACTAACAAGTTAGAGACAAAAGAACATGTTACTAACTATGGTTCTAAATTATGTGTTGATAAAGGAACTGAGGTTCACTGCGGTGATAAACTTACAGAAGGAGCAATTAGTCCTAAAGAGTTACTTGCTGTTACTGATCCAATTACTACTCAAGAATACATATTGAAAGAAGTTCAACATACTTATCGTTCTCAAGGTGTTGATATTTCTGATAAACATATTGAAGTTATTGCACGTAGAATGATTTCTAAGATTAGAATTGTTGAGGGAGGAGATACTCGTTTCTTACCTGGAGCTCTTGTTAATTTCCGTGAATTTACTGATGGAAATAAAGAAGCTATTATTAATGGTAAGAAGCCAGCTTTAGGTAAACCAATTTTACTTGGAATTACTAAGGCTGCACTTGAAACAGATTCATTCTTATCAGCTGCTTCATTCCAGGAAACTACTCGTATCTTAACTGATGCAGCTATTAAAGGTAAGATAGATCCACTTTCTGGATTAAAAGAAAACGTTATTATTGGTAAGTTAATCCCTGCTGGTACAGGTAGTAAGGCTTATCGTGATGTTGATTTTGATTTAAAGAAAGAATTTATGGATGAAGAACCATTAGAAAAATTAGAAGATCAATTTATGGACTAAATGATTTCATAATAATTTGAAGAAGGTAAATTTCGATTGCCTTCTTTTTTTTGTTATTGATATTGACTAATAGTAATATTATTAATAAGATATTTAAGTAGAGTAGATTTATATTTTATAAGTGAGGTTGGTTATTTATGATGAAGTTTTTATTTGTACTAGGACCATTTAAAATAATATTTTTTATTTTAGTATTTATAGTAATTTTATTAGGAAGATACTATTTTTTTGAAAAAATTGGGATAGATGGTAAAAAAGGACTAATTCCAATTTATAGTACATATTTATACTTTAAAAAAGGTAATACTTTACCTTGGTTATCAACAATATTTATATTTTTATATTTATTTGGTTGGTTTTTGGGTAAATGTAGCTTTAATATAAGAGAACTTTATAGTATTATAGTTTTTTTGAAGACTTCAATACTTATTTTGTCATTATTTGTCTTTGGAAAAGCTAATTATTATATTGCTAGAAAGTTTAAGGGACGAATCATTTTGACTTTAGCACTTACTTTTCTTCCGATTATTTCTACTTCTTATATTGGATTAAATAAGGAAATGAGATGGAGTAGGCTTACTAAAGTAAATTACAAATTTTTGCTAGATGATTTTTATGGTAATAGAAAAATTACAGTTTATGAAATGTTTCTTTCTAATATATTTGTGATTTTGGCATTGGTGATTTCCCTTTATATTTTTATTTATGTTATAGTTTATTTTTCTTCAATTGAGGCTATTATACAAATCATTTTTGATCCTTACTTTGTAGTTTTTTTGGTAATTTTCTTATCATTATTAGTTTTAGCTTGTACTTTGACAGATTATATTTTTAATAAAAAACTGGTTAGTAAGTTTGTAAAAAAATAGTTGTAAAGTAATTTTATTAAAAATTATTGACTTTGATATGATAAGGTGTTATATTATATCTGCTGATTAAATAGCTTTGCTTTTTGGCAAAGTTTTATTTAAGGGGTAAAATGATACACCTGGATATGTGTAAAGAAAGGAGATATATTTTATGCCTACAATTAACCAATTAGTTCGTAAAAATCGTAAAGATAAGGTAAGAAAGAGTAAAGCACCAGTTCTTGGAGTTGGTTTAAATACTATTCAAAAAGTAACTACTGATGTTAAATCACCTCAAAAACGTGGAGTTTGTACTCGTGTTGGTACTAAGACACCAAAGAAACCAAACTCAGCATTACGTAAGTATGCTCGTGTTCGTTTATCTAATGGTAAGGAAGTTGATACATACATTCCTGGTATTGGACACAACTTACAAGAACACAGTGTTGTATTAATTCGTGGAGGTCGTGTAAAGGACTTAATCGGAGTTCGTTATCATATTATTCGTGGTACATTAGATACTGCTGGAGTTAAAGACCGTAAGCAAGGACGTAGTAAATACGGAGCAAAGAAACCAAAAAAGTAAAATAATTAATAAATAATATAAATATAGTTGAAGGGAGGAAATTTAAATGCGTAAGAGACGTGCAGTAAAAAGAGATATTTTACCAGATCCAATATATAAGTCAAAAACCGTTGCAAAGCTAATTAATACTATTATGTTGGATGGTAAAAAAGGTACAGCTCAATCTATAGTTTATGAAGCATTTGATAAGGTTAAGACTAAGAGTGGTAAAGAACCAATAGAAGTGTTCAATACTGCTATGGAAAATATTAGACCACAACTTGAAGTTAAGAGTCGTCGTGTTGGCGGTTCTAATTATCAAGTTCCAGTTGAAGTAACACCAGCTAGAAGCCTAGCTTTAGCATTAAGATGGTTAACTAAATATTCACGTGAACGTGGAGGAAAAGGTATGGCTGATAACTTGGCAAATGAAATAATTGATGCTTCAAATGGAACTGGTGCAGCTGTTAAAAAGCGTGAAGATACTCATAGAATGGCTGAAGCTAATAAAGCTTTTGCACATTATAGATGGTAGGAAGGGAGTATAAATATGGCAAGAGATACGTCATTAGAAATGACAAGAAACATTGGAATTATGGCTCATATTGATGCGGGTAAAACTACTTGTACTGAAAGAATCTTATTCCATACTGGGGTTACTCATAAAATTGGGGAAACTCATGATGGTGAATCTCAAATGGACTGGATGGTGCAAGAGCAAGAACGTGGTATAACAATCACTTCTGCTGCAACAACAGCACATTGGAAGAAACATCGTTTAAATATTATTGATACTCCTGGTCACGTAGACTTTACAATTGAAGTTTCACGTTCACTTCGTGTATTGGATGGAGCAGTGGCTTTAATTGATGCACAGGCAGGAGTAGAACCTCAAACTGAAACAGTTTGGAGACAAGCATCTGATTTTAAAGTTCCAAGAATTATTTTTGCAAATAAGATGGATAAAATGGGTGCAAACTTCGAATATAGTTTAAAAACTATTAAAGATCGTTTGGGAGTTAATGCTAAACCAATTGAATGGCCAATTGGAGCTGAAACTGATTTCATTGGTGTAATTGATTTAGTTAATATGAAGGCTTATAAGTATGATGGCCAACAAGCTGAAAATCCAGAAGAAATTGAAATCCCTGCTGATTTAAAAAGCATAGCTGAAGATAAACGTGCAGAGTTAATTGATGCTGTAGCTGAATTTGATGATGAGATGATGATGACTTACCTTGACGGTGGAGAAGTTTCAATTGAAATGATTAAGAGGGCTATTAGAACTGGTACATTAAAAGCTGAGTTCTTCCCAGTTATGTGTGGAACAGCTTTAGGTAACAAGGGTATTAAGTTATTACTTGATGCTGTAATAGATTATTTACCAAGCCCATTAGATATTGAGTCTGTTAAGGGAACTGATTTAAATGGAGAAGAGGTTATTCGTCATCCAAGTGATAGTGAGCCTTTTGCTGCTTTAGCATTTAAGGTTATGACTGATCCATTTGTTGGACGTTTAACATTCTTCAGAGTTTATTCTGGACACTTATCAAGTGGTAGTTATGTATTAAATTCATCAAAAGATTCAAAGGAAAGAATTGGTCGTATTCTTCAAATGCATGCTAATAATCGTAAGGAAATTACAGATGTATACACAGGTGATATTGCTGCTGCAGTTGGATTAAAAAATACAACTACTGGTGATACATTATGTGATGAAAAGAAACCAATTATTCTAGAAAGTTTAGTAGTTCCAGAACCAGTTATTCAATTGGCTGTTGAACCTAAATCTAAAGCAGATCAAGATAAGATGGCCTTGGCTTTACAAAAATTAGCTGAGGAAGATCCTACATTTAAAGTTCATACTGATCATGAAACTGGTCAAACAGTTATTGCTGGTATGGGTGAATTACACTTGGATGTATTAGTTGATCGTATGAGACGCGAATTCAATGTTGAAGCTAATGTTGGAGCTCCACAAGTTGCTTATCGTGAAACAATTAAGCAAGCTGCGGATTGTGAAGGTAAATATATTAAACAATCTGGTGGTCGTGGACAATATGGACACGTTTGGGTTAAATTTGAGCCAAATCCTGATAAGGGATATGAATTCGTTGATCAAATCGTTGGAGGTGTTGTTCCTCGTGAATATATTCCAGTTGTTGATAAGGGATTACAAGAAGCATTACAATCAGGTGTACTTGCAGGATATCCTATGATAGATGTTAAGGCTACATTATTTGATGGTTCATACCATGATGTAGATTCTAATGAAATGGCTTTCAAAATTGCTGCAAGCTTTGCATTAAAAGAAGCTAAGAACAAATGTAAGCCAGTTTTACTAGAACCAATTATGAAAGTTGATGTTACAACTCCAGAAGAATATTTTGGTAATGTAATGGGTGATTTAACTTCTCGTCGTGGTAAACCACTTGGACAAGAAGCTCAAGGTAATGCTATTAAATTAAGCGCTATGGTTCCGCTTTCAGAAATGTTTGGATATGCTACTAACTTACGTTCTAATACACAAGGTAGAGCAACATTCGTAATGTTCCCAGATCATTATGAGGAAGTTCCAAAAAATATTGCTGAAGATATTATTAAAAAGAGTGGAAATTAATTAAATT
>CALVRD010000006.1 GCA_944358435.1 uncultured Bacilli bacterium | reverse complement strand
TCTTCATCAGTTGATACTACTGTTCCTGCAACTGTTAATTTAGAATTATTTGGAGCAGTTCCTTTTGACACTTCGATTCCTCCAAATTCGTTTCCTGTTACTGTTGTAGTCCCTGTTAATTCTACTTCTGATCCATTTAGCATTAATGCAGCATCTGCTTTTGTTCCTGTATAATTATTAATTACTACTCCTGTTGCATCATAAACTTGAATTCCATATGTTCCAGTCCATGTTAAATCGTTTGTATTTGCATCCATTTCAACAACTAAATCTGTTATTGTTACATCATCTGCATTTACTAATATACCATGTCTACTTCCATATGCCGCTTCATTAACTGCACTTGTAAATGTTATTTTGTTTCCATTACCATTAACTTCCACTTTTCTATCAATTACAATTCTTTCAGTTAATCCAGTGAAATTTGCTCCTATATTTAATGTATTGATTGTTTTTATTGATAAAGCAACTTTAAAATCTTCAATGTTATTTAATGTTGTATTTGCTTCCTCTAAATAATATTGTTTTTGTCCATCTCTAATTTTTGCACTTATTAAATTAGAATTTACTACAGCATTTTCACTATCTGTCCAAATTGTTGGTTGAGCATATCTTTCTGATGTATTAACAATTGTTGCACCTTTTGCATTTAATGTTGCAGTTCCATTTGAAACTTCCATTCCACCAAATTCATTTCCTGATAGAGTGATTGTTCCTGTTAATGTTACTGTACTATCATTTGCAAATAATCCACCATCTGCTTTTGTTGCAGTAATGTTATTTAATATTACACCTTTTGATTCAAACACTTGAATTCCATATGTTCCAGTCCATGTTAAATCGTTTGTATTTGCATCCATTTCAACAACTAAATCTGTTATTGTTACATCATCTGCATTTACTAATATACCATGTCTACTTCCATATGCCGCTTCATTAACTGCACTTGTAAATGTTATTTTGTTTCCATTACCATTAACTTCCACTTTTCTATCAATTACAATTCTTTCAGCTACATCAGTAATATTTTTTGTAATATTTATTGTTTTGATGTCTTTATTGTTTAAAGCATCTTTTAATTGAACTAAATTAGTTACATCCATTGTTGAAGTATTAACAAATGTTACATCATTTCTTGCATTTTTTTCAAATACATCTATTATTTCTTTTTCTTTTGTTTCAGTATTTTGTAACAAAACTTTTACTTCATTTATTGTTGCAGGTACTTTGATTTTTCCTGCTTCATATTTAATTTCATCATTTTTAGCAGAGTTATTTGTTTCAAATATCAATTCATAACCTGTTGGTACATTTTCTGAATAAGATATTTCTAACATTTTTTCATTATTATTTACATAATAAATATCCACTTCATTTAATTGTTGTATTAACTCTTCATTTTCTATTGGATGAGCATTATTTTCTTCATCAATTTCAAACCAAGATCCAGATAATAAATAATAAATATTTACACCTTTATAATTTGGTTTATTATAATTAAAAATAACATCATTAAATGTTGCATCAGATGCACGAAGTGCAGTAATTACAACATTAGGTTCGAATTTAGTTATCCCCATTATAATTGTGCCATCTGCAATATCTTCATCTACAGTTTCAGTAATAGTTAATGCAGAAACTGTAACAGTAGATAAAATGGCTACAACAAATAAAAATGTGCTAAAAATTGTTTTTTTAATCCACTTTTTCATTTTTACTTCCTTTCTTTTTTAATTTACAGATTTTACAACTGCATTCTGTACTGCAGATTTTATATACATCTTTCCTGCAGAAGTTATTTCAACATCACTAGATGTTCCTGCAGTTGTAGTTATAGTAACTACACCAGATACATTTTTTCCTTCAGAACTTCTTATATATAACATATATTGTCCGATAGAACTATTTTCTACTTTTTCCCATTTTATTGAATATGTTATAGGTTTTATAACAGTAATTGTACAAGTAGCAGTTTTTCCACCTACTTTAGCAGTAATTGTTGTTGTACCTGCACCTACTGCAGTAACTTTACCATTACTATCAATTGTTGCTACTGATGAATTACTACTACTCCAAGTAATAGTTTTATTAGTAGCATTATTAGGATTTACTGTTGCTGAAAGTGTAGAACTATCCCCAATGTTAAGGCTTAATGTTGTTTTAGAGATGCTTACACTAGTTACTTCAACAATTGTCGGTTTATCTTCTGTATTTTCACCAGTATTTCCGCCAGTATTTCCGCCAGTATTTCCACCAGTATTTCCACCAGTATTAGGTTTTGAAGAAACCTTTTCCCATTTTGCAACTAATGTAATATTTTTTGTTATTTTTGTTGAAAAATCAAAATCTTTTCCATTTAATTGCCAAGAAACGAACTTATAACCTTTTCTTGTAGGAACTGTTGGTTTTGTTACTGACTCATTTTCTTCAACTTCAATTGAAGAAACATCAGATCCACCATTACTATCAAATTTGACAGTATACTTTTCTACTTCAACTGATTCATCTGAAGGTTTATCAGATTTTTTTAACCATTTTGCAACTAATGTTATATTCTTTGTTATAGGTGTAGAAAAATCAAATATTTCATCATCCAAATACCAATTATCAAATTCATAGCCAGATTTGGTAGGATCAGTTGGTTTTGTTACAGTGTCAGATTTTTTAACTGTTTGAGTTTCTATTAAACTTCCACCATTACTATCAAATTGCACTTCATATTTTTTGTTATTTAACAAAAGTAATGATACAATCATACCGATTATTACAACTACAACAGAACATATAATTGCAATATTTTTTTTTTTCATTTTTTTTATCTTTTCTTTTATATTTTTGCAAACTTATACTTTTGCCATTTTTTATAAAAAACAAATCTATAATATCCTTAAGTCACTCCTTTCCTTGAACGGTAATATGAAATTTAATATTCCTCTTTTTGTACAAAGTAATTTTCACTTTTTTTGCACATTTACACATTTTAATGTAGAACACATCATATAAAGAACTACTTTCATACAACCCCTCACATTAATTATAGCATATAATACGATTTTTTTTACTATTTTTCTACATTTTTTCTAAAATATATAGAACTCTTAGTTCTACCTTATGAACATAAATTTTGTTCAAAAAAAGAAAGTCTATTTTTTCATATTGACTCTCTTTGGTAAAGCTCGGTGATTTTGTAGTTTTAACAATATATATGGCTCCACTTTCAATCCTTGTCCTAAAATTTCTAAGGTATCTAAAGAAATATTTCCTCTACCATTTTCTATATCACTTATATATCTGGGACTTATATCAGTTTTTTCAGCAAGTTCTTCTTGTGTATAGCCGATCTTATATCTATAATACCTTACATTATCTCCTAACACTTTACGGATATTATATATTTTCAACTAACACCACCAATTCTAGTTTATTCTAAATACAAAAAAATAAACACGAACTGTCATCACTGAATTTTTTACTAAATATGTCAAAATTTGTTGACTTATGGCAGAATGTGTTGTATTATTAATTTGTCAGTGAACACAAAGTAGTTAGTAGTATTGTGTTTATCTGATTCAATTGATGCAATATGTAGTATTTCAGTTGAGCAGTAAACAACCGATGCAGTAATGTAGTATATCGGTTGAGTAGTAGAATTACCTGCAAGTATTGGGGTAATTTTTTTTTGAATTAATTTATCTTTCAAAAATATCACTAAACAAATCGTCATCTCCCCATAAATCTTCTATTATTGTATTTAACTTATGTATATTACTTAACATAGCATTTCTAAAATATCCAAATTTATTTTCAATAGGATTACCATCTTCATCTTTAAAGTTTCTATTTTTTACTCTTGGAACTATATAATGTATTATTCTTATTAAATCTTGATATGAATTTTCTTCTAATAATTTTTCAAATAAATCATCATAATAGAAGATTTGTATATCATCTTCATTAATAAAATATCTACCTATAAGTTCTAATGTTAATCTATTATGTTCTTCTTTAGCAAAAAAAGATGATATTTTGGTTTTATCATCTTTATCTATTTGTTTATTAGTTATTTGTTTATTAGTATTTAGTTGTGTATCATTTTCAAGATATAGGTTTTCAGTATCTTGATTATATAGTTCTTGTAATTTCGGTTGTTCATAAATATTATATACATACTCTATTTTTTTGCTTTCAGTAACATTTGGATATAATTTATCAATTATTAAATACCGATATTGTTTTAATTCTTCAAGTGCTGATCTTACTGATGTTACACTTTCTTTACAATTTGCTACTAAACCTGCTAATGAATAATCCCAATCATCTGGTAAAGATAACATATAAGAAAGAAGTCCTCTAGCTTTTAAACTTAAATTTTTATCTCGTAAATGATGATTACTCATTACTGTAAAATCTTTGGTTTTTTCTATTTTAAATACTGACATTTTTACACCTCCTAAAAAAAGATACTACCTTTTTTGTAGTACCTTACTTAAGTATTTAAAAATTACTGTTTCTAAATAATGAAAATCACTATCATTATATATTTTTAATACTTTATTTAATGGTTTATTTGTTTTTTCTGGAACAGTATCAAATTTATTTTGATTATCATACTCATTAATGTTTCCGTTTACAAATAATTTTATATATCCTTTTTTTGAAATTCTTATTGCAACAATAGACTTACTTTTATCTTTTTTATAAACAATTTCTCTTTTAGTTACTCTCCTATTTATTCTTGAATCATAATTTAAAATTAAGTCGTTTATTTTGTCAAAATAATTTACAAGAGTTTCATCTTTATCTTTTGTATGTATCTCTAATGGATACAAATCTCTTATATTAATATCTGGATCATAATTTATATATTTTTCACTTTCTAATTCGTTTGATAAAAATTCTTTAAATTCGTCTGTTTTTGTTACCGAATTATATCCATGTAAATCTTTTACAACTATTAATTCCACTTCATAAACATAATCTACTTTAAAATCACTTCTTTGATATACATCTTTAAACGAATAAGTCTCTCTTGCTAAAACACTTGGTTTAATATTTTTTAAATCATTAATTTTTCCTTTATTTTCGGGCTTTTTTTCAATGTGTTTGGTATCTCTTGTTCGGCTACTAGGTTACAAGAATTTTGCAATACCTGAAGAAATGTTTGATCTCCATGTCCACCAGCTTTCCAACAGCGCATTGTAGCTCCATCAACAGTTACTTTACCAGAATCATAAAAATGATCATGCTCCAAGTCAACAACCTTTTCTTCTACTGCCGTAGCCATCGTGACAATCTTAATTGTAACAGCCAGAAAAGAAACAACTATACCATATTAAAGAAATTCAACATAATATGACTTATTTTTTGAATTATATAAAAAATTCGGTACAGTTTGTTTAATTTTCAAATAAATCTCCAACCTAATACATTCACGTCTTTTATCAATACAAGAAATTATAATTTTATTTAAAAGCTTATCAATATATTTACTTATATCTTCAAAATAAAGTAAGCTAGATAAATAATTTCTTATTTTTCTAAAATCTTGATAATGGTTTTCACTTTTGAGGTTATTAATTTTTTTATTACAATCATCATTATAAATTTTAAAGTCTTCTTGGCTTAAATTGTTATTTATATATAATTCCAAAATTTTCTTTTTTCGACTGGTAAGTTCCTTTAAATACTTTTGATTACAATCATTTAATTTCATAATATCTTCATACATAATTATAAGTGACTTTTCGATCTTTTCTCTATAATCCCACAAAATATTATTTAAAATAATTCTAATAATACTATTTAAATCATCTTCATTAATAATTGGACTATAGCATGCCTTAACCCCATTCTTTAAATATAAATTACAAGAATAAGTTACCTTCTCTTTTCTTGATATCTTTCGATAAAAAGAACTATTATGCTCCTTACAAAAAAGTTTATTAGTATATGGATAAGTAGTTATTTTTATCTTTTTTCCTTTTATCTGTGTACTTCTTTTCCTTAAAATTTGATTAGCTTCTTCCCATAATTCTTCTGATACTATTTGAGGAATACTATCATCCTTATAAATTAATTGTTCATTCTTAGGAATAATAATTCTCCTTTTCAATCGATAATCTATTATTTCAGTTGTATGCCCTCGATAATAACCTTTATATTTTGGATTTTCTAAAATTCGTTTTAAAGTTTCTTTATCATAAATATTATTATTAGAATTAGTGATATTCTGTCTATATAACTCTCTTGCTAATTTATTTAATCCATATTTACCAGAAGCATAAAGAGTAAATATTTTTCTTACTTTTATGGCCTCATTCTCATCAACTGTTAACTTACCATTATTTTTTTGATAACCAGTTATATTATTTGAACCTAATATTCTTCCCCTTTTAATAGCGTTTTTATGTCCCCATTTAACTCTAAGCGACAATCTTTTTACTTCTTCTTGAGCTACACTTCCCATCATGTTTAAAATAAATTCTGAGTTAGGATCAAATGTATTTATACCATTAGTTTGAAAATAAACACCAACATTATATTGAAGAAGCATTTGCGTATATTTAATACTATCTGATAGATTACGTGAAAATCTTGATACTTCTTTTGTAATAATTAAATCAAAAAGTCCCCTTTTAGCATCTTCAATCATTCTTAAAAAATTATATCTATTTTTTACTGTACTTCCACTCAACCCCTCATCAATATATCCTGGAATATATGTCCAATTATTGTTTTCTTTAATATAATTTTCAAAGTAGTTAGTTTGATTTTCTAATGAATTTAATTGTTCATCAGTATCAGTAGAAACCCTTGCATAATAAGTTACACGTAACTTTATATTATTAATATTTTCTCCTAAAAATATTTTTTCTCTTGTCAACATAAATTACTCTTTCTTATTTCTTTAATAGCCATTATATACTGATTATAAGTAATTAGATTTGCCTCATATAATTCTTTATTTAAAACTAATTTAACTTCAATTATAAAGTCATCTATTTTCATAAGTCCTCCAGTATATCATATTAAATAGAAAACATTTAAGAACATTTTTAAGAAAAAAAATAAGCAATAGTTTGCTTACTATTAGCTTATTTTACTTTTTATTGAAAATCTAATCAAGTTTATAACAATAAGAATTATTCATTTTAGTATATCCTGAATCACACACATACACAGTAATAGGTCTCGTTGAATAACCTATATAAACTTTACAAGAACTACCAACTAGGTATCCACTTGAGCAACTATAAGTCGTTTTTCTACGACAGCCAGATGTATCAGCAGTACTCATATCACCTGGGCAACTACATCCACCACTAGAAGTACAAGTTGATTGAATATGATACCAACCACCACTTCCTGGTATACGCTTTTTACAACTACATACACCCTCATATGTTGTATGTGCAGAAGCACCAGTATATTTATAGCAGCCGCCACTATCTTCATTAGCAGTACAATATCTCTCAGTACCAGTTGTTTTAGTTGTATTTGTAACAGTAGCTTTACATGTATTTGTATTTCCAGCATTATCTTTTAAATGACCATAAAACGTTCCAGTATCAAAATTTGCACTAGTAGATGAATCATAACTAGGAGTAGATGACCTATCAATACTATAACCCGCAAAACCAGATGTATTTTCTGTACGATTGGCAAAAGTTACTTGTGAAGTATTAACACTTAACTTACACGTTGGTGGCGTTGTATCTATTTTAATATCTCCAGATTCATCTGTACAAGAAGAAACATTGCCAGCCTCATCCTTTATATAACCGTTCCAAGTTAAACCCTTGGTTTCATTTTGAACAGCTGATAAATTCATTGCTGAATAAACAGGTGTCTTATTAGTAGTTAATTCATAAGCAATCGGACTTTTAACCGCAGTAGCAACACCACTAGTATTATCAGTTAGTGACATATTCATAGTAACATCCGATACGTACCAACCATTTGCACCATTAGGCGAAGTAATACTTCTACTAATTGTACAAGTTGGAACTGTCTTATCTAACTTAATCATACTTTGAGTAGATTCAGAACAATTTCCTGCATAGTCACATGCTCTTATCTCAACATACTCACTTCTTTCCTTAGAAAAAGGTGTTGTCGTAAAAGGTGTTGTATCTTTAGGATCTTTGTTAGAATTTTCATACTTTGTCCACTCTCTTTCGGATGCTTCTACAGAATTAGGATATCTATATTCAAAATATTTAATTCCTGACGTTTCATCTACCGAACTTACTTGAATTGTATAACTTTTATTAATCCAAACATTTTCATACGGATTACTAATTACTGGTTTACTAGGAGGAGTATTATCAATATATACCCCTACTTCACAGTTACTTTTAACACCAGCATTATCAATCATCTCAATAAAATTTTTTCCAGTATCATAATAAAATTTTTGTGAAAATATCTCTTTCGCGCAACCACTTCCATCAGTATCACGACAATTTACATTAATAACTACTGGTTCTGTATATCTTCTCCAATCAGCCTCTGTATAAACTGGCGTAATGTTATAACACTCTGGTGCTCCCTCATCAATAATATTTCCACTTACAGTCCTTGTACTACTATATCCATAAACATTAGTAGATCTTAAAATTATTTCAAATTCACCTGGAACTAAATCCTTTAAAGATACAACCTTCTTATCAACTTTATTAACTCTACTTACTGGAATGCTTCCACTATCTCTAACAAGTACTCCATGTTTATAAATAACATAACTATAACTAATTATCTTACTATCACCACTTGAAGTAATTTCATATGAAAAAGATGGTTTAGCATAATTCTTATCTAATGATAACGTTATCTCTGGTCCATTTTCACCATAATCTTCTTTACTAGTTTCATATTTTTGACATTTTAAATACGGTCTATAACTATATCCATCTTTTGCATATTTAAAAATAGTAACTGAGCCCACAGTACATTTATTTTTACTACGATCAAGAATATCTCCAATATACTTTCTACTTTGTAACTCTTGAAGGGTAATTTCTCTCGACTCACCAATTTCTTTTGGTAAAATATTTCGATTATCTTGAGCATAGCTCTGAGCAGCCATTACAATATCTTTTTGCTGTGTTTGATAATGATTTTTTTCTGCTCTATCTAAAATAGCTCCAATACTAACAACTGCAAAAGTACTAAGCAATCCAAGTATTACAATTGCCGCTAAAAGTTCAACTAAAGAAAAGCCTTTATTATTATATCTAAATTCATTCATACAAATAATACCTCCTATTCTTATCATCACTAGCATGACAATATAATATTAACATAGTTACTAAAATTTTTCTACTATTAAAAATATTTTTCCATATAATTTTGTATCATTTTAGGCAGTTACAATATTAAATGTTGAACCTGGTTCATATGATGACCAAACCGGTAAATTTCTACTCAAAACTTCCTGACTGTAGTTTTGATAAGAATTAGGATTATAACCCGGTCTTGATCCAATTCCTAAAATTTCACCAGTCTTTGGATCCATAGCAATTGCTAAAGCCATATCTGGAGTAAACATATCAACTATATTGTCAAGTTCCCGCTCAATAGACTTTTGAATATTTATATCAATTGTCAAAGTTAAATTCATTCCATCTTGAGGTTCAAGATAAATATCCGAAATATTTAACTTATTTCCTTTAGCATCAGAAAAATACTTAATTGCTCCACTTTTACCAGTTAAATATTTATCATACTGCAACTCTAATCCTGATAATCCCTGATTATCAATTCCAACATATCCAAGTGTATGTGATAAAAGTTCCCCATAAGGATAATAACGCTTAGCCTCTTTCACAAGATAAACACCAGCTAATTCTAAAGCCGATATTTTTTCCGCAATATCATATGAAAGTCTTCTACCTTCCGGATGAACTCTCTCAATTGATGTTTCTTTATAAACATGTTTTTTCATTTCATCATAATCAACGCCTAAAATATTTGCCAACTCTTTTGTTGCTTTTTCTTTATCTTTTATCTGATTAGGTATTAAAACAAGACTAGTTGTTGTTAAATTATCAGCTAAAACAGTCCCATTTCTATCAAGTATTAATCCCCTATTAGCTTCTATTGGTAAATCCCTACTCCAAAGATTAGAAGCATACTTATTTAGTTTTTTATAATCAATTACTTGAATATAAAAAACTCTTAAAATTATAAATAAAAAAAGAATTAAAATAATTATAAATATTACTTTTATACGTTCATCAATTTTTTTAAAAAACATATTCCACCTCTTAGTAAAGGTTTATGTTTTATAATAAAAAAAATACGTATTTGATTTTATAATACGTACTTTATTTTTTAACTAAGCATTTTTAGCAATAGTATATGTATCCATTAAAATTACTGATTCTTCATCTGTTGGCTCTACATATACTTCTACTTTTGAAGTTGAATCAGATATAATTCCACTCTTATTTGCTCTAAATTTAGCAACACTATCATTAGCTTGTTCATCAAGAATAATTCCTAATGGTTTTAGTTTCTTCATTACTTCACGACGTAAATCAATATCATTTTCTCCAGCACCAGCTGTAAATACAATCGCATCAACATCTCCATCTAATTCAACATAATATTCTGAAATAAACTTAACAATTGTATTTTTTATCATTTCAAAGGCCAATATTGCTTTTTCATCACCTTTTCCCATTAATTCTTCTACATCACGGAAATCATTTTCACCAGAAACTCCCTTTAAACCACTTTTTTTATTTAAAGCACTTGTTACTTCACCAACTGACATATCAGTTTTCTTACAAATAAATTCAAGAATAGAAGGATCAATATCCCCAGATCGAGTTCCCATCATTAATCCTGCTAATGGAGTTAAACCCATAGTAGTATTTAAACATTTACTGTCTTTTATTGCCGCAATTGATGCCCCACTTCCAATGTGGCAAACAATTAAATTTACATTTTCTTTTCCTAACTTTTCCTCCATAGTTTTTGTTATATATCTATAACTTGTACCATGAAAGCCATACTTTCTTACACCATACTTTTCATACCACTCATATGGAACTGGATATAAATAGTTTACTTTTGGCATAGTTTGATGAAATGCGGTATCAAATACAGCAACTTGTGGGATATCCTCTTTCATTATTGATTGCATATATTTAATAACATTAATTGCTGGTGGTAAATGAAGTGGTCCTAAATCAATAATAGATTCAATATTTTTTAAAACATCTTTATCAATTTTTACTGATTCAGAATAAAATTCTCCTCCATGAAGAACACGATGTCCAACTCCCATAATATCACTTATATCTGCAATTAATTTATAATCTACTAATTCTTGAAGAATCTTTTCAACTGCTTCTGAATGATCTTTTAGTGGAGCAGATTTTTTTATTTTTTCTCCATTCATTTTTAAAGTCCAAAAACAATCTTTAGAACCAATTTTTTCAACATAGACATTAGCCAATTCTTCTTGATCAGGCATTTCATATAACGAAACTTTTAGTGATGAACTACCTGCATTAACTACTAAGTATTTTTCTTTTTCCATATTATCTCCTCCTAAAATACAAGGTATGTTTTCATTTTATCAATTCTTACCAAATAAAACAAGATTATATTTGAAATGTTCAGAATAAAAGCATAAATTTCTAAAATTTATATGTTTATTCTTAGATAATTAAATTTGTAAATTGTCCAAAAAAAGAAAGTAATTTCATACTTTCCAACTATTTCTAAATATTTAAAAATTATTTAATAAACTACTAATTGAATTAATCTTAAGACTTTTAATAATATAATTATCGCCATTTTTCTCATACACAAATTCAAATGTAGCATCTAAAAACATATCACCTTTTTTACGTAATTTTATATTTCCATTAATAATATTATTTTTCATAGTAAGATTTGAAAACTCTAAACTATTAGAATTATCAATATATTCGTTAAGCATAATATAACATTCATTAGGCTTATTTTCATCACAAGTAGTCAAATTACTAGAATCCACTTTATAGTCGTCTTTACTAACATGAACTAAATTACTAAAACTTACATCAGTAGTTTCAATAGTTAAAGTAGGCTCAACACCAAATAATTTCTTATGTTGATTTATATAATCATCATACCTTACATAGACAAACTTAATTTTATCACCCAAATCGCTGGAAATTTCTATTTTATAATGTTTTATATCACTATTACTGTAAAAATAAAGCATCATATTTTGATCAGAATTAATATCTAGTATATTGGTATCAAGATCAATGTAAGAAGTTAATGCAAGACTAAGATACTTATCAATACTTAATTTACTTAAAATTGACTCTGCTGTATCCTTTTTACTTTCTGTATTTGGAGTTTTATTTTTATTAATAAAATTAGTAATTAGACCAAAAGCAACTATTACAGCCCCAATAATAATCAAACAAATTGCTAAAATATTTATATTTTTCTTTTTATTCATATAATATCTCCCTATAAAAATTTAAATTATTATTTAACAAGAATATAACATTTTGTATTTTTGTATTAATATTAATAGGCCTCGCCTCATCTTAAAGACATTTGTTTTATATCTGAAAATAGTTAAATGACTAATTTTTAATATATGAACGATTTGAGCTTTCTGTTCTTAGAATAATTATTGCATATAGGAGCCTAATTGCCGAAATATGGCTTCTTTTATTGTATCAAAAAGCCGCACCATATGGTGCGATTAAAATTTCAATATATAGAAGTATTAAAATTTCTTATAATTACCTATAATATGCTTTTATATTCATTCATACTAATATACTAGTCATCAAACATAATATATAAAAATTAAAATGCTATTACCATTAATTTCTATTTAAGATGTGATTCATCCCATCGACAAGTCTCGGGCTCTACAATAAAAGGATAAGGTTTATCATAACCTGGAACTTCTATTCCAAAGTTTGCGACTTCAGAATAGTCTGGACAATCAGCATTAACTAGTGTTAAATCATATCCTCTTCTTTTATATTCAGCAAGTGTTAAGTAATAAAAATTACCTGTTTCGTCTTTAGGAAGTTCCAAATAAGCATTAGATGTATACATTTCACTTAATTCTGTGTATAAATCATCATATTTTTCCGTAAAATCCTTATTAGAATTATTAGGCACTTTATTTTCATGTTCATTAGGTTTTTTATTTTGATCAGAATTATCAATTTTTAAAGTAAACAATATACCAGAACATATTAATAGCACACTAGCAACTAAAATTATATAACCAATTAATATACTTTTCTTTTTCATTATATTATCTCTTTCTTTAAAACATATTTTTCTATATTTTATAACTTACTTTAACATAACCATTGCCATCTCTGTTTCCATTTTCTTGAGTCACTTTAGTAGCAGGTGATACAACACTGCTTGCTCCACCTTTACCACTTTTTCCACTTACTGGGCATTTTTTTTCTTTAACACACTTCTCAGAATAGCCTGTACATCCACCACCACATGTACAACCATATACGAGACACGTCCATGAACCATGCATTACTATACCTCTGCAACAACATTTATATGTTGGGGCATGTCCAACGCATACACGTTCATAACGATCACAGCCGCAAACTTTAGTCGAATCCGGACTATTACTTCCACCGCCACCGTTTGTACCATCGATGCCGGAACCACTTCCAACACTAGCACCACCGCTACCATCACTAGCTCCGCCAGCACCGCCTTCACCAGTTGCACCTGCAGCACCACCGCCACCAGCAATTACAATAACTTTTCCGTCATATTTAATGGTAGTAGCACCACCGCCTGGATAATATTTTGAGTTTCCGTAGCCTCCGCCACCATTAAATCCATTTACACCACCGGTTGTAATATACAATTTTTCTCCTGCGGTTAAATATACTTCAGCCTTAAGATAACCTCCATTACCACCAGAATTTCCACCTTGAGCACCATACGCTTCAATTACATATGTTCCTGTAGCTTCAACCGTATAAACTTGTTCTTCTTCTTTATAATCAAATTCTGTGCTAGCAACTACTAAAGTAATTTTTCTCGTAACTGTAGCTTCATTTCCAGCAATATCTATACCCTTATATGTAACTACACTTTCACCAATTGACAATTCACTTGAATTACTAATTTCCTTATCATTTAAATATACCTTTTTAATTATATCATCACTACTAGTAATATTATCAGTAAATGTTACACCCTCATATAAATCAAATACTGGTCCGTATATTTTCCTTAAATCTCCATTTATAGTTATTTCTGGTTTAATTTTGTCGATCATTATATTACTTGAAGCCGGTTCAGAACAATTACCTGAATAATCGCATGCTCTTATTTCAACTATCTCATTTCTATTTGCTGTAAATGGTGTAGTTGTAAATCTATTAGTATTTGAATTTGAATAAGTATGCCAAATATTTTCGCTATTAGGATATCTATATTGATAATCATGAATACCTGAACCATCAGAATTATTTAGATCAGCAGCATTATATTCCGGATCATTTGATTCAACAACAATAGTATACTTTCCTGCATTTACAAAATCAGCACCAGTCCAAATACCATTTTGATTATTCGTTAACACTGGTTTTACTGGTGGGATTTTGTCAAACTTCAATTTTTCTTCTGTCCAAACATCTTCTGCAAATAGTCCCCCAACGTCAATAACATAATCACCATCAATAAATAAATAATTTTGTCCAGATACATCATTTTCTGTAAATTTATAAGTAAGACTAGTTTCACCCTGATTATTTCTAAAATTATAAGTTTTCATAGAAGTAGGGAAAACATTTCTGTCTTTACTCCATCCATAAGAAATACTTGCACCCTGATTAAGTCCATTCTTAGCAGTTACCTTAATCGTTACTTCTTTTGAACTTGACCAATTATCTGTTCCACCGATATTCTTATATGAAACTGCTATTGTAGGAACATCACTTAAAGATTCTTGATCACATTTTGGAATAACCTTGTCATAAACTTTTTTATCACCTTTAGTACAAAGCAATGAAACTTCATAAGAATACTTTCCAGACTTTCTATTAACCTGAACAAAAGTATTTTCATTATCACAGCTTATTCCATCTGTTTCATATTTTTTTATTAATGACTTACTAGATAATTCTAAATATGAAATATCTGCACAGCCATCACCAACTGTACCAAATAAATCATCAGCATAAGCATCAACATATAATTTACCAGCATCCATTAATCTATCAGCATAAGATTCAAATTTCTTATCACGATTTCGAGCCTGTAATTGAGAAACACCAGGTAAAGCTAAAACAGTAATAATACCAATAATCGTAATTGCTACCAACAATTCAATTAAAGTAAAACCTTTGCTATTATGCATAAAACACCTCTTCCTATTTTTATTTTTGCCTATTTAAATAATTTACTACCATCTACCCTAATTAATAATATCATAATTACTAAAAATTTTCTATAAGAAAGAAAAAAGAAGACCAAAAAAATTTCAAAATAGATTATTTATTACAACATAATCTTTGAATAGAAAAAATAAAATTAAGCATCATATTTTAATTTAATTTTACAAATTTATTTTTAGGAGCCATACAAATAGGGCAAACCCAATCTTCAGGTAATTCTTCAAATTTAATACTTTCTTTAGAATTATCATAAACATAGCCACAAATTGGGCAACGATAACCATCTATTTTTTCTTCTTCAACAAAAGTTGGAGCATTTTTTGGCGATGTTCCCTTTCTTACATCATGATAATATTTATAAGTCATTGGTGTTAAATCATTTAACATCTTTGCCTCTACTACTCTAGAAATAAAAATATAATGTGTTTCAGCATCAACTATATTTACAACTTCACATATCAAATAAGCAGACATTTTATCAGTTACTACTGGAAGATCTGAAATTTCATTATATGCAATATTTTCAAATTTATTTATCGTTTTCCCAGTTTGATATCCAAAAGTTGTAATAATATTATTATCAGTTTCTTCTGAAATTATTGATACAGCAAATCGTTTATTTAATTTTACTAATTCACTTGTATAATTATTTTTATTTAAACTAATCGTAACCAATGGGTTTTCCGATGTAACTTGACTTAGTGTGTTAATTATACATCCACCATTTTTATCACCTTTTGTTGTAACTAAATACATTCCATATGAAATATTTCTAAATACTTGTTTTTCAATCATATTATCCCTTTCTACTAATAAAATAAAGTTAAATTGCAAATAGTAAGAAAAAAGAGCTTTTAATGCATCAACTCCAAAGCTCTTTCACTAATTAATACCTTTAAAGCAGTAGTTAAACTAGCTTTACTGTTTGGTCCATAATATTTTCTATAAACATTCATTAATTTAGATTTAGATAAATTATTAATTCTCTCACGCAAAACTTCTATACGCTCAATATTTTTCTTAGATGTTGAAACAGACTTAATAAACTCTGAATAAGAAACTTCCTCTACTTTAGCAATATCTCCACTAAAACGAACTACATTATATAACCACCCTGATGAGCTTAACTCTTCTTTAAATGCTGCAGATGTCTTTACATTAGTTGCATGCAATTTAGCATCTGCTGCATTCTTTCCTTCTAAGCCGTCAATTAATGACAACATAACAATTATACTATAAACACTTGGTTCATCTTCATATTTATCCTCTATATGATTAGACTCAACAACAGGTTGATTAACTTCTGCCTCATTATGGCTTACAGTAGCTGTCTCTTCTACTTTTGCATCTTTTAATTGTCTATAGCAAGCAATTTTCATTTCTTTATACTTATCTAAAAATGCCTCTAAATCTTCAACAGTCTCAAATACCTTAATTTCATTTAGTTCCTGTACCTCGTTTTGATATATATCAAATAAATTAGCATAAATTTCATAATTTACATCATCATCAGCTTTTGATTCAGTTTGGATATTATCTTCTATAATTATTGGATTAGCTTCAGCATATTGAAGATATTTTTCTTGTAATTCAACAACTAACTTTTCAGGTAAAATAGCTAAATGCTTTTCTAATTTACTAGTATGCTTTAAAACTTCTTTTTCAATTTCAGCTTTTACTAATGGATCAGTTGTAAGCTGTAATTTACTATCTAAGCTACGTAAATCAACTAAATGTCCAAAGGCTGCATTATAATGAGCTTCAGCCTTTCTGTTAGCATGAATTGCTTTCTTTAGTCTAGCATCTTCTACATCTATTTGTTTTAATCGATCATCTAATAAATCAGAATCAAATTTATCTTTACTTGCTAATAAAGATGCTTTATATTCGTGTAAACTTTTTAACTTATGAATATTAATTTCTGTACGATTTTTTAATTGTTCTAAATATGTTGTCATACCATCACCTCTAATTATATTCTACTTTCTTCATCAATTTGTGCTAAAACTTCTTGAATCATTGTAAGTTCATTTGAATTTGTAACATCGTTTAATTGACCTGTTCCAATAATTGGATCATAAGAAGAAACATATATATTTTTACGTCCGTTAGCCCCAAACGTATGGTCAGTATATCCAACATAACTTTTACTATTTTCTTCACAATCAAATGCAAATAACACTTCACATTCTACTTCTTTGTTATCTTTTAAAATCGTAATCTTATCTGCAATATTTCCCATTTTTATTCTTTACCCTCCAAATATAGTAACCTACTCTATACTAATTTAGTATAATTTATAATTTACTTAATGTCAATTTATAGAACTAATTTTAATTAAAATATTATCTTTTTTTTGAACTTCATCTTTTACCCTAACTATTAAATAATACATATCTTTAGACTTCTTTTCTTTAGATAAACTATTATCTTTTATTGTAAAAGTTTTTTGATTATCTGTAAGTAAGTTTTTATCTTCTTTACCTTTATATAATTTAACTGCTACAGCATCACTATTCTTACTTAATTCAATCTGATAATTAATATCTTCCTTAGCAGTCCTTTCATCATTATAATTAGTTACCATAAATTTATATTCTTTTATATCATCAACTTCCAAATTTGATAAATCAACTTTAAAGTCATTATTAGTACTTTTATCAACTATAGGTATTATAAAGTCAGCATCTTTTTTATTTGACATTTCTTGTTTTAAACTAATGGCCTTTATTACTAAAAATACAACAATTATTAAAAATACTATTAATGTTACTGATAATATAATTTCACTTGTAGTTTTAGGAATTAATTTATTAATAATTTTATTTTTAAATTTAGACTTCTTCCTTGCATTTTTTACTTTCTTAACTACACTCTTTTTATTATTTCCTTTTTCCATTTTATTCACCTCTACTGATACAATTTATTTATTTTTTCTAAATTATAATTTACTAACATTTCCTTTTCCAAATCAGTTATACTACTTTGAAAAACTGATGTAGATACATCTTCAAATATCTCAGATTGATATAAGAAATTAGTATCAATTGTATAATTCAAATTAATTAATTCTGTTTTTTTATTTACTACTCTTAAATTAAGCTGATTTAAAAATTCATATGCATAATTGTCTTTTTTTGTTTTATGCTCTAATTTATAATTACCTATAGCATTTATATTATCATTATTAAAACTAAGTTCTATTTCATATGAAACAGAAGTTTTATTAAAGGTAATACTTCCAACACTAATATTTTCTTTAGATAAAATATTTATTTTAGTACTAGAATCATTCTTAGTAATTGTATAATTATATATAACCTCATTATCTTTAATTACATAACCTTTATTATCTAAACTATATACTATTTTAATATTAGAATTATTTTTTTTAAAAATTAGTTCATATCTTCGTATTTTATAAGTTAATTTATCAGTATATACACTAAAAATAATACTTTCATCATCAGGAATAATTCTAGTCTTAGAATCTATTTTTAAATTACAATTAAGTATCATTAATATTTGTGCAGTCATTTTATCTTTTTTTAAATCTTTTTGTAGTGAATTTATAATTTCTTTTAATACTTTATTATTTAATATTAAAGAAACTTTATAATAATCTTGTGTAACATTATCAATCGTTAACTCTTCTTTTTCCGTTTTCAGGTATTCTTCCCTAAAATTATCTTTAAAAGATTTTTTTATAAAATCAAACAAATACTTAATACCAGTACCTGTAATATTATCACTATATGGTATTTCAAAATAATTATTATTTCCATTATTTATATAAGTATCTTTAAATCCATCTATATAATAATATTCCGTAGCATCTTGAATATAATATTTCATATTAATCAATGGTTGATTATAAAGATTACTATTTATATTAAGTAATAATTTTTTATTTTTATTATCTTGAACAAAATTAATAGTATTTTCAGTATTACTAATATTTTTTAATAAATTAGCATATTTTAAATATTCTGGATTACTTTCTGACTTATCTACTAGATATTGACTATTAGTTTTTAATGATATCATAGAGTTTATTGTAAAGCCATCTTTTTTTAAAAGAACATTTTCTTGACTTAAATCTTTATCTTCAGTTTTACTAAGATAAATAGTATTTGAAAGATTTTTCATAGCCTTTGTAATAATGCGTTTAGGGCTAGACAGATGATATATATATATACCTGTTCCAATTAATGTCAAAGAAACAATTAATAATAGTAAGACAAGATAATTTCTTTTGTTTACTCTCACCACTCGTATCACCCCTATTTTCTTCATTATAGCATGTTGTTATTTGTCGAACAAGGAGTAAAAAAAAATTGAAACAATTTTGTTCCAATTTATTTACGAAATATTAGAAGTTTTAGTAATTAAGCTTAATTGATATGAAACTTTCATATCCTTTGGTAAGGAATTGTAGTCAAATACCGCCACAATATTTAAATCTATTTCCTCACCTGGTCTAAGTATTCTACCAGTAATATCATTATGAGTAATTTTAATTGGAAAAATACTATTAGCTGCTAAAATATCAGTTTGATAATCAGGTTTTGCGATTAAATTAACTATTTCAGCTGGAATATTACCTGTATTTTTAATAGTAACTTTATAGCCTATTTCATCATATGGGGAATATAAATTAAACTCCATATTAATTGTTTGATTAGAATTAATTATATTGGACAAAACAGTTGGAGTTTTTTCTCCTCCCATAACTGGTGTCCGTGGTGAAGCCTTAGTAAATTCAACTGCAAACTTCGGCTTATTATTATGAAATTCTTCTAACTTCATTGAAAGAATAGCAAAACCTACTCCCATACAAATTATTGTTAGACACAGTGTAATAATTATTAAGTTTCTAGTTTTAACTGAATCTTTCATTACATTTACCTTCCTTTCATAAATTTTTACCCATTGTAAACAGAAAGAATATTCCTAATTAATATTTAAATTCTATATATGCATACGCTTTATAGTCATCTATGTAATACCGACTATCAACTAAAATATATATATTACCCATATTAACTAAATTACTAAATTAATTCTATAATTAAAACAATTCCATAATATATGAAAATACCTATTACTAATAAACATCTTAAAATACTATATATTTTTTTAATTATCAGCTTTCTTAATATTCTTAAGTAGTAAATTTAGTATTTACTGTTAAATTTATTTCTAATCCTTCAGTAATCGGTATTCCTTCAGGTATAGATTGACTAGTTACATATCCAACACCTTCTAATATTACTTTAACTCCTAACTTTTGTAGCAAATTACTCGCAACTTTTGATGATAAACCTACAACATTTGGAATTACCAAATCAGAAGCATTAGTAATTAAATAAACTGTATCTTTGCTAGTTATTATATCATTTTTTTCTGGATACTGTTTAATAATTTTACTTCCCGTTCCAATTACATTATACTTTATACCTTGTGCAGTTAAAGATGTTATCACCGTATCTACTTTCTTATTAACAAAACTTGGTAATTTATATTCATTTATAACTATTCCTGTTGAATTATTCTCCTCAGTTCCATAATATTTAGACAAATTAGCAATAATTTCTTTTATTGCATTTGATATTGGTCTTTGACTACCATTTGTTGGCTTTTTTACGGAAGCATATATTATATATTGTGGATCACTTTTTGGATAGATTCCTGCAAATGAGGAAATAATATTTTCTTTTCCATTTAAATATCCTCCCCCACTTTCATTAGCAATTTGAGCCGTTCCTGTTTTACCAATTAATTCACCAGAGTCAAGTTTATATCCACTTCCTGTATTACCTTCTCCATTTACACAATCATCCATTAATTGTAACATTTTTTGAACAGTTGTAGTTGAAGCTACTCTTTCAGATTCTTTACGCGAATTTTCTAAAATAACTTCATTAGTTACTGGATCAACTATTTTTGAAACAATATATGGTTTTAGAAGAATACCATCATTAGTTAAAGGAGTCATTGCTTGAACATTTTGAATTGGTGTTGTAGTTATTCCTTGTCCAAACCCTGCATTATAAATTTCTGTCTCATATTTAAAGGCAATCTTACCACTACTTTCATTTGGTAAAGATATTCCCGTCTTTTTGCCAAAACCTAACTTTTTAAAATACTGCCGAAGCATCATACTATCCATTCTTGTATTAATAAGATTAATTATTGCAACATTACTACTCATAGCATAACCTTTATCATAAGTAAGCATTCCCCAACCAGCGCGGTTCCAATCTCCAATCTCCGTACCATCAGATGTATAGTAAACACCAGACATATAAGTATCATTGCCATCATAAACTCCGTTCTCTAAAGCAGCCATATACGTAAATGTTTTCATTGTACTACCTGGCTCATATGGAGCTGCAACAAGTAAATCTAAATAATTAGTTATATTTCTCGTATTAGGGTCAAATGATGGTAAGGTAGCAGTTCCTAAAATAGCTCCACTTTTAGCATCCATTATTGTTATTGTAAACCACTCAAAATCATAATCAACATCCGCTTTAGCTAAAGCCTGTTCAATAAAAAACTGAACATTGCTTTCAATAGTTAAATATACATCTTTACCTTGAACAGCATCATTTTTCCATACATCAGTATCAGGGATTTGATATCCTCTTAAATCCTTTTGGTATTTTATATAGCCATCTTCTCCTCGAAGAAGTTTATCATACTGCTTTTCAATACCCATTTCTCCTTTAATTTCCTCTTCTCCTGTTTCTTCTGATATATTGCTTTTAGCATAGCCAATAGTATATGAGGCAAAGTTTCCCTTTGGATAGTAACGCTTATAACTTTCAACAAAATCAATTCCTGGTAAGTGTAAAAGCTCAATTTTTTGCTTAGTTAACTCACTTAAATTTTTACCTTTTGTACCAAACTCAGTTTGATAAACATTCTCTTTACTTAAATATTTTAAAATTGTTTCTTTATCCATATCAAGTATTGGAGCAAGTTCTGTAGCAGTTTTTTCTTTATCAACGACATGTTGTGGATTATCTTTATTTGTAGTTCTTTTTTCATCTAAATAAGCAATTATTTTATAAGAAGAAACATTTTGGGCTAAAATTTCTCCATCTGCTGAATAAATATTACCTCTTTTAGCAGTTATAGTTTCTGTCTTCGTAGTTCTTTTACTAGCCAACTCTTTTAAATTAACTCCATCTATTTCTTTAGAAAGTCCTAGTTGAACTACTCTTAAGATCATTAAGGCAAATAAAAGAAGAGAAACAATTATAATAAATTTAGAATATCTTATATTATTTCTCTTCATATTTTTAAATCACTTCCTATTTATCTTCGCATACCCTTTTTATGTTATCATTATTATAACTCAAACCCTGTTCCTCTGCAACAGCTTGAATTTTAGTAAGTGATGCTAGTTCATTAATAGTCATCGAGATACTTTCATTAGTCTTTTCTTGTTCTTCAATTGCATCTTTCTTCTTTTCTACTTCAAAGTTTATTTTTGATAATGTAGCTTTAGAAAACACTATTGAAATTGGCGCCATAAGAGCAAGAATTACCGCAAGTGTATAAAGTAATTTTTCAAATTTAGAAATCTTAATTTTTTTTCTAATTTTCTTCCTCAATTCTGACACCTTCTTTTATTTTATACGTTCAATGACCCGTAGCTTGGAACTTCTTGCTCGGGGATTTTTTATAAGTTCTTCCTCACTTGGTTCAATAGCCTTATTCACTACTAACCTAAAATCCGGTAAATATTCATCTGGAATATTTGGCAACCCCTGAACCTTTGGATCAATTGCACACTTTTGTTTGAAAAGATTTTTTACAATTCTATCTTCTAGAGAATGAAAAGTAATAACCGCAACTCTTCCACCAACACTTAATAATGATAATGCTTGCTCTATTGCTGGCTCTATTACATCTAATTCATGATTTACTTCAATTCGTATTGCTTGAAAAATTTGTCGAGCAGGATGTTTATCCTTTCGAAATTTCATTGGAACCGCTGATTTTATAATTTCAACTAATTCTAATGTTGTCTCAATTGACTTATTTTCTCGATACTCCACAATCTTTCTCGCAATATTTTTGGCAAACTTATCTTCACCATATTTATAAAAAATTTCCGCTAATTTTTCTCTACTATATTCATTGACAACTTCATAAGCAGATAGTGGATTATCTTTATCCATTCTCATATCAAGTCGTGCATCTTCATGATAAGAAAATCCTCTACTAGCATCATCTAATTGCGGAGAAGACACTCCAAGATCAAATAATACTCCATCTACTTTTTCTACATTCCTTTTTACTAATTCTTCCCTCAAATTAACAAAATTACTTTTAATGATAGTGAAGTTAGTACCAATCGAATTCAATCGATCAGTACTATGCCGAATTGCTTCACTATCTTGGTCAAAGGCGAATAAAAACCCCTTTTTTATTCTAGCCAAGATGTTACTACTGTGTCCTCCATAGCCTAATGTACAATCTACTACAATACTAGATTCATTTAAATTAAGGGAAGAAATTGATTCTTCTAGTAATACACTAATATGTTTTTCCATTATAGATTCACACTTTCGTTAAATAGATTTTCTGCTATGTCTGACATGCTGTCTTTAGCAGAAGTAAAGAAATCATTCCATGACTCTTCTGACCATATCTCTATACGATCTCCTGTACCAATTATTACACATTCCTTGTAAATACCAGCATAAGAGATTAATGGGGAAGAAATATTAATACGGCCCTGATTATCAAATTCTGCTATCGTAGCGCCTGATAAAAAGAAACGGATAAATTGACGTGCATCTTTTTTGGTGAATGGTAAAGTCTCAAGTTTATTTACAATATTATTCCATGATTCTAAAGAATAGACAAATAAACAGTTCTCAATTCCTCTAGTTACAATGAACTTATCACCTAATTTCTCACGAAATCTACAAGGAATTATCAACCTTCCTTTATCATCAATGGAGTGATGATATTCTCCTATAAACATATAATCCCCCACTTTTCCCCACTATCAGCCACTGCTTAACTATATATTACCTAAATAGCCTAAAATTGTAAATATCGAAAAAAGAAAAAAATTGTTACTTGACAAACATTGACAAAAAAATAAGTCAATTTTGTTGACTTATTTAATTTAATCTGATTCAAAAATATAACTAAAATTAGTGTCTTATAGCTTTTGTTTCAATTTCTTCTTTTAGCATTTTTAAGAAATCATCTTTAGAAACCGTAGTTGTCTCTTTTTCTCCATGAAGTCTATAACTTATTGTGCTATTTTCCTTTTCACTATCCCCTAAAATTAAAGTGTAAGGAACTTTTGCAGTCTGTGCTTCTCTTAGACGATAACCTAATTTTTCATTACGATCATCAAGTTCAGCTCGAATATCATTAGCAACTAAGTAATCTCTAATTTCTTTACCATAATCACCTTGGAATTCTGGATTTACTGGAATTACTTTTACTTGAACTGGTGCTAACCAAGTTGGAAAACGGCCTTTAGTTTCTTCAATTATAAAGGCTGTAAAACGGTCAAATGTTCCAAATATTGCTCTATGTAAAACAACTGGAGTTTCTTTTTCACCTCTACTATTAATATATGATAATTCAAATCTTCTTGGTAATAAGAAATCTAATTGACAAGTTGATAATGTTACTTCAGGACCAACAGCTGGTTTTACTTCAACATCTAACTTAGGACCATAGAAAGCAGCTTCACCAATGGCTTCAAAGTACTCAACTCCTAATTCATTTAATACTTCTCTTAATTTAGCTTCAGCTTCATTCCACATCTTATCATCATCAAAATACTTTTCTTTATCCTCTGGATCTCTTAATGATAAACGGAATTTATAATTTTCAATGCCAAAATCATGATAAACATCTAAAATTAGACTAACAACTTTCTTAAATTCTTCACCAATTTGTTCTGGAGTTACAAAAAGATGAGCATCATTTTGACACATACAACGAACACGTTCTAATCCCTTTACAGCTCCACTTGCCTCATATCGAAAATCAGTTGCAAATTCACCAATACGAACTGGTAAATCACGATATGAATGCATCTTATTCTTAAATATTAACATATGATGTGGACAATTCATTGGACGAAGTACAAATTCTTCATCATCAACTTTCATCATTGGAAACATATTTTCTTTATAGTGATCCCAGTGACCAGATGTCTTATATAAATTAACAGTTCCAACACATGGTGTATATACATGTTCATATCCTAATTTACGTTCTTTTTCATAAATATAATTTTCTAATTGCTTTCTAATTAAAGCCCCATTTGGTAACCATAATGGCATACCCGCTCCAACTAATTCATGATTCATATATAGTTCTTGTTCTTTACCAATTTTCCGATGATCACGTTCTCTAGCTTCAGCAAGTTCTTGAAGATATTTATCTAAATCTTCTTCTGTTTCAAAGCAAACACCATAAATTCTTTGAAGCATTTTATTTTTAGAGTCACCCTTCCAATAAGCCCCACTAAATTTAATTAGCTTAAAATACTTTATTTCTTTAACTGATTCAACATGTGGGCCACGACAAAGATCAGTAAAATCTCCTTGTGCATAGCAACTAATTGTAGTATCTTCTTCATCCATTCGAGATATTAAATCAATTTTATATGGGTCATTTTTAAATTTTTCCAAAGCCTCTTCTTTAGTTAATTCATGACGAACTATTCTTTTTCCATCTTTAGAAATTTTCTTCATTTCTTTTTCAATTTTTTGTAAATCTTCATCAGTTAAAGTAATATCTCCTAAATCTATATCATAATAGAAACCATCTTCAATAACAGGTCCTACCCAAAACATAGCTTCAGGATAAATATGTTTTACCGCTTGTGCAAGTAAATGTGCACAAGAGTGGTTTAATACACTTAATCTTTCATCTTCTTTAATATTTATCATTTTATTCTCCTCCTAAATAAGTATTTCTACTTCTATATCTTTATTTACTAATTGTCTAAATTTTAATGCCAAATTTCTATCTCCAACAATACTACCATAGTGTATAGGAATAACTTTTATTACCTTTAATGAATTTATATAAGCCGCAGCTTCCTCTACATTCATCGTATAAGTACCACCTATTGGTACAAAACAAATATCTGTTTTTACTTGATTACTTTCAATAGTATGATCAGTATCTCCCATTATGTAATAACTTATGCCATCTATTAAAACATTGTATCCAACATAACCATTTTCCTTTGGATGATATGAAGAATTAATATTATAAGACGGAATCGTTGTAAAAGTTATATCATCAATGTTATAAGTATTTTGCGGTTCTACTACTAATACTTTATCACTAATCATCCGTACTCGTTCTTCTAAACAAGTCGGGACTATTAAAATAGTCTTCCCATTCATTACCATTTCAATTGCTTTCTCATCATAATGATCATAGTGATCATGGGTTATAAATATGTAGTCAGCATCATTTAAATTAGTTTCTATTTGAAATGGATCAAAATAAATAATTTTACTTCCAGTTAGCTTAATAGATGAATGTTTTAAAACTTCTATATTCATATTTTACCTTCTCTCAAAAATAAAAAGAACAGTACAGGAGTGCAAAATACACGGTACCATCCTTTATTTTCTTACTTTTTTTAACGGTCTATACCGGAATTACTTTGATAATTCTACTCTAAAGGTAGTAATAAATTAAATGTATATTCGTTTACACCAACCACGAATTCTCTTAAAAACTTAGATAATCTATCATGTCCTTTGTCACTGTATTTACCAATACACACACTAAATATAGCATACTTTAGAAACATTTGCAATTATTTTACCAACTATTAGGGACATAAATTAATTCATTTAATCCTCTAAAACCTTGACTATAGCGCCTACTTAAATAATTAAAATAGCCTCCTAAATTTTTACAATTACTATCATTAGGATCAAATAATACACAGTCAACAACCGAAATATGCAAATGAACCCCTGTTGCAATACCAGTTGCTCCCATTTGTCCAAGTGAATCATTTATAGTTACACTCTTACCTACATATAATCCAGGAGCATATGAAGATAGATGAACATACTGTGAAGTATAATTAACTCCATCAATATAGTGATGAACTGTTACAACATTAGCCCCTGCTCTATCTTTATAAATTCCAGATATTGTACCTACTGCTATTGGATATATTGTCTCATATACTCCATTTGGACTAGTAATATCTATTGCCACATGAGAGTAAGACAACCAATTAGTAATTCTTCCAGTTTTTACTGGTAACTGCCATTTAACTTCTGGTATGGCATTCAACTTTTTAGCAAGTGAATTATCTATACCTATATCTTCACCAGACGTAATCACCTTATCTTCTATATTACTACCTAAAGTATTATTAAGACCATTTTTATAAGCAATTTTTGTTGTAGCCATATTTTTTATATTAAATGTTTCAATAGAAAAAACATCAATAGTATCATCTATTGCTAATTCTTTTGACATAAAAAAATAAACAGCTAAAAACGTAAATATAACTGATAAAGTAATTATTATCTTTTCATTCATTGACATATATTTTTGCATATTATCCCCCAAGTAGTGCTTATTATACTTATTTTTTAATGTATGTCAATATAATAAGACAAGCAAAGCTTGTCCTAATTTCGTCTATTTTTACTTACTAATTCAATAGTTATAGTTAATTGCTTAATTCTCTCTATTATTCGTCTAGCTTTTACTTTATCAGCACTAGAAGAAGTTACTGCTAAAGCTGTTTCTAATTCTTCTAAAGTTAAGTTTGACGTAAAAAATGTTGGTAAATGACTCTCCATACGATATTGAAGAATTGGTCCTAAGACTTCATCCCTTGACCAACTACTACAGTTTTCTGCCCCAATATCATCTAATAAAAGTAATGGTACTTTTTTAATATAATCAAATTTATCATTATAATTAGTTTGAAAAGAAGCTTTTAAATTTCTTAAAAATTCCGGATAATATATAAGAACACTTCTAATACCTTTTTTAGCTAATTCATTAAATAATGCCGCTATCATATAAGTTTTTCCCGAACCAAATGACCCAGTTAAATATAACCCCTTTGGTTTATCTTTAGAATTATAATTATCTATAAATTCTTTAAAATATTTAAATATTGGCAATCTAGATTTATCATCTTTATAAAGATTAGTCAAAGATGCGTCTAAAATGTCTTTTGACATATCAAATAATTCTAAATTTTCTTTATAAAGATTCTTCTTTATTTCTGCTTGATATTTTGGACATGCTATATAAGAAAACATGATTAATTCTCCATCAGCCTCAGGCGTATAAGTATATCCAAAAACTTTATTTTTACAATTACTTAAAGAACTACATTTAGAACAATTTTTATGTTCCAGATAAGCATCTTCTAAACTTGAAGTATATTTCTTTAAACTTTCTTCTTTTATATTTAAACTATAAACATAATCTTTAAAACTCTCATCACTACAAGCATCCATAAATGATTGCGTTAGCTTTACTTCATCAACTTTACCTATCACAGTATCAACATTTTTCATCTACTTATCACCACAATGTTATTTTAACTAAATTACCCCTAATTGTCTAGTTGGTTACCTCAATTTGTAGACGTTTTAAATCTATAGTCGTAGTACCATGAATACTAGTTTGATAAACTAAAGAGTCACTTTCTAAAAGTGTATCTATTACTTTAGGAGTAGGATGATTAAATTTATTATTTAATCCAACAGAAATTAAACTAATCTTAGGATTTATTTTTTTAATAAAATCATTAGAACTACTAGTTATTGATCCATGATGTCCAACTTTTAAAATATCTATATCTGGAATTTCATATTTTTTTAAAAGATTTTTTTCACTTTCTTTACTAGCATCTCCCATAAATAACATTGAAATATCTCTATATTGTCCATAATAAATTTGACTACTACTATTTTCATCTAAAAACATTTCATTTAATTGTATTAATTGAATATCTCCACAAGTAATCTGATAACCTTCTTTACCAACAATAACTGGATAATCTTTAATAATTTCTTTTTCCAAATAATTATTTTCACCTAAATTTAAAACAATATATTTTACTTTAAAATTTTCAAGTAATTTTCTTGCTTCTCCCATATGATCCATATCTCCATGAGTTAAAATTAAATAATCAAGTTTCCTAATACCTAAACTTTTAAGTAAAGGTATTGTAATACTTTTAACAACTGAATAATTAGTCTCTTCTTGATAAGACATAACTCCCCCTGTATCAATTAAAATACTTTGGTTATTTGAATGTAAAAGCAAAGAGTCCCCTTGTCCAACATCAATCATCTTTAAATAAGTTTCTCTAATAAAATATGGATATAAATAATGACTAATTAAAAGTAATAATAAAGGATATATATTCTTCTTTTTATTTATCACTAATCCCCATAGAAAAATAATTACAAATACAATATAACTAACATAAACTAAGATATTTAATCTAGGAAAACTAAAAGTAAAAATAGTTATATTTCCTAAAAATAAAGATATTTTTTCTAAAATAACAGTTATAAATTTAAAAATTGGTAATATCATTGGACATATAAATGTAAGTAAAGATAAAGGAAAAACTATTAAACTAACAAATGGTACAAAAAATAGATTATAAATAATACTTAAAAAATTCACTTCATAAAAATTATATAAACTAATCGGTAAACTAACTAAAAAAGAAATAAAAGATGTCTTTAAAAGACTTAAAAAATAATTTTTAGATTTTAAATATGGACTCATAATTATTAATGCAAAACTTATAGAATAAGAATACCAAAAAGCTATATCATAAAGATAATTTTCATCAATTAAAAGAGAAACTATTAAAGTCAAAATAAAAATATTAATCGGTTTAATATAAAAGTAATAAACTTTATTAATTGAAAATAATATAAAAAATAATACTCCTCTAAGAATGGATGGTGAAATTCCTGTAATCAAAAGATATAAAAGTAAAAAGATTGAAGTAATAAAATAGCGTTTTGTCTCTTCTACTTTTATTTTTTTTAATATTTTTAACATTATGGAAGAAAGCAAAGATATATGCATACCACTAATCGCAAATAGATGACTAAGTCCGTTTTTTTGATAACTTTCTAATACTAATTTAGATAGTTTGTATTTTTCACCAATAATAAAAGTATATAAATAAGCATCATTTTTTAAAGAACTAATTACTTTCTGTTTTAAATAATAATAAATATTCCTATTCTTAGATATTATTTTTATCCTATCAACTTCCAAAATATAAAAAATATTTTTATGTTCTAAGTACTTCTGATAATTAAAAATATATTCTGTAGTATTTTTACTTGGAATAGTAAGTGTTCCAAATAATTCTACTTTATCTCCTAATTTATAAGAAAATTGTTCTTTTTCTTTTAAATAGTATATTGCTAAAATCTTTTCATTAGCTTTTACCATTAATTTAACTTGCTCCTTATTTTGTTTAATATCAATTATAGTACCAGTTATATTTTTTGTATTAATGTCATAATGACTTTTATTTGGAACTAACAGTCTTATACCAACAATTAGAACAGTAATTAAAAGTATTAGATAATATAGTTTATTAGATAGTAATATAGTCCTTAATTTTAGCAAAGAGACTATCTCCTACTCCCGAAACATTTTTAATATCTTCAATAGTTTGAAAAAGACCATTATCATTTCGATAATTAATAATATCTTGAGCTTTTGCTTCACCTATCCCTGGTAATGTCATTAACTCCTCTACTGATGCTGTATTAATAGATACAAGTATAGTACTAGTAATTTGATTATCATCACAAATACAAGCATCATTCTTAAGAGAATTTTCATCATTTTTATTGCATTGTTCTTGGACTTGTTTTTCTATCTCCTTAGTCTTAGCAAAATTAGTCACTTCTTCATTACTATAGACTATTATTACCATCTCGTCAGTAATCTTTTTACTCAAATTTAAAACTGTCGTATTAGCATTATCCGTTAACCCACCAGCCGCCTCAATCACATCAATTACTCTGGAAGATTCCTTCATAGTATAAATTCCTGGCGTTACAACTTGCCCCTTTATATCTACTTTATACATATTTTCTTGCTTTATCTCTTTTTCTTGCGTTTTCTTAGTTATCCCTGAAATTGTTGAAGTAATCTTTTTACTATTATTATTTTTTTTATAATAATAATTTATCACCAGAATAATTGCCATAATAGCTAAAAGTAAAACAACTAATCCAATTATAATCTGTTTCCGATATCGATAATGAAATGTTATTTAAATCACCTCCTACTTTATTATTCAAAAAAAAAGAAAAATTTTCTTATCTTTTTCTCTATTATTATAATTTTTTTGATCTATACTAAAAATTATTTATACATTTATACTAAGTAATAAATTTAAATTAATTAATTCTTCTTCAACAAAATTAGCCAATTCTTTTACTTGACCCTTTGTAATATATTTATTTTTACTTTTAAAAGATTGTTGCTTCAAAAAACATTTATTTTTAAAGGTTAGCAATTTTTCTTTTTTAATATTCTGAATATCATAAGAACAAACATCTTTTAATTTTTCTTTAACATATAGCCAAAACTCATTATTTTCATTTTGATAACCATATTCTAACATATTTATTCTTAGTAAATCATGTTGTTCATCATCAAGGATTCCATCTTCTTTCATTTTACCTCTTACTTTCCAATAAAAATATTTATCATATATAATATCAGTTATTATATGAGTAAGATAACCCAAAAGAAAATTATTATTATACTTATCCTTATTATCTTTATAAAACTTTACTACATTATCTAGCCAAATATTTAAATCTATATTACGTAAATGTGAATTAAAACGCTCTTCTCTACACGCAAAACCATCAACATTAATTGCATCTGGAGCCAAAGCACCAAGATAAAAATTACTATTATCTAATTCAATATACTTTTGAGCTATTTGATAAGCAACTTCTTCATGAATAAATATAGTAGGCATTAGTGACTCTCCCTTTCTCTAGCAAGACCATTTTCAACACTAACTCGTTGAACTATAGTTAAAGCAGCTATTAAACAAATAGTAAAACTTCCACCATAACTCATAAATGGTAATGGTACACCTGTCATTGGCATAAGACCAAAAATTCCTAATAAATTTACAGCTATATGTAAAAATAAATAAACTGCTATACCATAACACATTGTAGCACCACGATTAGTTGGACTACCTCGTCCAATTAAAAGAATTCGGTACAAAATAAATATATAAGCTAGTATTAAAGCTACACCTACTAAAACTCCTAATTCTTCAACTATAATAGCAAAAATAAAATCTGTATAAGGTTCCGGTAAATATAAATATTTTTGTGTAGAATTTCCTAGACCAGTTCCAGTTAATCCTCCATTATTAATTGCTATATAACAATTACAAACTTGATTACCAGTAGTTAATAATTTATCACATGGTCTTAAAAAATCAAATCGATCTTTCTGCCGGTCTTGAAGTAATTGACTACCCGTACCAAGTAAAATTACCCCAGCAAAAACAACTAAACCTAAAGCTAAAAATATTGTTCGCCTTTTTATCTCTTTCGATATTGGTACCGAAAAAAATATTGAAGCAACAATAGTACCAAAAATAATTGTTGTACCTAAATCTGGCTGAAGAAATATTAATAAAGCAATTCCTAAACAAACAAAAATCGGAAATAAACTAGTCGTATAAGTACTTAACTTTTTCTGTTTCTGTTCATAAAAACAAGCAAGCCAAACAATAACAATAATCTTAATAAATTCACTCGGTTGAATACTAATAGGTCCTAATTCAAACCAACTCTGGGCTTTATTTTTAGGAGCTATAAAAATAAGTAATATTACTAAACTAATTGAAAAAATTATTAGTAATATCCAAGAAAAAAAACCATAAGATTTAGTTGAAAATCTAATCATTATTAATGATAAAATAAATCCAACTATTAAAAAAGCCGCTTGTTTTAAAAAATAATATGATGCACTAACTTCATGTGACATATAAGCAATTACATTAGAAGCCGAAAAAACCATTATAAGCCCAAATATAAATAATATTGTTGATATAATTAATAATGGTTTATCTAAATATTTAATTATCTTTCGCATCATATCACTCCACCTTATAATAATATACCATAAATTTTAGTAGTAGTTTCAGAAAAAAATTACTTAGATTATTTTTATTAACATTTTCTGTCAATTTACATATTTTATAGTAGATTATGAAAAGGAGGCAATGTTATGTATTACTACGGTGGTGGTTCTAGTTGTGGTTGCAACAATCAAATGTATCAAATGCCTTACTATCAAACAAATTGCGGCGGTAACAATTCAAACTATGCAATTATTTTAGTATTATTTATTTTATTAGTAATTGTTCTAAGTTCTCGCTGGAATGTTTAAAAATTTAATTTTTTCTAAAACGTATAAGACCCCTTATACGTTTTTTGACTTTACCCATCTTTTATGCTATTATATGACTTGTTTAGAAAAACAAGCAAAAATATTGTTAAAACATTATAAATATAATATAATTATACTTTTATTTTAGACTATTTTCTGATAAAATGTATGCAGTAGCAATGAGGTGGTTAGATGTTGTACACTAAAGATATATTAGATGAAAAAGATAAAAGATTAAGAATTATTAGTAAAGAGGTTACTTTTCCATTAACTAATAAAGATAAAGAAACTATTAAAAAAATGCTTAAATATTTACATGATAGCCAAAATGAAGAATTAGCTGAAAAGTATAATCTACGTCCAGGGATGGGACTTGCAGCTGTTCAAGTTGGTATTCCAAAAAGATATTTTGTTGTAACAGATGATTTAGGTGATGGACAACTTGATGATTATATTTTAATTAATCCAAAAATTATTAGTAATTCTGTGGAAAAAATTTATGTCGAAGCCGGTGAAGGTTGTTTAAGTGTTAATCGTCCAGTCGAAGGAATAATACCAAGATATGCTAGAGTTACCATGGAAGCATATGATATGGAAGGACGTAAAATTCATGTTAGAGCTCGCGAAGAATTAGCAATTGCTATGCAACATGAATTAGATCATTTAAATGGTATTTTATTTACAGATCATATTGATCCTAAAAACCCATATAAAGGAAAAGACGAAATGCGTGCCATTTAGTCTTTTTATTTTGGAACAAAAGACTACAATTTAAATTTTTATTTAAATTGCTAGTCGTCATAGTGTTTTCCTACTTCTTAGATAGAGTAGCCTCTATTCTCCATAGACTTAAACTCCGACAGTCGATGCCATACTTATCTTTTTTTTATTTTCTATTTTAACTTTTAACTTTGATAGTGTAATTTTAGTCCTTCGAACATAATATTTATACTAGCGTTTATATCTTGGTCATTTATATTTACACAAACTTTGCATTTTCTTTTTCTTATGCTTAAATTATCTGTTATTTTTGTTATTTCTCCACAATGACTACATTTCTTGCTACTAGGATAATATGTATCTATTTGATAATAATCTTTTCCTTGTTGTTTAGTTTTCCTTTTTAGCAGTTCATAGATTCTATTAAAACTGACATCAAGAATAGATTTTACTTGAGTATGATTTCGACTTATTTCATTTACTATTTTATTTACTACACATATTAAATACTTTAATATAACCACTATTTTTACATTTATCAAGAAAATAGTTATAAACAAAAAAAGATGATAAAATCATCTCCTTAAATATATTATAATACTTCATCATAATTAGTAAGTTTTACACTAACTAATTTAGAAACTCCTGACTCTTGCATTGTAATTCCATATAACGTATTAGCATATTCCATCGTCTTCTTTTTATGCGTAATTATTAAAAATTGTGTCTTATTACGATAATGATCTAAATATTTACCAAATCCTTCAACATTAGCTTCATCTAAAGCTGCTTCTACTTCATCAAATAAACAGAATGGTACATTACGTACATTAAGAATTGCAAATAACAAGGAAATTGCCGTAAGTGTTTTTTCTCCCCCTGATAAAAGCGAAATAGTTGTTAATTTTTTTCCTGGAGGAGATGCCACAATTTCTACTCCTGTTGTTAAAATGTCATCTGGATTAGTAAGTCTTAAATCAGCATTACCTCCATTAAACAACTCTTTAAAGACTTTTTGAAACTCTACTTGAATAGAATCAAATGTTGTCTTAAACTCCTCTCTCATAACATCATCCATATCATTCATTATTTCAAGTAAAGTATTTTCTGCATTATAAAGATCTTCTCTTTGATTAGTTAAGAAAACATAACGTGTATTAACTCTCTCATACTCATCAATTGCTGCTAGATTTACCATACCAATTTGCTTAATATTTGCTCGGTACTTATTTATTTTAATTCTCGCTTCTTCTGGCTCAATATCAAGTTTATATTCACTTTTAGCCCTCTCGTATGTTAATTCATGATCTTCACTTAAAGTTGTCAACATATTATTTATCTTAACATCTAAACGATTAATTAAAACTTCTAACTCTCGAGACTCCTTCTCTAAATTTCTTAAGTTAGAATTTTTTAGTTTTGCTTGAGCCTGGCTCTCATCAATTTTAGCTTTTAAAGTATCAATTTCTTTATTCAAAGATGAAACTCTAATTTGAATCTGTTCTTTTTCTGAACTCTTCTCATGAAATAATTTAATCAACTCTTGTTCCTTTTTGCTAATAGAATTATTAGTAATTGACTCTAAACTTTCACACTCTTTTGTAAGACTATCAAGTTTCTCTTTTAAATCTTTTATTTCTACTAATTTACTATCATAAGATTCCTTCAAAGTTACTTTAGTTCTTGCTATCTCATAATTTTTCTCTTCCAAGCCAGTAATTTCCATTGAAACTTTAACTAATTCTTGTGAAATTTCTGTTAGTTCTTCACGTAAATATTTTTCTTTTTCCAAAGCATATTTTAATTCTTGCTTAGTCATAATTAAACTTTTAGTAAAAGAAATAGATCCGCCAGTCATAGAACCACCAACGTTAATAACATCACCATCTAAAGTAATTATCTTATACTTATTTCGAATTAATTTACTAATCCTTAAAGCGGCATCCATATTAGTAGTTAATAAAACATTACCAAATTGATTTTCAATTATATTTTTATATTTTTTATCATAGATAATTAAGTCACTTAAAACTCCAATAAATTCTGAATTATCTTTCAAAATATTTTCCGTTTCATAATCAATATAACGTCCTTTAATAACTGATAATGGAAAAAATGTTGCTCGTCCTAAATGATTATCTTTTAAATAATTAATCGCCTCTTTTGCTGATGAATCATCAGTTGTAATTACAAAATTTTTATTAGCCGAAATTGCAATATTTAAAGCCTTAGTATACTTTTCATCCATTGAAATAATATTACCAATCGTATTATGAATACCAGTTAAACTATTGGATTTTAAAACACTTCGAACACTATTTGGAATATCTCCTCCCTGCTCTATTTCTTGTCTTAGACTAGCTATTTTATGAGAAATAGAAACAAGTTCTTGATCATGTTTAGAATAATCATTATTAAGCATATTTTTCTTAGACTTTAAAGTTGCAATTGACTTTAATAATTCTTGATCTTTTTCTTCTTCTATTTTAGAACTTGCAAGAATTGCTAAAAGTTCTTCATTTAAAACAATAATATTTCTTTCATTCCGTGACTTCTGATCTAATAAAGTTCTAATTTCTTCTTTAAGTTCATCCTCATCTTTAGTAGTTTTACTACGTTCTCTTAAAAGATTCTTTTCACCATTTATTTTTTCAACTTCTTCAGTTATTTGCAGTAACTTTTTATTTAACTCTGCTTTTTCTTTCTCCAAACAATCTAATTTAGTATTGTCTTCTAAATACTCAGCATCATTTTTAGAAGTCTCATTAGAAATATTAATAATCTCTTTATCTAGTTTTTCTTTCTTAGCTTGAGCTTGTTCTAACTCTTGATTATTAGTTTCAATATCATAAGCAAGTAGTGCTGCCTCATATGTATCAAGACCTTTTTTATTTTCTAAATATTCTTTTGCTTTTTCACTCTGCTCTTTTAAAGGTCCAACTTGTAGCTCTAATTCACCAATAATATCATTTACTCGGTCCAAATTACTGTGTGTTCGATCTAATTTTCTTAAAGCTTCTTCTTTTCTCTTCTTATATTTTAAAATACCAGCTGCTTCTTCAAAAATTACTCGTCGATCAACTGCCGAACTACTTAAAATCTTTTCTACTTCACCCTGTGAAATAATATTAAAAGACTCCTTACCCATACCAGTATCTAATAACAAATTATTAATATCTTTTAATCGACATTTTTCACCATTTAAAAAATATTCATTTTCACCACTTCGATAAACTCGTCGTTTAATTGATATTTCCGTGTATGGAACTGCTAGGAAATGATCAGAGTTGTCAAAAATTAATTCAACACTTGCTACATTTAAAGGATTACGACTTTTACTACCTGAAAAAATAATGTCACTCATCGAATCAGAACCTCTAAGAGATTTAACGGATTGCTCTCCTAAAACCCATCTTACAGCATCTACTACATTACTTTTACCAGAACCATTAGGTCCAACAATACAAGTAGTTTTATCATCTAATTTAATATCTAATTTATCTGCAAATGACTTAAACCCAATTGCAACTATTTCCTTTAAGTACATACACTTCACCCTACTCATAAGTATACTATAAAGGCAAGGTTAAAACAAGAAATTTCTTGATATTAAAGGATATCCGTAGATTTTCATTTGGAATTCCGTTTTTTAAAAAAAACGGAATTAAGTTTGTTTATAGTATAATATATCTTATGTTTCTTTGTAGTTTTGAAGGAGGAATAGAAAATG
>CALVRD010000005.1 GCA_944358435.1 uncultured Bacilli bacterium | reverse complement strand
TTAGCAATGAAAGTGGCGATAGTCTTTTTTTATTTTGATATTTTTCAAAATAAAAAAACAACATATTATAAAGAAAATTTTTATAATATGTTGCATTATAGGGTTTCCAAAGGGTGTTCCCTTGGCACACTTTCGTTATTGGCTATGCCAATATCGTAGTGTGTTACTAAATTGTCAATTTAGTTGATAAAAATTAATCTAAAGTCCATTGGAAAGTATACTCATCATCAAATAATACATTTTCATAATATCTGATTTTTAAACCTGTATCACCTTGTTTTTGTTCCCATATGATAACACCTTCAACTTTTCCACCAGCATCAAGTTCACCACTATTTAATTGTACATCATCTTCAGCAGTAATACTATATACAGAAGCTTCTACGCCATCACCATTAACCATTTGAAAATCTAATGCATTATATGATATTTTTTCATCACTTTTATTTTCTATTTTGATAGTTGCTTTTACATATTCATATCCTTCTTTTGCTTGAAAATATTCATTAGATCCCTTAGTTTTTTCAACCTTAGTGATTGAATAAGTAACATCTTTGTAAGTTACTACATCACTCTGCTTATAATCTTTTTGAAAATTATCTTCACTTCCACCTCCTGCAATAGCTCCAATAACAATGATTGCAAGAAGTCCAAGTAGAATCCATCTAAAAATATGTGATTGTTTCTTTTTGCAGTTTGGACAAACTTTAGCTTTTTTATCAATCTCAGTTTGACAATACTTACATTTTTTCATGTGCTCTCCTCCTTTCAATTTATATTATATCATAATTCTCACCGAATGAGTGAGTATATTTTCACCGAATAAGTGAGAAAATATATTTAGAGAGGTAGGTGTTGCAATGAATAATAAAAAAGATGAAAATTATATTTATTATCTTGTAGCACATAACCTTAAAATTCAGAGAAAGCTAAAAGGATTAACCCAAAGCAAATTTGCCGAATTGTGTAATTATAGTGATGGTTTTATAATGAATATTGAAAGTGAAAAATACCATCAAACATTTAGTTTAGGAACTTTATGGCGATTTGCACAAGTTCTAAACATAGATATAAGAGAATTATTTAGACCTATTGATAGTAAAGATGAGAGTTAACAAAATATGTTAACTCTTATTAATTATCTAGATAAATCATTATCTTTCTTTTTCCTATGATCGTAATTCTTTTTGCTAGACCTCAAATAATCAGGAATATTTGCATAATCAAATATTTCATCTTCTTTTGAAGTACCTTTAGATATTTTAAATACATCTTCCATATCAAATTGGTTATTATCATAACATTTTTTTATTTCAAAAACAGTTTCTGCTTTTATAATTTCATTTCCATATTGTAAAACTTTCCTAAAAAAATTTTTGATTACCATTAGAATAGTATCTATATAGTTTTTTAGTTTGTTATTTTCATCTGATAAACTTTTATTCTTTGTAATAAGTGCTTTAACTTCTTTTTGAAGTTTTTTATTTTCTGTTTCTAATGATTTATGGCTTTTAGTAAATTCATTAACTTCAGAAAATAAATCATCTAATTTAGGTTGAAATTCCATAATTTTTTTAGATTCTGTAATAACCTTGTTCATAGAATCAAAAGTATCCTTTTTAACTTTTACATATTCTTTAGCAAATAAAATATTTTTAGTTGTTTGCATTTTAGATTCAAAATTATTTATAGCATTGTCTAATTTTTTATCTAAAGCACTTACTTTATTCTCATAATACTTTGTAGTTTTCTTTAATTCTTTTACATTTTGATGTTGTGCATTACTACCTTTAATTCCACGTTCCAAATCATAACCCTTATCAGTTAGTCTTTTATAATACTTATCTTGTAATTCTGATAAATGAACTTTATCTTTAATATATTGTTTTTTTGATATAGTAAACCTTTCAGTATTTGTTCTTTTATCATACTTTTTGACAAGTGGTACAACAACACAATGAAGATGAGGTGTCTCTTCATCTAAATGAACAGTTGCATGTAGTACTTGGTCTTTTGTATATCCTAAATCTTCATATACGAACTCCATACAAGTATCTGCCCAATTTTTAATATCATCTTTTGTCATATTATTAAAAAAATTATGAGTAGCAGTAAATAGTAGTTCATCAGCTACTACACTTTTGGATTTATTTAACATTTGATTAAATGTCTTTTTTCTATCTTCTCGTTCTGTTTTCATTCTTTCATCATGTTCTTTTCTATATTCTTCAGTCAAATTATAAAAGCCCTTAACATATTTGTCTGTTAAGGGCACTAATTCTATATTATTCTTTGCTAATTGTATTTTTATATTAGGATTAGAATTATATGCTTTCTTCTCCCTTTTATTATGTGATCCTATTTGTGCTAAATCTTGTAAAGTATAAATTGGCTCACTTCTAAATATTGCATAATTTAAACTCATATATCAATCCTCTCTTTCTTTTAAGTCAATACACAATAAAAAGATACTAACTTAAGTATCTTCTTTATTTTTCTTCTTTACTTATTTCTTTTACTCTTAACGATATAAATTTATTTTGTTTAACGAACGAAAAAGCAAAAAGTATAGCTAATGCTACAAAGCATATCAAAATAATAATATCTTTATCAATAAAGTTTTCAATTTTAAGCATAATCATTATTTTTAATATTAATTCAATTAACATTAAAGTACATAAACTTCTATACATATTACAATCCTGAGTTAAAACTTCCAGTTTATTATCTTGCTTATTTGCTTCGATATAGTTAAAATATGGTTCTTTTTTTAATCTCCATATTTTAACTATAATTTTCTCAATTATCAAAGAGGATAACCTACTTATTACAATACCTATAAAGTACGCTTCAAACAACAAATAAATAAAATTGTCCACAATTAGGTTTTTTTCTACTATTTTACTACTAATAATTAAGAATAAATAACCTGGGACCAGATTATTAAATATTTGATAATTACTAATTTTCTCTATTACTTTATCCATTTTTATCAGTCCTTTCAAATGAATAGTCAAGCTTATCTTTTATCAAAGTATAAGAACAATTATATAAATCAAGTTCTGAATTAGTTATTTCAAAATCGAATCCATATTCTTTTCCGTTTAGTTTATCAGTCGTAGTATTAGAAAAATATATACATTTACCAGGAAAATTTAGTGTTGCCACTAAACCTTGATAACAAGTAATTAGTACGACATCATTTTCTGGAGGTTCTTCATTCTTTAAAAAGCTATAGACTTGATTATTGTGTCCATTTATAAATACAATATCACAATAATTCTTAGGCACCGATCTTAACTCGATATAGTTTTCATAGTAAAAAGGAATTGTATAAATTTTAAAAACATCATATAGATATTCTTGTCTAGATCTTATTTCTTCGAAAGATAGTGTTTTCTTCAAAAGAATATATCTCATAGCAATTTAATGTTCCTTTCCTTTCTGCTTTAAATACACTTTCGTTAATACTTAAAGCACCGTTTTTAGTATTCATAATTCGATGTCCCTTAACTTCCAAATTAGCAGATCCCCCATTAATATTTGAACCTTTATTATCAGAAATAATATATAGAACATCATTTCTTTTTGCATTTTTTTCAAATATTTTTTGAGCCATATCGTTGTTACCATGATGTGGTAACTGAATAGCATCGTAATTTTTAATTTTATCGTCAAATGCAGCAAAATCAGCATCTCCAGTTAACAACAATTTTTGTCCATTAAAATTAACTTCCAATTGAACACTTATAGCATTCATTATTGTACTCCCGTCAATATTATTACTCTCGTTTGGAGTAAATTGCTTAGCAACAGCATCAACAAAATATTCAGTTGCTGGGCCGACAATTTTCAAATTAGTAGTTAAACAATTATCATTATCCAAAGCATCTTGTAAATTTAGTCCTGATAATGAATAAATATTACTATACATATCCGTGATATGTTCTACTAAAGAATCTTTAGTAACACGATTATCTTTGATTTTATTAAAAATTGCATCTTTATATTTTAATAGCAATAATGTTGTAATCGAATTAACAACACCATTCTCAACCAATTTTGGTATACCATTAAAATGATCACTATCATTATGTGATAAAATTAAATCAATTTTTTTTATATTTCTTTCCCTTAAATAATTTAACACTTGATCTGCCAATTCCTCAGAACCACAATCATATACGACAACTTTACCATTATCGTTAATAATAAAACAGTCTCCATAATCAACATCGTCTTTTTGCTCTTTAGGAGCAAGAACTTTTATTTCTAAATTCATAATATATAATCCTCCTCAAAAAAATAAATTAGAGGTAGATATTTACTACATTAAACCAATTCAAAATAAAATACATTTTACCTCCTTCCCTGTTTGAAAAAAGAAAGTAAAATGTAAACTACTAATTTAATATTTGACATTCTTAAATAAAATGTGTAATATAATATTAGGAATTGATTTCATTTTCCAATCAGTTCTCCAAACATTCTTTTAATTGTTTGATTTAGTTCGTTGGTAGTTAATATCTACCGAATAAGGAAATATGCTTGTTTGCCTTAAAGCATATTTTTTTATGTCCAAAAAGACACATATCCTTACAAAAAGAATATACCATAAATTTATTATATTAGCAATAAAAACAGATAAGTGCTAACGTTTTTTTATAAAATAAAAGATACTTTTAAAAAGCATCTAAATCCTTTTATTTACTAGTTTTTGTAGCCATTTCTTTATTTTTGGATTTTTCAGTATCCCCCATGTCCAGAATCAATAACTACTTTTTTAGGGTTTCTGTCATACATTTTATCACCTATACTATGATATGAAAGGAATTTAAATTGGTTCTTTAACTTTATTATTAATTTAATTATGTTTTTTAGCATAGTATAATTTTATTTTCTAATTATTGCTTTTTTTACGCTATGATCAAAAATATAATTTATCTATATTTTAATTAACATAGCTATTCTTATTTTTCAAATGATAACAATTTCTTAATATCATCAACTGTAAGTTTAGAAATAAAATTTTTATTTCTATCTCCATCTTCAATTATTTGATCCCTTAGCCTACGTTTTTTCTTGAAGTTTAACACTACGTTCTTCAATTGTTTTTTTGATAATAAATTTGATTACTTCTACTACATTTTTTGTCTAATTCTATGGGTTCTATCAGTTGCTTGATGTTTAATCTATGGATTCCACCACATATCTAAATGAATTGCTATATCGGCACAAGATAAGTTAATTCCAGTATCTTTAGCTTTTAAAGTTATTAAAAATACGTTAGTATCATTTGTATTAAACTTATCAACCTATTCTTGTCTTCTCTTGCTTTATATCTTTCCATCAATGGCATAACTAGTAATATTATTATCAAATACATTTTTTACTCTATCAATAACAGTTTTAAAATTACTAAATAATAGCACCTTGTATCCATTTTTACATACTTCTTTAATAACGTTGACTAAGTTATTAATTATACTGCTGTCAAGTGTATAATTATCTTAATATAGTTAAGGAACTATACATATTTGGCTACCATGCTTGCAGTAATTCTTATTAAAACATTTTTTCGGCTGATTAATGTCGCATTTATAGTTTTATAGCACATTCTTCATAATAAATCTTAAATAAATGTATTTATTATATTATAATTAAGTGATTTTTTTACAATTTTATTACTTTTTTGTAAAAAATCCCTTGCACTACTCTTAACTATATGATATTATGATATTAACTTAGATATGAAATATAATCGACAGGCGTGTTTATGCGTATCGTATTGCATTGCTGGGTTGGTTGGTCGATAGCTATTGTTTTAGCGAAAGCCGTTGGAAAGTTAGTTGAGTGATGAGCTTTGGCTATATCCTATTACTATCTAAGGGTGCGTACGTAGTGAGAGATGCAACTCACAGTTAATAGGGTGCTACGTCTAGGTACTGACATTTACTTAGATTTTGTAATTTGAATTATTATGTTTCTTGGATACATAATTGTATCAAGAAACGGTGTAGATAATTAATTACTTTGTAGTTTTCCATTTTAAAAACTCGAAAACATGATTTTGTCAGGATTATGTTTTTTTGTTTGTTAAAAATCACAGTTTTTAGAATACTGTGATTTTTTCTTTAGTTATCTCTCTTAACTTCGGCTATTTTAGCTAGAATCTTTTCTTTACTATTTAAAAGTGGGCTTATTGATTCATGATTATTTAGAGTACTTATCAATTTAGATAGATATTTAGAACAATCTGCTAAGCAAAACCATTTTTGTTTTAATACTTCTTCTGGAACATATGATAAATTACTGGCATAGCACTTCGTGAATAACTTATTCTTATAGGCATTATTAAAGGCTTCTATACTTTTTTCACCATCACTAAATAAGGCAAAGGAAGCAATTAAATAGATATTCTTAGCGCCTTTAGATTTTAGTTGCTCAGCAACATCTAACATTGATTGACCTGATGCAATCATGTCATCAACAATAATTACATTTTTATCCTTTACATCAGCTCCCATATATTCATGAGCAACAATAGGATTTTTTCCATCGACTACTTTTGAATAATCTCTTCTTTTATGATAAATACCAACATCTGTTCCCAACATATCGGCATAGTAGATTGCTCTATCAACGGCACCGGTATCAGGACTAACTACTAAAAGATTTTCAAAATCAATTTTTTCTTTTTCAATAAAATCTTTTAGAATTGAATATGTTGAATATAAATTATCGAATGAGCAGTGATGAAGTGCATTTCGAATATTAGGATCATGAGCATCAAAAGTGATAATTGAATTAACATCCATATGCTCTAATTCATGGAGTGCCATAGAGCTATCTATTGATTCCCGTCCTTTTCTTTTATGCTGACGACTCTCATATAAAAACGGCATAACTATACTGATAGATGATGCACCACCATCCATCGCGGAAATTACACGTTTTAAATCCTGAAAATGGTCATCTGGGCTCTTGTGATTAATAAAGCCGTGCATTTTATATGTGCAACTATAATTAGTAACATCAGTTAAAATAAAAACGTCTTTAGCTCTTATACTTTCTAAAATTTCTGCTTTTGCTTCTCCACTAGCAAAGCGACTTAATCTAATTGGGACAATAAAGCTAAAATTTTTATCAGTTATTCCACGCATTTTCTTTAGGTGTTCATCCACTTTTTTACCAAAATCTGCAAAATTGTCCATTACTATTAAACGTAGATTGTTTTTTTCTAATTCCATGAATACCTCCTACTAAAACAACATAAAAAGGAAGATAAATCTTCCCTTACTTAATTAAGATGAATATATGACAAATTTAAGAAGCTAAGGCTTCCAATAAATATATTCTTGAAATATTCTTTAGCTATCTTTGTCATATAATCATCTCCTAAGATAATTATACCATTAATTGATATTTAGTAAACTATTTTTACAGTTCTTATTAATAAACTTTTATTTGCAATTTAAAATTTTAATTTGAACCAAGTTTTACTTTTACAGTCTGTTCTTTTTTACCTCTTACAAAAGTCACTTCAATAGTGTCACCAGCTTGATATTGATATAATTCATATCTTAAATATGCACTATCTTTTGTTTCTTGACCATTAATTTTTGTAATGACATCACCCTTTTTAAGGCCGGCTCGATCGGCACCGCTGTCAACAACAATTTCAAGAATTACAGTACCTTCTTTTATATTTTTATCAAGACTTATACCATAATATCTTAATGATGAAGCGTCAGTTACATTAGTCATACTAATACCTAATACTGGCCAATTAATACTTTCTCCTTTTTCTAGAGTCTCGGCATGACTCATAGCATATTCAATAGGAATTGCAAATCCCATTCCTTCAATTTTATCATCAACTAACTTTAATGAACAAATTCCAATTACTTCTCCATTAACATTTAATAATGGTCCACCACTGTTTCCGGGATTAATAGAAGCATCCATCTGTAGTACACGCATTATCCAATCGTTATTAGCACCTGATACTGCTACAGAAACCATTCGATCTTTTCCAGATAAAATTCCAGATGTAACACTACCTCGATAGTCATATCCCATAGGGGAACCTACTGTAAAAATAGTATCTCCTAAATTCATGTCTTCACTGCTTCCAATAGTAGCAACTAAACTTACATTTTCCTTATCAATACGTAATACTGCTAAATCTAAATATTGGTCACTGCCTAAAACAGTCGCTTCTACCTTTTTTTCATTAGTCATTATAACATCTACTTTGTCCATGTCTTCTATTACATGGTGATTTGTTAGTAAGTAGCCATATTTATCATCAACTTTATAAACAAATCCTGTTCCAGTTGATGCCAAATTATCTTTAACATATCCCTCTACAACTACAACAGCATCATAAATCTTTTCAACTGAAGCAGCAAGAGAAGTTTTTTCATATATTTGTGTTCCATTTTTTGTAATAACTGTATTACTACCAGTTCCAATTACTTCACTTAATATTGGAGTCCACTTTAATATCGATAGTGTTACTATACCTCCAATTACAAATGAGAAAATAATTATTCCAATTTGTTTTAAATCACTTTTATTTTTCTTATTCATCTAGATTACTCCTTTCGATTTTAGCAAGATCAGCCCAGTTTAATGGAAAGCCCATTCTATTTAGGACTTTATCAATCTTTATAGTGGTTAAATTATAGTTTAACGTTTGAATAACATTTTCTAATTCAATAGTCATATTTTTAAATTCAGTCTTTGATAACATTTGTTTCATAATAATTATTAATGCAAATAAATCATTTTTACCATACTTATATCCATCTTCATTACGTGGAATATTTAATAATTTATGATAAATTGTGTCATCAATTGCTTTTTGTGTCCTATTTTCATATAAAATATCCTCATGAGCACAAAGATTTCTGTAGTTAGCAAGTAGTGGTAAATAGTCAACAAATTCATTAGTATTAATTCCATAAATATCACTAATATCTTTTTGATCTTCTGGTTTTAAGATAGAAATCATTTCACTTACTATTCCAAATGATAAGACTTTAACCAAAATCCATAGTGGTATATATCCATAATTAGTTGCATAGTGTGATGTAGCAGTATGTTGTGGACCATTAACTCTTATTTGACGTTTCATCTTCTTTAATAAGTCATTTACTTGTCTTTGCCTATCAGGTGCTTGTGTAAAGTTCTTAGCTTTTAGATAGTCCCTTTCACGATATCCATACTTTTTAGATAATTGGTAAGAAGTTATTGATTTTAAATTATTTTCAATTACTAATAAATATTTAAATATAATATTACGAAATGCTCGATCAAATAAAAATAGACTATACATTTCTTCAAATCTAGTTCCATTTATAAATGTTTTATCTTGTTCAGATTTAAAAAACAAATGTCGATATCCATTTAAAAAGAAATAGTTTTCTCTTAATAATATTTCTTTAACATACTTTTCATCTTTAATTACAAGACCTTTATGTTTAAATATTTCTACTTGTTCATCTAAGTTTTTAAATTTTTTTTCTATCATATTCTCACCTTGTATTGATTATAACATACTATCTTATTAAAAGTATGTGAAAAATGTGAAAAAATTATGAAAATGTATGGTATAATTTTATTGATTTGATTGGATGAAATGTTTCAAATATTTTATATGAGGAGAGTGGGTAATTTATGCCGGCTACTATTGTTCATTCTTATTTTGCCAACGACGTCTATGATATTTTGCCAAAGGGTATAAAGGAAAATATTAGTCCTGAAAGATTAAAAATGTTTGGGCTAAGTATGGATTCATTGATGTTTTATAATTTGTTTAGTATTTTACCTGGCAAAAAAGTTAGAACGTTTTGTGACTATTTTCATGAAAATAAAAGTCAAGAATTTTTTATTAACTTAATTAATTATATTAAAGATAATAACTTAGGTAACGATATAGATGTTTGTTCTTTTCTGATTGGTACTATATGCCATTATGAATTAGATTCTACTATACATCCTTATATTTACTATAAAACAGGACTATTTAATAAGTATGATAAGACAACATATAAATATAATAATGTTCATGTTTTTATGGAAACATTTTTAGATAATGATATGGTTCGTCGAAGAGAAAATATTAATCCATATAAATTTAATATTAAAAAATTTTGTTTTGATAAAAATAATTTTTCAGAGGGTTTAAATAATACTATTGCTAATACATTTTATGATACTTTTGGATTGAAAAATATGGATAAAATATATTTTAAGTCATTAAAACAAATGGAGAGTTTTTTAATGCTATTTAGAAGAGATCCTTATGGAGTTAAAAAGAATTTTTATAAATTAATTGATACCTTTACTAGTCGAAGAATGTTTAGATTTGAAGCTATTAGTTATAATTATCCTTTAGTTGATAGACATAACTTTTTAAATGAAGATCATAAAACTTGGAGAAATCCTTGTATATATAGAATGACAAGTCAGGAGAGTTTTCTTGATTTATATTTAAAAGCATTAAAAGAAACTAAAGTATTAGTTTGTGCTAGCTTTGATTATATAAATGGAAAAGAAATTGAATTAGAAAAAATATTTACTAATAAGAGCTATCTTACAGGTTTAGACTGTGAAGATAAGAGGGAACTTAAATATTTTGAATTTTAAGTTCTTTTTGTATATTTATTAAAATAATTATCATACTAATTTTAGGTGATAATATGTTTTATAAATATGAAATTAGAAATAATGGATTTGAAGATATTTTGTACTTATATTTAACAATGACGTATGAGTTTTCAAAAGAATTAGGTCTTAAAACTAGTGATAAAGAGATGACTAGGCGTACTAAGAATTTTATTAAGAATAATGATATTAATTATAATGGGAATAAAGTTTATTTAGTTATAGATGGAATTGTAGTTAAGAGTCTTGATATAAGTAATAATAGTGAAGAAATAGAGGTATTAAAAGAAGATTTATATTACTCTAATGACCAGTATTTTATTAATGTTAAACTTGATAATAAGGCATTAATTGAAATTACTTTAAAGGAATATTTACTTGGTGTATTAGCTGCTATTTATATACCTGGTCTTGAACTTGAAACGTTAAAATCTCTTTGTGTTTTGTATCGTTCTTATGCTTTTAAAGAAATGAGTGAAAAACGAGTTATAATGGCTTTTAATGAGTTTTGTTCTTATAGGCCAATATCATATTATAAACTTAGTTGGATTAATAATTACCAAGATGTTTATAATCTACTTAGTTTAGCGATAGAGCAAACTGATTGTTTATTTACCAGTTTTAAACAATATTATACATTGCCTTTTATTCATTATTCTAATGATGGTAGAACAATTAGTTCTTCTAAATATGGGTATTTATCTAGTGTGTCTAGTTTATGGGATTTAGCGGCTCCTTACTATATAAATATTAAAGATTTTACTTATGCGGAAATTAGTAAATTATTGCATACTAATATTACAGCTGATAGTAAATTTCAAGTTATTGATACTGATGAATATGGATTTATTAGTAAACTGCAAATAGATAATTCTATATTTATTGTTGAGGATTTAGTTAGGTTGCTTGACTTAAAATCTAGAGCAATTACTATAATTGTAAATAGGAATAATATTAAGTTTATTAATAAAGGTTGGGGATATTTTATGGGACTAAGCATTTTTGGAGCTAATGAACTTGCTAAAAACGGATGTGACTATGTAGGCATTATTAAATACTATTTTCCAGAGATTACTATTAATAAGTATATAAAAGAGCTTCCATAATGAAAGCTCTATTTTTTTGATTCTACTAATCCTTTTAAGGCCTTATCAGCCGAAACCATTAATTCAATGGTATTATCTAAATATTTTGTATATGTGTCAACGCTTGCTACAAAGTCTTCTAAGTCTGGAATGTTTTTATTTTTAATTAAGTTGCTTATAACTTGGCAGCAGTTTTTCATATCTTGAGAGGCTGATAAAATCTCCTCATATGACATTTCATTAATCATCTATTCCAACATCCTCCAAATCTTCATCCTTTGCATTAACAACTTCTGAGGGATTTATTTTTGAATTAGAAAACATTTCGGCATTGTCAATAACAATTTGTTTATATGATTCAATATTTTCTATAGCAGATAAATTATCTTGATCGATTATTGCTACTTTTAGATTTGTAATATGCTCAAAAATTTTATTTACAGCATCTACATATTGATTGTATTCTGACATAAATACCTCCTTAAATCAGTATGATTTTAGAACCATTCTTTAAATCTGTTTCTCTAACACTTTTATTTACATCATAGATTTGACCAGTTTCTTTACTATAAAAATTAGAATCTTCTTTTATTTTATAGCTACCATCAGTTAGTTCTACTAGGCATTCTTCAATTAATTTTTTGATTGTGCCTATCTTTTTATTTACGGGTATATATATATCATAATTTTTTTCTATTAGTGGTACGCAAAGACCTATTAATATTTTATTTTTCATATATTATATCACCCTTCGTTTGAAAGCAATTTTATGACACTAGCTTTTCCTTTTTCAATAACAAATCCAAATTTTGGCTGTAGTTCTTGACGAAGAACTCTTGAATTTGTAGTAATTTTAAATGTGAATTGATTTGAAATTCCATTACCAATCCATATACCTTCTGATAAATCTGAATTATTTTTATACCAAGCATCGTAACTAATTCCTTTGATATTATCAATTACATCAGCAATAATCAATTTAAATTTACCATTTTTTAATGCGTTATCAATAATATTTGTAAACTCTGTTTTTTTTCCAATATCTAGCTTAGATAAGAAACTATTAATTCCAGCAATTACACAAATTGTTGTATAGTCTAATCCTTGTTGTTCTTTTGTAGAAATATCGTTTATTAAAGCTTCTAGTCCTTTTTGGCAGCTTCCACTATCATGAATAATATTTTCTGGTGTGGCCTCACCTAATATATCTGCAGCATCTAGAATGATACACTTTGTATTTGAAATATTTGAAATCATTTTAGTAACTGCTAATAGGAAGTCACCAGCTAAAGTAATATCTTCTCCTGAGACATTAAATATGCCCTTCTTTAAGCTTATTGTTGCAATTTCCAAAGTTTCCTTTGTAATTCCAACTGGAATTCTTGTTAGACCTCTCAAAGCAGTTTTAACATCTTCCTCTGTTACTACTGCTGGCAAGATTGGAATCTTCTTAGCTTTATAACTACAAATTTCATTTAGCTTAATACTAATTACTTTTATGTAATCAGATAAACGTTCCTCTTTAAATGGATAAGCAGTTTGAAATTCATATATTCCACCTAGTCCAATTAATCCACGTCCAAAGGCTTTAGATGGTTCCTTTTTTCTTACCCCAGGTATAACACTGGCATAGTCACTTGGATCATTAAATTGTAATACAACATTTTGAGCAAAATTTTGGCGTAAACGGTATCTTATAGTATTTGGTCCATTGGTACTTACAATAAAGTTTATACCATATTTTGGGCACTCTCTTGTCAATTGACCTATTATATCCTCATACTCTGGATATAATTCCATGAATCCTTCAATATTATTAATTATAATGACAATTAATGGTATTTGTTTTCCACCATGATTTATGTAGAAATCATATGATCCGTTATATTCTAAGAATAGTTTCTTCCTCTCGTCGGCTATTTGCATAACCATTTTTAATAAATTACCTATTTTTTCGTTTTCATTTGATAATAATACATCACCAACATGAGGAGCATTTCTAAACATGGTTAATGTTTCAGCACCAAAGTCTAGTATATAGAAATTTATTTCTTTTGAATCATGACTAGTAATAGATGAATAGACAATAGAAGTAATCATTAATTCTTTACCACTACCAGCGGCTCCAAAGATAATTGTATTTCCGCCATTAGATATTGGTAAAGTTAAAAGACTTTGCATTTGATTATCAGGGTCATCATATTCACCTATAATTGGTCTAATATTATTTTTAATAATCTTATAGTTATATTTTTCTTTTAAATCTTCTGTATATATAACATTAGGTATTCTATCTAACCATAATTGCTCTATTGAAATTTTTTCTTGTTTTGCTTCTTCGACAATGTATTTTATAATACTTGTAATTTCTTCGCCTTTAGATATAACTTGTACTTCGTTTTGTTTATTATCCAAGCTTTTAATGATATTTCCAGTATTATCAACAATTGAAATAGTTTGATCGACTTTTTTCTTTCTTTTTTCAGTTGGATAATATTGAGCACCAGTCCAAGCAGCTTGTCCTTGAGCAAATAATTCATTATAACCAACTTGAAGATAAAATCTACCTGTTTGTTTTAAGGAAGCAGCATCAGGACATTTAATCATATCCATACTATCTGATTTATCTTGTACTTTTAAGCAGACACGGAATTTTGAGTTTGACCAAATTTGATCATTAACAACTCCGGCAGGTTTCTGAGTGGCAAGAATCAAGTGAACACCTAGGGAACGACCAATACGAGCAGTAGAAATTAACTGATCCATGAAATCTGGTCGTTGATCTTTTAATTCGGCAAACTCATCACTTATAATAAATAAATGAGAGATTGGTTTATCAACAAGACCTTTTCGGTATAAACCTTGATATTTGTAGATATCAATTGTACTTTCATCTAATTTATCACGCGCTTCATTAAACAATCTTTGACGTTTTCTTAACTCACTTTGGATTGATGCTAAGGAACGGTTCATTTCAACTGTGTCTAGGTTGGTAATTGTTCCAGCTAAATGAGGTAACTTCATACCAGTTTCTTTATTTTCAAATGCTCCTGTTAAGCCTCCACCTTTATAATCGATTAAGACGAATGAAACTTCATAAGGGTGGTAATTTAAAGCCATTGATAAAATATAAGTAATTATAAATTCTGATTTACCAGAACCAGTCATACCAGCAATTAAACCATGTGGTCCATGAGCTTTTTCATGTAAATCGAGTTTAAATAATTCGTGTGATTTGTCAAAACCGACTGGAGTTTGAAGTGTTTTAGTTGGATCATTATTTTTCCAGCGATTTAGAATATTTAGTTGTTCAACCATACCAACATTATACATTTCAAGAAAAGTTACACTTGATGGTAATTTTTGTTGCTCTTTTTCAATATCAATTGGTATATTGGCTAAAGCTTTACAGCATTCATACATATTTAAACTTGGATCAATATCAGCAACAAATTCTTTTTGTCTATTAGATACAAGTTCATTTTCAAAAATTCCGGACTTTTTATCACCAATACTAATAAATGTCTTACATTCGTTTGGGATATTAACTAGTCTTGGACTTACTACAATTAAGCTAAATCCAACATTAATTGATAATTCAGCAACATCTTTTACTATTTCTACGTTTCTGACAAGTTTATAATCATCTGTGATTATGACATAATATGGTTTATATTTCTTGTAGTCAGCGTCATTTAGCTCTCGATTTCCATTTACATCTTTATATTTTCTAGCTTGTAATTCTTGCTCTAAAACTAAGGATATTTCCTTTGCCTCATCTAAGTTAGTAGCATAATATCTGGCACTTTTTTCATCGTTCCAGCAGTGAGGAGCTATTTTTAAATATTCCCAGTTTGTGGCATTCTTTGAGTTTGTTAGAATAACAATTTTTAAATCATCGTAACTATGGTATGTAAGCATTTGTAGTATTAATCCATCAATAAATTGTTTTTTATTAGCAGCGTTACCAATAATAGCCGTTATATTGTTATAAACAAATGATAAAGATATAGGTACATTTTCAATCAGTCTTGATTCGGCACCCAACTTGTATACTTCATTTAATAAATTATCATCAGTTAGGGAAAAATGTTCTTGAGGGAAATTAATGGTTCCTTCTAATTCAGTTGTACCAATGCCCAGTCTTAAATCTAAGAAGTCGGCTTGATCAATTTCTCTTTCCCAAAGATTTCTCTTTTTTGAATATATTATTTCTTTAGTTTCTTGAAGTGGTAAGTAGTTATCAATTAGTATTTCACGTTGAGTTTTAATTTCCGTTTGAATTTCTGCACGTTTTGACTTAACATATTCCGTATATTTTTCTTGGCGTAAAGCTTCTTGCTTCTTGACTTCTTTTCGCTGATATCTTTTTGACAACATTGGCCACAATAACATTGCTGAAAGCATAACTAAAGAAGATATTATGGTTGGAGCAACTTCTTTAAAGTCTTTAGTACCCTCCAAGACACTATTTAATGCCGTAACTCCCGTTGAAGCTGACATAGTTGCCATTGTTAACATTGGCCCAACTGTATAAATTAAGGGGGTTTTGTCTTCATTTGGTTTTCCTGGTGGGCTATCAATATTTATATTTACTGGTTCAATTTTTGTTTTAAAACGTGGTGCACGATAAAAATAATCGTCTTCCTTGTAAAATTCGATCGTTTCTTCATCAGGATTATCCATTTCAGTTTGGCGCTGAATCAATGAATATTCTTCAGCAAATATTCTAGAATCATAATTTACTAGGTTACCAATATTATTAATGATTACCATATCTTTCATTACTACTAGTTTTAAACCCATTATAAAAACAATATCTCCATACTCTAAATTAGCTGAAGTTATGGAATTATTATTAACGTATGTTCCATATCTACTATTTAAATCTTGAATCATCCACTTACCATTGCTGTAGATTAATTTAGCTTGTTGCTTAGAAACTAGCGGATAATTATAATTTATATTGGCTGTTATATCATTACCTATTGTTACTTCTCCTTCATTTTTTATATGAAGTCTTTTGATGTTTTGATCACTGGTTGGAGAACAGTACAAAATAACATATTCGTTGTCAGTATTGATTTTTAAAAAGTATAGACTGTATTCCTTTAAAATAGCTGATTCAATTTCATTTTCACCGCTCATAATTTTTGTTTCAAAGTCACTTTTTATTTTCCATTGACCTTCATGCTCTTCAACATTAATTAGATTTCTAATGTTACCTAAATAATCATTGTCAGTTATCCAATAATTTCCAGATACGTGAGTTGGTAGTGTAAAGTTATAGATTTTAGTCTTTTTGATAAGTCTAACTATCACTAGAAATCACCCCGTTATTATTCTATTATAGGTTAATTATAGCTTTTTTTTGGTATTTTTACAATACATTATTTTTTAAAAGAAAAGATCAAGTTTTTTCCTGATCTTTTATATCATTAATAACCAAACTTTCCTTCTAATGAATCATCATTTTTGATGTACTCATCAGTATCTATCACAGTATAATGGTCTTCATCATCTCGTAATACCACTTTTTTTATACCGGCATTTATTATGAAACGCTTACAGAACATACATGGGGCTGGGTTCTTTATATATTCACCAGTTTTATGTTCTTTTCCAACTAAATATAGTGTTGAATCTAGTAAATCCCTTCTGCTGGCACTTATAATGGCATTTTGTTCAGCATGAATACTACGACATAGTTCATATCTTTCACCACGAGGTACTTCTAGTTTTTCACGCATACAAAAATCTAAATCTGCGCAATTTTTTCTTCCTCTAGGAGCTCCATTGTATCCAGTACTTATTATTTCGTCATTTTTGACAATTACTGCTCCAAAATTTCTTCGTAAACAAGTACTTCTATTTAAAACTGCTTCAGCAATATCTAGATAATAGTTTTCTTTACTTCTTCTTTTCATTTATACTTCACCAATATCATTATATAGGAAGACTGATTAAATAATCAAGATTTTGTAATCAATTTAAAATAATTAATAATTCCATTTGTTATGGATTCGGATAATTTTTTTTGATAATCTTCTGTAAGTAATAAATTTCTTTCTTGATAATTTGATAAATAACCGCATTCTACAAGTACGCCGGGAACTGTAGTATTTTTATACATATATAAATCTGTTGTATGTATTTTGCGATTACTTTTTAAATTATTGTTAAATTCTTTCATAATAGATTCAGCTAATAGCTTATTATCTTTATTAATTTGATTATATAAGACTTCAGCTCCATGATAGTTAGCGTTACCATACCAATTTATGTGAATTGAAATATACAAATTACTTTTATTTTCCTTTATAAGTAAAAGTCGCCGATATAAATCTCCTCTTTTCTTTTTAGAATCATAGATTGAAGATAAGTCAACGTCCGAACGGCGAGTCATATAGACCGTTGCTCCTTTATTAATAAGTTTTTTTTCTAGTTGTAAGGCAATTTGAAGATTAATATCTTTTTCTAAGATAGAATTGTATGAGGTTCCTGGGTCTCGACCACCATGACCAGGATCAATTGTTATAATAATATTCGATAATGGTAACTTCTTAGCTGATATTATTTGAATTGATAAGAATAGTAATATTAGGATAGTTATTAATAAAGACTTGTATTTATTTTTTAGCATCTAATCACCTGTTGTAGTATATTCATTAAGTTTATATATTATTTTCAATTGTTACGTTAATATATTAAGTGATTGCTATAATTATTAATTTAATAAGTGATATGAAAAATTGCTGGTTTTATTTTAACAAAGTTTTCTCAATATTATCATTAATTTCTTCAGCAGCCTAGTGGGCATTTTTACTGTTTTACTTCTATCTACTTTAAGTTCTAAATTTACATATATTTTATTTATAAACTATAAGTATGAAGCGAATCTATTGAAATTTTTTTAATTGATTATAAATAATTATAATATGTTAGTTAAATAAAGTTTTATGTTTTTACTACACATTTTTAATAACATTAATATTACAACAATTTGTTGAAGTTATCTAAAACTTTGAAATTATTAATTAGTTTTAAGATTATCTATGCTTTTTTCTATTAACTTATATTTTTCATTAAAGTTCCAGATATTTAATTTTCCTTTGGCTGAAGTAGGAGGAATAGGTTCTATTTTTTCAAAAAGCCAGGCATATCTTCTTATTTTATATTTACCACAACTATATTCTATTGGGTTTTGTTTAATATACTTAATAAAATTTTTATCCATGTAAATACAGGCTATTAAATTACCTCTACATATTATATATCCATTATTTATCTTCATATTTTCTGTTAGTTTTAATACAGTATTATTTCTAAGAAAATCTTTATCAACACCTTTGGCACTGGCATGAATAAATAATTCTCCTCGATAGTTAGTTTTCTAACTTCTTGTTTCTATTTTCTTTATTACGTTACTAATTAAACTGGCAAATGGTTCTTTAATACTTAGCACTTTCATAATTATTATCCTTATTTCTTATATGCAAATATATCATAAGTTGATAAATTATTTTATGTATATCAGCCTAAACCAGAGTAATTTATTTGCATATTTTATAATGGTGATTATTATGATAAATTATTTTTTAGGATTGTCTTCAGTTTGGCAGGCATTTTTAGCAGCAATTTTTACTTGGGGTGTAACTATGTTGGGGGCAGCAATGGTATTTTGCTTTAGAGATATTAAAAGATCAATAATGGATCTATTATTAGGTTTTTCAGGCGGAGTTATGATTGCAGCATCATTTTGGTCATTATTAAGTCCAGCAATTGATATTGCGAATAATTTAGGAATGATATCATGGATTGTTGTGGCGGTTGGATTCTTATCTGGTGGATTATTAATATTTTTAGGAGATAAAATTTATGATGCTATTTCTAGGCGATGTAATTTATTGGAAGAGAACATAAATAAGCGATCTTTGATGTTAGTCTTTTCAATTACTCTACATAATATACCAGAAGGATTAGTAGTTGGTGTTGCCTTCGGATCAATTGCATATGGACTTGATGGCGCTTCGTTAGTTTCAGCTTTAACGTTAGCATTAGGAATAGGTCTGCAAAATTTTCCTGAAGGTAGTGCAGTCAGTTTACCTCTACGTAGAGAAGGGTTTTCAAGTTTTAAAGCATTTTTTTTAGGACAGCTTAGCGGAATTGTCGAGCCAATAGCTGCTGTTTTAGGGGCACTTCTAGTCCTTAAAATTCAGTCGTTATTGCCATTTCTCTTAGCACTAGCGGCTGGTGCTATGATATACGTAGTTGTAAACGAATTAATTCCTGAAAGTCAAGGTGGCAAAAACAAAAACTTAATAACGTTATTTACTTTGATAGGATTTTCTGTAATGATGATTTTAGATATAGCCTTAGGATAAAAAATATCTCAATTTTGATGTATGGTATTGTAATACATCATCATTGAGATTTTTAATATTCTATTCTAGGTATAGTTTTTGGCCTTTTTTTAAATATATGCCATATAAATCATCCTTTAAACATGTGAAAATTATTTTTGGAAGAGTATCTTTACTGTTTTCCACAGATTCCTGTGGATTATTTGGATTAGGTTCTTTTATATCTGGTTTATCTTCTGGTATATCGCTTTCTGGTTTTTCTACTTTTTCTTCAGAAGTTATTTTTTTGAAGTTATATCCATTATTATTTATTATTGTTATCTTATCATCTATCCACAAGCATTCTTCCGGCTTTTTTCCACCATATATTGAATAATATCCTGCACTATTTTTATACCATCCTGTGTTTACAAATTTTCCTTTTCCACATTCAATATGGCAATGATTTCCTGTAGCATTTCCTTTTGTTCCTTCTGAGTAAAATTCTTCGCCTTGATTAATTTTTTTTCCAACAAATAAATTTGATACATTATTTGAGTGAGCAAACATTATTGTCATATAATCAATTGTTCCATCAGGATATTCAACCGGTTCAATACTTTCAAGCCATACTTCATTGGCATCAGCAGTATATATCTTTTTTATTATTCCTGTAAATGGGGCACGTAAGGGCTCTATATCTTGATTTTTACCAGCTTCATCTATAGCAAAACTATCTAAATGTGTTCCGGTATTGTATCCTTGAGTAATTCGCATATAATAACTTGGATATATTGGCTTTTCCATTAATTATTTACCTCATTAATTATATTTTCTTTAGAAATAGTTATTGTTTTTTGATTAATTATATCGGTGTAAGAGGCTAGTTTTCCTTCTAAAGATTTGTAAATTGTATCTGCTCCTATAAATGAAAATAAGCCTATCCATAGACTAGTTGGAAAAGTAATGTCAGTAAAGGTTATGCAAAAAAGGACTCCTAGAGTTAGATTAATTAAAAGAGAATATTTAGGCAAATGTTTACTACATTTAAAATAGCATTTAGTTTTTTGAACAAAAGCACAAGTAATTGTACTTAAAGCAATAGCTGTTACTAATAGCTCCTGTAAGTAACTTAATTTTATCATGTCAACCTCCTCGAAGTATTTTATGCAAATGACATTTTTTTGTTATTAAAAAATAAAAAAGAGCACTTGGTTTTGTGCTCTTGGAAACTGTATAAATTAACGTTTTGAGAATTGTGGTGCGCGACGTGCTTTCTTTAAACCTGGTTTTTTACGTTCTTTCTTACGTGAATCTCTTGTGATAAATCCAGCAGCTTTTAATACTTTTCTAAAACTATTTTCTGAATCAGCCGGTGTTGTCTTATCATATTCTAATAAAGCTCTTGTAATTCCCAAACGAATTGCACCTGTTTGTCCTTGGAATCCTCCACCCTTAACTTTAGCTTCCACATCAAACATTTCTCTTGTATTTGTAGCATCAAGTGGTTGACATAAATCCATCACTAATACTTCGAAAGGTAAATAGTCATGAACATCTAAACCATTAACTGTAATTTTTCCTGTTCCTGGAGTTAATGTAACTCTTGCAACACTTGTCTTTCTGTGTCCAGTTCCAGTATAAACATTTTTCTTTTCTTTTGCCATAACTTAAACCCTCCTATTTAACTTCAAGCACTTCTGGCTTTTGAGCAGTATGCTTGTGTTCATTTCCGGCATATACAAATAATTTTCTATACATGTCTCTTCCAAGTCTATTATGTGGAAGCATTCCTTTAACAGCTCTTTCCATCATTTCAACTGGATATTGTTCTCTCATTACCTTAGCAGTTCTTTCTCTTAAACCACCAACATATTGTGAATGGTTATAATACATTTTGTCTTCTAATTTATTACCAGTTAAGTTAACTTTTTGTGCATTGATAATGATAATGTTATCGCCACAATCGATGTGTGGTGTATAAGTTGGTTTGTGTTTTCCACGTAGGTAAGTTGCTGCTAAAGCGGCTACTCTACCTAAAGATTTTCCTTCAGCATCAATTACATACCATTTACGCTCTACAGTTTCTTTTTTTTGCATATAACTTGTCATATTTTTTTCTCCTTTTCTTAAACTAGATTTTCCCAGGATCTAATTTATGTGGGGATTTGAAATGTACCGATTATGATTATACTAAAAAAAGTATTAAAAATCAATACTTTTTTTCCATTATTGTGGTTACTTATAGTTTAATCAATACATTTGTATCTGTTGATTTTTCAGGTTTATAATTTTCTTCTACTGGGTCAACTTTTGTTAAGTCGTAAGATACCCCATTAATCATAAACTCATTTTCTTTAGCTGCTAATAATTGTTCCATTTCAGCTATTTGTTCTTCAGATAAAGAATCTGCATATAAGTCAGCTAAGTAAGTTGTACTTAATTCTCCTCCAAATTGTAGTGAGCTAGATATACATACCCCTATTGCGGTCATTCCAGCTCCTTTTAATGTTTTTTTTGCTTTATTCTCATTATAATCAAACTTGAGAGTTCCTTTCTCACGATCAAAGCAATTTACTGCTGTTGTTGCAGTTGGTCCTACAACGGTTGTTGTGTTAAATAGACTAAATATACTCATTATTTTCTGCCCCCAAACTTTTTAGTATTTGTACTGGTAATTTGTTGTTGATATGATTGTTTTACTAATTCCATCATTTTCTGTACTTGTCTTAATTGTTCTTCATTTTTTATTTCAGCTACTACTTCTTTTGGTGTTGGAATATTGGATTCTTCTTTGGTGTTATTAAATGCTTTTTCGATTACAGCCATTCCATCGCCATATTTTTCTTTGGCCTCTTGTTGTCTTTTTGCTTCTCTTTTTTCAAAAGCTTCTCGCTGGTACTCTAGACGGCAAATGTTGTAGTTTTGTAAATTAATACATTGCCAATTGATAACAGCACTAACGGCTTGAATTCCTATCAATGTTGCTGCAAGTACAGGACCAACTCCGGCTATTAAAAAACCAGAGGCAGCCAGTCCAACTGCCATATTAGTGGCAATTCCATGCTCATGAACACTTTTGTTCCATTTTAAATAGTTTATAGTCTCTGTTGGCCTTTTCGTGTCTAAATGATAATTACAATTTTCATTATGATTAAATTCTTTTCTGGCTTTTAATAGATGATGACGAAAATTGCTTATTATAATTTCTCTTTCTTTATCATTCGAAGCTTTTTTCAAAGCTTTTTGGCACCTACGATTATAGTATTTTTCATAATGTATTAAATAGTTGGGAAAATGTTTTTTTATGAATGACCACTTAATTCTTTCTACTTTCATAACAACTTTTTGAAATTTTCTAGCACCGTATGCTTCGTATACTTTCTTTTTTCTCTTATACTCAACCTTATCTTGATTCATAGACATAACCCCTTTAGTCTAACATCTCTTTTTGACAAGGCATATTATAACATAAAACTACAAAAATTGCAATTTATTTTGCATTCAATAGGTAACATTAGTTAAATATAATCCCTGTGGAGGCGCTGTTTTACCACTTTTTCTGCGATCTTTACTTAGTAAAATTTTTTCCACAGAGGTTGTTGATATTTTATTTTCTCCAACTCTTATTAATATTCCAACCATGTTTCTTACCTGATAGCGTAAGAAACCATCTCCATGAAAAGTTATAATTATTTTTTCATCTTTTTCTTCAATTCCTGCTGAAAAGATTGTTCTAACACAGTTTTCTTTTTCTTTATTTTCAGTTACAAAGGCTCTAAAGTCATGTGTTCCCACAAAGTACTTTATAGCTTCTTTCATATTATCAACATTTAATTCATGGTTATATTGAAAAACATAATTTCTTTCTAATGGATTATATTCACCAACATTTATATAATACTTATATTCTTTGCTTTTTACGTTATATCTCGCGTGAAAATTTTCAACAACGATTTTTGTTTCTATTACATGTATATCTTTTGGTAAGTTACTATTTAGGGCTCTTTTTAATTTTTGTTCTGTTATGTTGATATTAATATCAACGTGAGCATATTGACATAGAGCATGAACTCCTTTATCAGTTCTACCAGTTGCTACGACATTAGTTTTAATATTATTATTCACTTTTTTTAAAGCAAGTTCTAAACTTTCTTGAATGCTTGGTAGACCTTTTTGATACTGAAAACCATTATAATTTGTTCCATCATAAGAAAATTTTATTAAGAAACGCATTATGCTCACCTCATTTTATACATGTTTATATATATCTTTTATAATATCTCTAATATCTTTATGATAATCTATTTTTACCTTCTTCTGAGTTTTGGCTTTATGAGTAAATTCAACTATTTCTGGAATATCAAACTTATTTTTTCTTAAAGTTTCAGTTTTACAATATATATCTTTAATATCACCTGATGATAATACTTTTCCATTTTTTATAATAACTCCCTTTGTGCAATACTTGTATAAAATATTGGAATTATCGCTTAGAATTATTATTATCTTATGATATTGGTCTTTTAAACGTAGTAAAAGCATGTATATTCTCTTTTGATTTTTTAAATCTAATTTTAATAATTGGTCGGTTAGAACTATTACCTCGGGATTTGATAATAAGGAAATAGCAAGTTGAATTAATTCTTTCTCTGAACTTGACAAAGTATTTAATTCTCGTAATAAGTATTTTTCATCTAATCCAACTATTTTCAAAGAATCTATTATCTTTTTGTTGGGATTTTTTATTTTTAGATTCTTGGCGGTAATAATATAATTCATGTAATCTAAAACAGTTTTTGTAAAAGAGATATCTTTGTACGTTTTGACAATACTTACTTGGCGTTTATATATATGAAAATTGTCTGGAGTTATTTTTTTATCATTTATTTGTATCTCACCTTTTAATGGGAGAGAAAAGGAAATTAGTTTTAAAAATAAATCGTGATCATTGGTAGATACTGCAGTAATATCATCACTTGTGAAGGTTAGATTAATTTGATCACTATTTACAATAAAATTTGTAAATTTTATTTCCATAGAATGTTCACCATCCGTTCTATATCCATGTCTATTTCTACATCTTCTATTAAGTCATAGTCACGAAGTTTTACTGATAGATCAATTATAAATGGTAATTCTAGGCCTATTTTGTTTAAAATATTGTCTTTTGTTAAAACTTCTAGTGGTGTTCCTTCTAAAGCTACAATGTTATCATTAATTACATATATATAGTCGCTTTTAAGACAATCTTCTAGATTTAATGTTGTCATTATAATAGTTAAATCCATTTGATTTTGAATATCACGTAATAATTTTATTATATTTTGTCTTTCAACTTTTGTCATACAAATAAATATATCATCTAATAATAGTATTTTAGGATTTTGAAGAAGATGTTTTGCTAGTTGGAGTTTTATTTTATTGGAATCAGATAGTTCATTTGGATTCATATTTTGAATCTTGGTCATATTAAGATTCTTAATAATATCTTTAACTTTTTTCTGTTTAATATTTTCTGGTAACTCTAAATTATTTAGACTATTTATTAATTCTTGCAATACACTTTCTTCAAAAAACAAATATTCTTCGGGAATTATATACTTCATAATTGTATTTAACTCGGTCACACGATAATATTCTAACTCTTGAGAATATATATAGATTGTATTATTAGTAAAAATATGCCCAATTATACTTTTAATTAAAGTTGTTTTTCCACAATTATTGGGACCTGTAATTGCGATTAACTTATTTCTTTCAAATGATATATTAAAATTTTGAAAGGAGTATGGTAAAGATAATCCAACTACTTCAATTATATTATCTTGCATTTACATCACCAGTTCTTTTTATTTAATATTTAAAAGTCAACATTAGTTGACTTTCTTTTTTTGAATGAAATAGGTCATTCTTAATAAGAATTTATCAGATACAAAACGTCCTAAAAATCTAGCACATTTCATTTTGAATCCTGGAATTATCAACATTTTTTTTGCTAGTAACTGGTCTATTGCATATTTTGCTACTACTTTGCTTGATTGGGGTTTTACTCCAAATTTCACGCCTGCTACATTATTAAAATTAGTGTCTACAGGTCCAGGGCATAATACTGATAAGTGGACATTGGATTTTTTCTTCTTTTGCTCATAATATAAAGCTTCTGTTAATTGGTAGACATATGACTTTGTAGCATAATAAGTACTCATTAGTGGTCCTGGTTGAAAAGCTGCTGAGGAAGATACATTTAAAATATAACCGAAATTTCTTTGCTCCATATCTTTAAGAAATGACTTGGTTAAAATATGAACTGCTTTAATATTAGTATCAATCATTTCTAATTCTTTACTTAAATCTGTCTCAGTAAAGTATCCAAAATCACCAAATCCAGCATTATTTATTAGAATATCAATATTTTCTTTTTTAGTTAAGACGTATAGTTCTTTAACCTTTTGTTCATTGGATAGATCTGCAACAATAATCGTTACTTTGGTTGGAAGTGATTCTTGAATTTTTTCTAGTTTTTCTCGACTGCGTGCTACTAAAATTAATTCATATTTCTTTTGAGCTAAATATTTAGCCATATCTAGTCCGATACCAGATGACGCTCCTGTAATTAGGGCTTTCATATAATCACTCCTCTACATTTTTCTTGAAGGTACAGCTAATTCTAAATCGTTATTATTATCTATTGGCATATTTATTTTAGGTGTTCTACTGGTATTAACCTTATCTTGAGTATGTGCTCTAATTTTTTCAATAGCGGCAGTTATTAGCCATTGTTCAAGCGTCTCTTTTTGATTATAATTCATTAATATAAAGCTGTCTAATGGGACACTTTCAATAAAACTTTCTCCGGCATCTAAAGTGTTTTCTCTGGCAGTTGAAACGAATTCTTGCCATTCTTGACTATATCTGAATATTCTTCTAAAACAGTCTTCATCGGTTAAACTTTTACCATTATTTTCATCAGACTGGAATTTAGATTTTATTATGGCAAATTTTTGACGATATGCAAGTCTTAATTCTTTATTACGCATAAATTCTTCTAAATCAAGTCCTAATATTCCAAATAAATATGGCTTAAATGCCTCATATATTTTGCTGTCTTTTGATATACTTCTAGCGTTAATTATTGTACTTTTTGAAAAAATACTTGAAAGCACTATAATTCACCTCTTTTTTTATTTATATCTTACCTATATTATACAATAAAAATTGAAAAATAAGTCTACCTTTAATTAGATTTTCTACTCATAATCTAGATTACTTATTTTTAATATTTGTGATATAGCATTCAGACTTTTTAAATATTTTATAATTATAAGTCTGTTAAATATATTTATTGCTTCTATATATCAACTTGTTGCATTTATTATTCTAAATGAAAGAAAACAATTAGTCAATACTGTCGCATTATAAGAAAACTATTATAAATAAAGATTTTTATTTCTAGTTTTAATGACTTGCTTTTGTTAATTGTGTACTTTATAAAAACCAAATGTTTACTTCTTTATGAATGATTATTTATTGATAGTGTTTTATATTTTTCAATTAAACTTTATATTCAAAAAAAGATAGACTTCAAAAAATCTATCTTTATTAAGTTAAGCAATAGCAATATTTGCTTATTTTTCTTCTTTCTTTGCTTTCTTAGTTGTCTTTTCTTCTACTGGTGTAGTTTCTTCAACTAATTTTAAAATAACCATTAAAGAATTATCTCCACGTCTTTCTTCTAATTTCAAAATTTGAGTGTATCCACCATTACGGTTTTCATAACGCTTTGCTAGGTCATTGAAAATCTTATCAACAACTTCTGTATCGTTATGTACAAATGCTAGAACTTTACGACGAGAAACTAAGTCGCCTTTTTTTCCATAAGTAATCATTTTTTCAACGAACTTACGTACTTCTTTAGCTCTAGTTTCAGTAGTAGTAATTGATTCATTTTGAACTACTTGCTTAGTCATAGTAGCTAGCATACTTCTTCTATGTTTGTTATCTCTTCCTAATTTTCTATATGCCATAGTTAATTCCTCCTTATGTTTTAGTCATCATCACGTAAAATTAGACCCATATCTCTAATTTTGTCTAATACTTCTTTTAGAGATTTTTTACCTAAATTACGTATTTTCATCATATCAGATTCACTTTTGTTAACAAGATCTTGTAGAGTATGAATTCCTGCTCTTTTTAAACAGTTATATGCTCTTACTGAGAAGTCCAAATCTTCAATTGAAGTTTCTAAAGCTTTTACTTTTGGATCTTCAGTCTTTTCAATCATCATTCCACTTACATCAGCAATTGATGATAAGTCTGTTAAAATTGTAAAGTGTTCAATTAAAATTCTTGATGCTAATGCAATGGCTTCCTCTGGTTTAATTGAACCATTTGTCCATACGTCTAGGATTAATTTATCATAACTTTCATCTTGTCCAACACGAGCATTTCCAACTTCATATGAAACTCTTTCTATAGGAGAATATAATGAGTCAATAGCTATAACTCCAGCTTTTTTGATATCATATAATTTTTTGTTTTCATCACTCTTAACATATCCACGACCATTTGTAACAGTCATTTCCATATTTAAAGTTGCTCCCTTAGATAAAGTTGCAATTACTTTATCTTTATTGATTACTTCAATATCAGCATCGTGTTCAATATCTCCAGCAGTTATTTCTCCTTCTTTAGTTGCATTGATATGAACTACTTTTGGTTCATTTGAATGATTTTTAAATACTACTCCCTTTAAATTTAAAATAATAGTTGTTACATCTTCATATACACCATCAATTGTTTGGAATTCATGAAGAACACCATCTATTTTAATGCTACTAATTGCACTTCCTGGAAGTGATGATAGCATTACTCTTCTTAGAGCATTTCCGATTGTAGTACCAAATCCTCTTTCTAATGGTTCTAATTCAAATCTTCCATAAAAATTACTTTCTACAGAATCTGTTATTTTATAAATTGGTTTTTCAAATTGTAACATGAAACTAACCTCCCTTTGTTTTTAGCCACTTAACTTATCCTTTTTTTACTATCCACGTGGACGTTTTGGTGGACGGCATCCATTATGTGGTATTGGTGTAACGTCTGATATAGCGGTTACTTCTAATCCAGCTGTTTGTAATGAACGAATTGCAGTTTCGCGTCCTGGTCCTAGACCTTTAACACGAACTTCAAGTTTACGCATTCCCATATCAAATGCTACTTTACCAGCTGCTTCAGCAGCCATTCCAGCAGCAAATGGAGTTGATTTTTTACTTCCTTTAAAACCGATAGCACCAGATGATGCCCAGCTAATTACATTACCATCTTTATCAGTAATTGTTGTAATTGTATTGTTAAATGTTGAATGAATATGTGCTATTCCTTCAGGAACATTTTTCTTAACTTTTTTCTTTCTAGTCTTATAAGCCATAAGTCTTACCTCCTTTTTTATTTTAAAGTGTTTTTAACTAAACTTTCTTCTTATTTGCTACAACTTTTCCTTTACCCTTACGAGTACGAGCATTACGATTAGTTCTTTGTCCTCTTACAGGTAATCCTTTTTTGTGACGGCTTCCTTGGTATGAATTAATTTCCATTTTAGTTTTGATATTCATACTAACTTCACGGCGTAAGTCACCTTCAGTTAAATGTTTGTTAATTTCATCACGAATTTTTATTAGATCATCTTGAGATAAATCTTTTGTCTTTGTTGTTGGATCAATGTTTATTTCTTTTAGAATTTGTTTTGCTAGACTTCTTCCAATTCCATAGATGTATGTTAATGATATACATATATGTTTATCATTTGGAATGTCTACGCCTTTAATACGTGCCATTTAATTTCCTCCTATAATTATCCTTGTCTTTGTTTGTGTTTTGGATTTTCACAAATTACCATAATTTTTCCTTTGCGCTTAATTATTTTACATTTTTCGCAAATCTTTTTTACTGATGGTTTTACTTTCATTAATATCCCTCCTATTATTTACGATAGGTAATACGCCCACGTGTTAAGTCATAAGGCGATAGTTCTATCATTACGGTGTCTCCTGCTAAGATGCGAATATAGTTCATTCGTATTTTACCAGAAACGTGAGCTTCCACAATGTGTCCATTTTCTAGTTGAACTTTGAATTTCCCACCTGGGATTATTTCAAGAACTTTACCTTCTATTTCAATTGTATCTTCCTTAGCCATCTTTTCACTCTCCTGTCAAGATTTTATATCCATCGGCAGTTACTACAACAGTATGCTCAAAATGGGCTGATGGACGACCGTCTTCTGTATCTACGGTCCAATTATTATCATGAACAAAAATCCTTGGACTTCCCAATGTTAACATAGGTTCTACGGCTATTACCATGCCTTCTTTTAATCTAGAGCCAGTATTTTTCATACCATAATTGGGAACTTCTGGATCTTCATGAACATTGACTCCAACACCATGACCACACAATTCTCTTACAACACCTAATTTGTGCTCTTTAGCATAGGCTTCAATAGCGGCACCAATATCTCCTATTCGGTTTCCTGGTTTAACTTGTTCTAGGCCAATGAATAATGATTTTTCAGTGTGTTCTAGCAAGTATTTCTTTTCCTCTGAAATTTCCCCAACTGCGTAAGTCCAAGCTGAATCTCCATGATAGCCTTTATAGCAGGCTCCAATATCTATTGATATTATATCACCATTTTTTAATTTTCGATTGCTTGGAAAACCATGAACTACTTCAGAGTTTATACTGATGCATAGGGCTGTTGGAAAGCCATTGTATCCTTTAAAAGAAGGTGTAGCTCCTTGACTTCTAATGAAGTCTTCAGCTAACTTATCCAATTCATTGGTTTTTATACCTTCTTTTATATATGGTAACAGATACTTATGTGTTTTATAGACAATGTTACCAGCAACTGTTAGGAGTTCAATTTCTCTTTTACTTTTTAATGTGATCATTTTATCATCTCCATTACTATTCACTAATAATTTTGTCTATTTCGTTAAATACGTTTTCAACTGTGTCTTCACCATTAACTTCGTGTAATACATTCATTTCTCGATAATGATTTAGTATAGGCTCAGTTTTTTCTTGATACATCTTATATCTTGTTTGGAACGATGCTAAATTATCATCGTTTCTCTGATATAATTTTCCACCACAGTTGTCACATATAGATTCAATTTGTGGAGCGTTGTTTGGATCATTAATGTTATAAATGGTCTTACAATCTTCACAAATTCTTCGTCCAGTAATTCTTTTTTCTAATGTTTTTTCATTTATGTTAATGTATATCACATTACCAATTGAATATCCTAAATTAGCTAAAATTTTATCATACTCAATAGCTTGATTTAAGGTTCTAGGGAAACCATCAATAATGAATCCGTTACGACAGTCAGAATTTTTTAGACGTTCTTCTATTAATTGGTATGTAATTTCATCTTTTACTAATTTTCCACTTGATAGTGTCTCAAATACATAATGACCAATTTCGCTATCTTCCTTAGAAATATCTCTTAAGATATCTCCTGTTGAGATATGAGGTATATGATATTTGTCTACAACTAGCTCGGCTTGTGTTCCTTTTCCGGCAGCCGGTGGAGCAATAAACATAATATTTTTCATATATTACCTTCTACTATATCCTCTTTTATAACTTCTTGTTAGTAAGCTTCCTTCTAATTGCTTATAGGTTTCTAGTGCTACTCCAACTACAATCAATAGTCCTGTTCCACCAATTGATACTGATGTTGGAAGACTTGTTAAGTTTGAGAATAAAATTGGTAGCCCTGCAATAACAACTAAGAATGCGGCTCCTAAAATAGTTAACCTTGATAATACTCGGCTTATATGTTTCTTTGTTTCTTCTCCTGGTCTAATTCCTGGAATGTAGCCTCCATTTTCCTGTAAGTTCTTGGCAAATTCTTCTGGTTTCAATTGTATGAATGTATAGAAGTATGCAAAGAAGAAAATTAATGCTACATAGATTAGGAATCCGATTGGAGTTGTGTATGTCATATATTTTTGAATAAATACAGTAAATCCTTCGTTTTTTATTACTTGAGCTATTATACTTGGAATTGATAATAAACTCGATGCAAAGATTACAGGGATAACTCCTGCTGAATTTATCTTAATTGGCATAAAACTTTGAGCTGCACTTCCAAAAGCACTTGTTGATTTATTGGCATATTGAATTGGAATACGACGTTCAGCTTCTTGAACAAAGATAACTCCAATAATAATTGCAAAGTATAAAATTACGAATAGAGCAAATTTAACTACTCCTAATGTAATAACTTGTGCTGTACCATCAAATGCAATCAAATTAGTAAATGCATCAATAAACATTTGTGGAAGTGTTGCGATAATTCCTGCCATAATAATTAAGCTTAGTCCGTTTCCAATACCTTTTTGAGTAATTTGATCACCTAACCATAGTAGAAATGAAGTTCCCGCAGTTAATATTGTTGAAATATATAAATATTCCATTGGACTTCCAGTTTTACCAATGAAGGCAAAAGCTAAAGCATATCCTTCAATAAATGAGAAAATAATTCCCAAATATCTAGTTATTTGATTTAGTTTTTGGCGTCCTGTTGGACCTTGTTTACTTAATTCTGCAAAGTATGGAATTATATCCATTTGTAATAATTGCATAATAATTGAAGCAGTAATGTAAGGTGTAACTCCTAGAGCAAATATTGAGAAGTTTTGAAGAGCTCCTCCGCCCATAGCATTTATTAATTCTAAGAATCCTAAATTACTAGTAAGTTCTTTTGTACCTGGTACTCTAATTGAAATACCTAATATGAAGATTATTAGTGACCCTAGTGTAAAAAGAATTCTTTTTCTTAAATCTTTATTTACTGGGGAGAACAATTCCTTCATAGTACTAAACATATTAGATCACCTCAGCTTTGCTTCCTGACTCTTCGATCTTTTCTTTAGCTGTTGTTGAGAATTTATTGGCTTGAATTGTAAGTTTCTTTTCTAACTTACCATTACCTAATACTTTAATTCCATCTAATTGATTTTTGATTAAACCAGTTTCTTTTAATAGTGCTGGTGTTACTACTGTACCATCTTCAAAATTATTTAAATCTGTTAGATTGATAACAGCATATCTTGTTTTGAACTTTCCATTAGTGAATCCTCTTTTTGGAAGTCTTCTGTATAATGGTAATTGTCCACCTTCAAATACTGGGTTGATACTACCACCACTACGTGCTTTTTGTCCTTTTTGCCCGCGACCACTTGTTTTACCAAGACCACTACCTGATCCACGTCCTACACGTTTTTTAGCATGAGTAGCACCGATATTTTTTTCTAATTCATGTAATTTCATTATCCTAATATCTCCTCTACTGTTTTTCCACGAAGTGCTGCAACTTCTTCTGGAGTTTTAATTGACTTTAATGCATTTAATGCAGCTGTAGCCATATTTAATTTTGTTCTTGCTCCTAGTGATTTAGAGACAACATCACGAACTCCTGCTAATTCTAAGATAGCACGAACAGAACCACCAGCAATAATTCCGGTACCAGCTGATGCAGGTTTAATAATAACTCTTGCAGCTCCAGCTGTTCCAATTGCTTCATGGGCAACTGTTCTTCCATCAATTAGAGGTATTGTGATTAATTTCTTATTAGCATCTTGAATTGCTTTTTTAATTGCATCAGGTACTTCATTGGCTTTTCCAATACCTAATCCAACTTTACCTTTACGGTCACCTACTACAACTATAGCAGAATATCTTCTTTGACGACCACCTTTATTAACTTTAACAACGCTTTTTACGTCAATTACTAATTCTTCTAAAAGTTTTTCTTTAGGTTCATGAGTTTTCTTTTGCATAATACCCTCCTATTAGAATTCTAATCCATTTTCACGTGCTGCTTCAGCTAAAGCTTTTACACGTCCATGATAAAGGTATCCACCTCTATCAAATACCACTTTTGTAATTTTTGCTTTTGTTGCCTTTTCAGCAATTGCCTTACCAACAACTTTAGCTGCTTCAACATTACTTCCGTTTGTTAATTTTAGATCTTTATCTAATGAGGAAGCAGATACAAGAGTAGTTCTAGTTTCATCATCAATGATTTGTGCATAAATTCCAGTATTTGAACGGAAAACGCATAATCTTGGTAATACGCTTGTTCCCATGATTGTTTTACGAATTCTTTCATGACGTACTAAACGCATACTATTACGTGATTCTTTTTTTATCATTTTAATTTCTCCTTCCTACTAATTAAGCAGCTTTCTTTCCTTCTTTACGACGAACATGTTCATCTTTATAACGAATTCCTTTACCTTTATATGGTTCAGGTTGTCTAACTTTTCTAACGTTAGCAGCAAATTCGCCAACTAGTACTTTATCAATACCTTTGATTGTAATTTCTGTATTTCCGTTTGCTTCGACTGTTAGACCTTCTGGAACTTTCATCTCAACCGGATGTGAGTATCCAGCACTTATTACTAATTTATTTCCTTGAACGTTGAAACGATATCCAACACCAATAATTTCAAGCCCTTTTTCATAACCTTTTATAACACCGTTAATCATATTATTGATTAATGCATTCATAGTTCCATGCATTGCTTTAGCGTTTTCATTTAAACGTTCTAATATAATTTTGTTTTCTTCTTGTTTCATTGTAATGTCTTTTAACATTGGTTGTGTTAAAGTACCTTTAGGTCCTTTTACAGTTACAACGTTATTAACATTTTCAACAGTAACTCCTTCTGGAACTGTAATTACACGATTTCCAATACGACTCATATTGACACCTCCTTATATTTTTTCTATTACCAAATATAAGCTAGAACTTCCCCACCTATATTTTCTTTACGAGCTTCTTTATCAGTCATTATTCCCTTTGATGTAGAAATAATTGCGATTCCTAATCCATTAAGTACTTTTGGTACTTCACCATTCTTTGCATATACACGAAGTCCAGGTTTGGAAATTCTTTTTAGCCCAGTGATAACTCTTTCTTTTTTTGCTGTATATTTTAAAGTTAAAACAATTGTTCCTTGAGCATCATCTTTAACTACTTTATAATCTTTAATGAATCCTGTTTCTTTTAGAATTCTTGCGATTTCTATTTTAATGTTAGAAGCAGGAACTTGTACTTCTTCATAACGCATTTGATTTGCATTACGAATACGTGTTAACATATCTGCAATTGTATCTGTTACTACTGCCATTTTAACTCCTCCTTTCCAATTACCAGCTTGATTTCTTAATTCCTGGTATTTGTCCTTTGTAAGCTAATTCACGGAAGCAAATACGGCATATACCGAATTTACTCATAACTGCGTGTGGGCGACCACAACGAGTACATCTTGTATACTCACGTACTTTATATTTTTGTGGTCTATTAGCTTTAATAATCATACTTTTTTTTGCCATAATATTCCTCCTATTACTTTCTAAAAGGAATTCCAAGTCCATTTAATAAGTCAAATGATTCTTCGTTTGATTTAGCTGTTGTTACGAATACGATATCCATACCACGAACTTTTACAACGTCATCATAATCAATTTCTGAAAAGATTAATTGTTCTTTAATTCCCATTGTATAATTTCCTCTACCATCGAAAGCTTTTGAACTTACACCACGGAAGTCTCTTACACGAGGAAGTGAAATACTAATTAACTTATCCATAAAGTTATACATATTTTCTCCTCTTAGTGTAACTTTACAACCAATTGCTTGTCCTTCTCTTAATTTAAAACTTGCGATTGATTTTTTAGCTTTTGTAATTACTGGTTTTTGACCAGAAATTTTAGCTAGGTCTGCTACAGCAGCATCTATTAATTTAGAATTTCCTGTTGCATCACCTACACCAACATTAATAACAATTTTCTCTAATTTTGGAACTTCCATAATTGACTTATAATTATATTTACTCATTAAACTTGGAACAACTTCATTTAAGTATTTCTCTTTTAGGCGGTTCATAGTTACCCTCCTTCCAATTAATCAAGCTTCTCGTTTGATTTTTTTGCTATTCTTATTTTTTTGTCTGTTTTTGTATCAGTTGTATGTCCTATTCTAGTTCTTTTTTTAGTCTTAGGATCAATTATCATAACATTTGATGCATGAATTGGTGCTTCTATTTCTAAAATTCCACCAGTTTCTTGTCCTGTAGGCTTTTGATGTTTCTTAACCATATGAACACCTTCAACTACTACTTTGTTTTCTGCTCTTAATGTCTTAATTATTTTTCCTTTTTTACCTTTATCAGAACCAGCGATAACTACAACTTCATCTCCTACTTTAAAGTTCATATTTATCCTCCTCTTATAGCACTTCTTTTGCTAAAGATACAATTTTCATGTAATCTTTATCACGAAGTTCTCTTGCTACTGGTCCAAAAATACGAGTTCCTATCGGACTCTTGTCATCACGAATGATAACACAAGCATTGTCATCGAACTTAATGTAACTTCCATCTTCACGACGAACGCCTTGACGACTACGAACGATAACTGCTTTTACAACTTTTCCTTTTGTAATTGGTGAGTTTGGAATTGCACTCTTTACTGTTCCAACTACTACATCACCAATGTTACCTGTTTTTACTTTGCTTCCACCTAATACACGGATAACTAATAGTTCACGTGCACCAGAATTGTCAGCAACTTTCATACGGCTTTCTTGTTGTAACATAGATTATTCCTCCTTCTCATCTAAGCGTTAAATAATAACTGCTTCTTTTACGATTTCTTTTAAATAGAAATGCTTAGTTTTTGATAATGGTCTAGTTTCTACTATACGTACTGTATCTCCAACCTTAGCAATATTCTTTTCATCATGTACACAATATTTTTTTGAGCTTTTAACTCTTTTGTGATATAACGGATGGTTTTTATAAGTTTCTACTAAAACAGTAATTGTTTTATTATTAGTTGCACTTACTACTTTTCCAACTAATTCTTTTCTAACTTTCTTTTCCACTTTATTACCCTCCTACTCGCTAATCTCACGTTCTTTTAGAACTGTTTTATATCTTGCAACGGTGTGTCTTAATTCTCTAATTCTAGAAGGTTTTTCTAGGTTTCCAGTTGCTTGTTGGAAACGTAAATTGAATAGTTCTTCTTTAGCTTCAACTAATTTCTTGTTGATTTCTTCTGTTGATAATTCTCTAACTTCTTTAACCTTCATTTGCTTCACCACCATTTTCTTTCATTACAAATTTTGTTGCTACTGGTAATTTATGAGAGGCAAGACGTAAGGCTTCACGTGCTGTTGCTTCATCAACTCCAGAAATTTCAAACATGATTTTGCCTTCTTTAACTACAGCAACCCATCCTTCAACATTACCTTTACCTTTACCTTGTCTTGTACCAATAGGCTTTTTAGTTAGTGGCATGTGTGGAAAAATATTAATCCAAACTTTACCACCACGTTTCATATAACGAGTCATTGCAATACGAGCAGCTTCGATTTGATTAGCTGTAATCCAAGCTCCTTCTTTTGCTTGTAGCCCGTATTCTCCAAAATGTAATTCTCTGTTTCCACGAGCTCTTCCTTCGTAAGGTAATCTATGAACACGACGATATTTAGTTCTTGACGGTATTAACATATTAATTACCTCCTTTTGTCTTTTTGTTTAGAATTTCTCCCTTATAAATCCATACTTTTACACCGATTTTTCCAAATGTTGTATCAGCTTCAGCAGTTGCATAATCAACATCTGCTCTTAAAGTATGTAGAGGAATAGTTCCTTCTGTGTATCCTTCGCTACGTGCCATATCAGCTCCGCCTAAACGTCCAGATACAATTGTTTTAATTCCTTTTGCTCCAGCTTTCATAGCATTTTTAATTGCACGCTTTTGAGCCATACGGAATGAAGCTCTGTTAGTAATTTGACTTGCAATTGAGTCAGCAACTAATTGAGCATTTAAATCAGCTTTTTTAATATCAACGATTGAAATTTGAACATTTTCATCAGCAATCTTTGATAGTTGTTTCTTTAATTTTTCAATTTCTTCTCCACCATGTCCAATCATAACACCAGGTTTAGAAGTATGAATTACAACTTCGCATTTCTTGGCAGTTCTTTCAATTTCAACTTTAGCAATTCCAGCATTAGATAAATTTTTTTCTAAATATTCACGAATTTTAATATCTTTAGCTAATACCTTAGAAAAGTCAGTACCATTTGCATACCATTTTGCTTCCCAGTCTTTATTGATACCAAGTCTAAGTCCATTAGGATTTACCTTTTGTCCCATTTTGTAACCTCCTTATTAGTTTTTTGTAGCCACTACTATATTTATGTGACTAGTTCTGTGATCTTTATGTCCAATATGAGAACGTGAGTCGAATAAATGACGTTTCATAACAGGACCAGCATCTACTCTTGCTTCTTTAACATAAAGTGTTGCAGCGTCTGCACCATTATTATTAACAGCGTTAGCAATAGCAGAATCTAATACTTTTTTTGTAAGTCTTGCTGACTTATTATTAACATTACTCAATATGGTTAATGCTTCTTGAACATTTTTACCACGAATTAGGTCTGCTACTAAGCGAGCTCTAATAGGCGATACTCTAAGTCCTTTAGCAATTGCTTTTGCTTCCATATATTTACCCTCCTAGTCATTATTTTTATTTCTTTTTGTCTGAACCATGTCCACCAAATTTACGTGTTAATGCAAATTCACCTAATTTATGTCCAACCATATCTTCAGTAACATAAACTGGTATAAATTCTTTACCATTGTGAACTGCGAATGTGTGTCCGATAAAATCAGGAAAAATAGTGGAACGGCGTGACCAAGTTTTAATGACTTCTTTTTTTCCAATTTTATTTAATTCTTGAACCTTTTTTAATAATCTGTCGAATACATAAGGTCCCTTTTTTAAACTTCTTGCCATTTTCTAATCATCCTTTCCTTATTTACTATTACGACGACGTACTATGAACTTGTCAGATTGTTTTTTCTTACGTGTCTTTAATCCAAGAGCAGGTTTACCCCAAGGTGTCATTGGTGCTTTACGTCCTACTGGAGCACGTCCTTCACCACCACCATGTGG
>CALVRD010000004.1 GCA_944358435.1 uncultured Bacilli bacterium | reverse complement strand
AATCTACCAGTTGCTTCACCAAATTCACGAGTAGTTGTTCCTTGACCTGGATTACCATCACTTCCAGGAGCTGTACCGTTGACTTTATACTGAGCACCAAAGCCACCATTTGATCCACCAATACCACCAGCTCCTGACGTATTGTAATTACTTGTACTCACACCGCCTTTACCACCTTTTACAGTAAAACCAAATCCTGTTGTATCATTTCCGTTTTTGGAAGGAGAAGTACCTCCATCACCAATTACAATTTCATAAGTTTGTGTATTTATATTAATATTCTTATAGGTTGCAGTATAACCACTACCTCCACCACCACCACCTGAACCATGGTCTGAATCATTAATATAACCAGTATCTCCGTTGCCTCCGGCACCGCCGCCACCCACTAAGAATATATCAACTCCATTAGCGGCACTACGAAGATCGGTTATAGTTAAAGTTCCAGAAGTTAAAAATCTTATTTTCCAATTACCTTCCGATACACCAATTATGTTGTCATTATCATCTACAATTTCATATTTACCAGTATAAGTAAATTTAGGTATGGTATTTTTATTATCAGCAATAGTAGTTCGAGAGTTTCTAATTATAACTATACCAGAACCACCATTAGCTGGTTTTTGGGAACCATTATAATTACCACCTCCACCACCGCCGCCAGTATTTTGGACACCAGCTTCGCCAGATTTTCCTCCACCTCCATCACCGCCAGGTACAACTGGTGAAGAACCGCTATTCCAATTTCGTCCTACTCCACCGCCGCCGCCACCGGCATATAATATGCCAGTTGATTCGCCAAATTCACGAGTAGTTGTTCCTTGACCTGGATTACCATCACTTCCAGGAGCTGTACCTTTGACTTTATACTGAGCACCAAAGCCACCATTTGATCCACCAATACCACCAGCTCCTGGCGTACCGTAATCACTTGTACTTACACCGCCTTTACCACCTTTTACAGTAAAACCAAATCCTGTTGTATCATTTCCATTTTGGGAAGGAGAAGTACCTCCATCACCAATTACAATTTCATAAGTTTGTGTATCTATATTAATATTCTTATAGGTCGCAGTATAGCCACTGCCTCCACCTCCGCCACCGGAACCATGGTCTGAATTATTAATATAACCAGTTTTTCCTTTACCTCCGGCACCGCCTCCACCAACAAGGAAAACATCAATACCATCACTAGCATTAGCTAAATTATTAAAAGATAAATTACCACTAGTTAAGAACTTTACCCTCCAGTTATTATCTCCATCATCTATTACCTCACAATTTCCAGTATAAGTGAAATTATAAGGAGCTAAACCACTATTTACATTAGCACAACTATAGGAAGTTATTAAAGAACCTGAAATATATTCTTTGAAATTAAATTGAATAGTTGCATCTAATTTTGTGTTAGTTGGTAATATCGATTTATCTTTATATCTAAAGGTAATATTTGCCTTTAGTAAATACCCACCTCCAGGTATCTTTTGATTATAATCAAGATTTACTATTTCATATTCAATTAACTCATTACTATAGATTAAATTATTAATACTTTCTAAACACATATTACTACTTGAGTAATTTGTTATATCAATCTCATAAGTTATTTCTGAATCTATATTAGGAAGATTTATCCCTACTATCAACTTGTTAGTTGTATACTTTGGAGTATATATATTTGAAGCATTATCTTTTTGATCACTTACTTTTAATCCAGTAATTCTAATATTTTCATCTTTTCTATATACTAAATCACCGGTTACCGAAAGACTTGAATCTAAAGCAGAAAAACCAATACTAATCATCGAAGTTATTACAAAAATCATTAGTATCATATAAAAAATCACCTTTTTATTAGTTAATTTTTTATTCATATTCATGCCTCATTTCTAGTCTTATTTTCTATTAAAAGTATATATTATTTTTTTTATTATTACAAGTAAATATCACAAACAAAAACTAACAAGAGAATTACCCCTTGTCAGTTCTTTATTTAATAAATTATCATTATATAAAACCATTGAAAAATAATTATTTAGTCTTCTTGTTATTAATAAAGTCAGCTTCCTTCATTACATAAATATAAACAGTATCAACATCTTCTACATAGAAATTGCTTTTAACATTATTTACTCTTTCATAAAGAATTGGTTTTTCTAAAGTATCTCTTATATCTAATAACTCTAAAAAGCTTTTAACTTTACACATCTTTTTATTAGTAAATTTAATGTTAGCAACTTTAGTTTCTGCAATAACACAATCATATTCTTTTAATAATCTTGCAAGTTCCTTTTGATAAGGCTTTACAGGTTTAGAAGTCTTAATAAAGAATAAAATTAATAATACTAATGCTACCATTCCAAGTATAACAAATAACAAAGCCAAAGTTAAAAAGAATATAAATGCATTTCTATAATTAGAATCAATTGTATTTTCAACTAAACCATTATTTGTAAATGCAGTCTTTCCAATAGTAAATGTTTGATTTGTAAGAGGAATAACTAAACTAGAAATTTTTTGAACTCCTCTCTCACTTTCCAAATATAAAGAAATCTCTACTTCTCCACTAGAAACTAGTGAATATTTATTAATATAACCAATAACAAAATCTCTATATTTTATAAATGGAATTTCAACATCAGCATGTATTTTGACGTTTTTATCACTACCAGTAATATGCTTTTTTTCACCTAATAATTCACTATTTTTATATAATACTTTTTCTTCATTTTCACCATTAAAAATCTTTACATCAGCCATTACATAATATGAATAATCATATTTAGTTTTAGCAGTATACACCTCATCATATGTAAAATTACCTTTCATACTCTTAACAAGAGCAGAAATATATTCAAATCCTTCATCTAAACATTCAGATTCGTAATATTCATTTTCTGAAAGACAAACATTATAACTTGATGAACTACTAACAGTATAATTAACTAAACTCTTATCATAAAAAGTACTAGCTAAATTAATAGAAACTATAGAAAGTAATAAGCAAGCTACTGATGAAAACACTAAGAAAAGCATTCTCTTCTCATAACTAACATATTTAGTAGAACGATTACCACTATTATTAGGTATATCATTTTTAGATAAATTATTTGCTTCCTTTTTAGTATCTGTAGAAATAGATGCATCATAAATGCTTTGTTCAGGAAACTCAACAGCATTGACATTTTCGACATTATTAAATGTATGAACATCTGTTTGGATAGTTAAATCCTCTGGTGCTGATTCTGAAATAATGTCTTGCATAGGTAATGAGGTAGTATCATCATTTTTTCTTGACATATCATCAAATGACAATGTTTCTATATCATTATTAATATTCAAATTATCGCTATCATTTTGTTTCATAGTATCTCACCTTTTATCTTTAATTAAATTCTATCCGTGAACTAGCTCACTTAATAAAACTGTTGGCCAACCAACCCACTTAATTTTACCAATATATTTTCCAATAATGTCTTCCTCTTTTAATACCCAAACATCTTCACCATTATTTGCATCACCTTTAGTCAAATAATAAAAATTATCATCATTAGAAATTACTTCAATAATTCTATGAACAATTACTGTATTTTCTTGTCTAAATGCAATAATATCACCCTTTTCATAAGCTGCCTTTTTCTTATCAATAAAAACTAAATCACCTTTACTAAAAGTTCCAGTCATTGAAGCAGAGCCAATTGCCAAAGTAATATGTCTGCCAAAACCACTAATTAAATAAACAACAAGTACTAAGAATAATAGTAAAAAGGTTAAAAAGATTTTCTGAAAATTTTTAAAAACCATATATTTCTTAGTATTTTGAACTTTCTCCCTTTTAAAATACAAAATTCTAAGTGCTACAACCATTGTTATAATTGGCTGAATAGTTAACAAAGTAACAGTAATATATTCACCAAAATCTGGAAAAACTGGTACCAAATAATTAGGAACCATCATTAATAATTGATAAATTATACTATTAAATTTATCCGTAGTATAAGTTGAAAAAGTTAAAAATATATTTTTAACAAAAATTGGAACAACAAGTGTCAAAAATACCCTTAAAACATCTTCTTTTGTATTAATATTCATTAAAGTTACATTAGTAACTAGTTCTAATGCAGTAAAAACAAATACTGATGAAATAATAAGTGAAAAGTAATATCTAGACTTTTTAATAATCATTTCACGTATTGATTCATTAAGTAATATAAATGCAACTACTAAAATTATATTCCTAACAATTCCTAGAAATCTTCTACTATAAGTAGTATAAATAAATCCAATGAAAAACCCTATAAAGTAAGTAAATACATAATAAGAAATAGTAGCAATTATAATAAGTAACAACAAATCTGTTTTAGTCTTATCGGACCTTTTTTCTGTACCAACAACTTTCCAAAATACGAGTCCAATTATTAATAACTCCACTAAATATAAATAAGTATTATAAAACCTATCTATAATAAAATTGAAAAGGAAAAATACTATTAAAAACAATTGAACTAGAAGCATTTTAGTATATTGACTTTTCATAGTAATTCTTCCTTTCTTTATACTTGATTATAAATCAAAGTAAATGAAGCACCCACTTGTATATCATTGTTTTCAATATCTGATCCTGAGTACATAATAATTAGATATACCGGCAAAACACCAATTTGAGCATCCAATCTATCCCCAGTAGTAAGTAATTTCTTACCACCATAGTCATATGTTAATTTATATGTTAAATTACCACACGTCATAATAGAATCTTCTTTAACACTACAAGTTTTACCAGAAGGTTGACTTGAAATAATTTCATCAATTTTTGCAGAAACCGATCCACGATTTCGAATTTTTAAAGCATAACTGCAACCATATCCAGGGGTATTTAATCCCAAATTACCAATACTAACTATGTTCTCAGTAACATCAATTGAACCACAACTTTTATTATTACCAGCTGAATAACTAAGTGATTTTCCTAAAACTTTACCAGGTTCAAAACCAACATCCCACGTTGCCACAAATGGATGGGCAAAAGCGGATGATTTCTTAAGAGTTGAATTAAGTGATGCATAAGCGACTCCTAGCATTAAAACCGCAAAAACTAATATTCCAATAGTAACATAATAAACTTCAGTTTTTCTATCTCTTTGCATATCCAATTATGCTTGATTATACGTTAATGTAAATGAAGCATTAGTTTGAGGAGAAGCACTTTCTGATAAATCTTCACCAGTATATTCAACAACCAAATAGATAGGTAAAGTTCCAGAAGTTGCAGCTAAAGTTTTTGGAGCTGTTAATAAATCATTTCCAGATGAATCAGTAGTTAATTTATAAGTAATATTTCCACATACCATACTAGCTCCACTTGTAGTACAAGAAGTTTCTCCAGGATATGTAGGAGTAATTGATGCTAAATTTGCAGCAATTGATCCCTTGTTTTCAATAGTTAAAGCATAAGTACAACTATCTCCAGGTTTTGATAAAGTAGCAGCATCAACAGTTGCAGTATTAGTAGTAACAGTTGCATTACCGCAAACTCTTCCTGTATCACTTGTTCCACCAACTTCAGCCGTTACACTTCCAGGTTTAAAACCAACATTCCATGTATTAACTGCTTGTGTTACATTACCAAATGTAACCTTTAATGTTGTACTAAGTGCAGCATAACCTACAGATAATCCAACAATAGCTAATGATAAAACTGTAATAATAACATAATATACATTTATTCTTCCTTTTGTCATTTTAATTCTCCTTCACTATTTTTATTTTTGATTATAAACTAATGTGAATCCAGCACCAGTTTGTACAACCTCAGATTCGTTAAGTCCAGCACCAGTATATGAAACTACTAAATACATTGTTTGACCAGAACCAGCAGTTACTGTAGTATCATTTTCTAACACAGTATCACCAGAAGCATCACTAGTCAATTTATAAGTGACATTTCCACATACCATATTTCCACCATCTGCAGTATCACATGTAACATCTGAACCAGTAGGCTTAACAGGTGTAATTGTAGTTAAAGAAGCATCAATTCCACCAGAATTTACTACTTTAAGAGTATAAGTACATTTATCGCCTGGCTTAGATACCTTAGTATCAGCTACAGTAACTTGAGTACCACTAATTGTAGCAACACCACAACTTCTTCCAGTTGAACTTGTACCCTCTTCTTCTGCACTTGCAGTTGAACCTTCAAAGGCAATAGACCATTTAAGATTAGATTGAGTAACCTTTCCAACTGTAGTTTCTAACGTTGAACTAAGCGCTGCATAACCAACTGATAAACCAACAACTGCTACAGCTAATAGTCCAATAATAATATACATTTCTTTTCTTCCATTTGTCATTTTTTCCACACGCTCCTTTAAATTTTTTTCAAATAGAATCTTTTTACTATGTGTAACAAAAAAAATAATTCAACTAAATCTGTTTAACCTTGTACATAATTAATAGTAAATTTAAAGCCATCTTGATAAAAATCATCAGCTTCAGCTGTTTCACCACTATACTCGGCAGTAAGTACAACCAACCTTTGACTTTCTCCATCAAGAACATCGCCTACATTTAATAGATTTGTACTATTTGCAGAGTCATATCTTAACTTATACGTAATGTTTCCACAAATCATAGTTGAACCACTTAATGTTTCACAGGTAGTAGCAGCCGGCTTCGTTGGCGTAATTGCACTTATTTTAGCTCCAATATTTCCACTATTAACAACAGTAAAAGTATAAGAACACTTATCACCAGGATTAGCAAGTGTCATATTAATTCCAAAAACTGTCGCAGACGTTGCCGTAGCACTTCCACAACTAATTTTTGAAACATCATTACCACTTGCTACACCATTAACAGTTGCATTCTCAAAACCAATATCCCATGTTGTCTTAATCTGAGTTGTACTTCCAAAGCTAACTTTCAATGATGAACTAAGTGCCGCATAACCAAAACTGACACAAATCACCATAAAAAATAAGATTATAATAATAATACTAATTAACTTATAATCTAATCTCTTCATAGCTATCTGCCCCACCTTTATTATAAGTATATAACGCTTTTAATTCTAATGCAAGAACAAGTAAATAAAATGCAAATATTTTAACAAATAAATAATTAAAAAAAACATATTTTTTAAAAATTTTAATGTAAAACAAATTATAATAAATTACACAAAAAATAAAAAAAATTTTATCTTTCTCACTTCGCACCTGAAATTACAGAACAAATAAAATTTTCTACTAAAAAAGTCAAAAAAAAGAACAATGACAAACATTGCCCATATAAATAATTATAATTATTTATTTACGATGTATACACTATTCCAGCAACTTGCCCAATCAGTAGTATTAGTTTCACTTTGGTCAGCTCCTAGAGCTACAAGGTTCATCACTAATGAAATAAGACTTGGTACTAAGAATATTACAATTGCGTAAACAACTCTTTTAATTAATCTAGATTGTGCACTCTTAACTTCTTTTTCATCACTAGCAATTACTGCTTTACCTAAATCTATAATTCCAAATAACATTAATGCAATTGGAATTATAATAGCAACATATTTAAGTACACCTTTTAAAATTCTAATTAGTGGTTCCAATCCTTGACAAGCACCACCAACTGATCCACCTATACCAATTTGAAATAAACTTGACATAAATACCTCTCCTTCGCTATCAATATAATATCTTATATATTTTTTTTTGTCAATTATTACCTTCTAAATAAACCAAACACTTTAGTTGAATTTTCTTTAATCTCACCAGTAATAAAACCAGCTTTGTATAGAAAATTTTTCATAGCTTCATTTCTTTTACGATCATCAAGAGGTGGCATATTATAAAAAACATCAGTCTTAGCTTCATATTCAAAATCAGTAATGTCTTTTTCAGAAAGAAGGCTTTGATTAAGAACTAATTTTTTCCCTCTCATCTTTTCAAAAATATTACTATCTCTTCTTATTAATTTATTAAGTTTAATAATACTAGGTTCTAGTAAATAATATATATCACTGCAAATACTTAAATCAGGAAATTCATTTAAATCAATTAAAATTACCTGGTAATTGCTTGATTTTCTTATAATAGATCTAACATCATTTCTATTTGCAGAAATCATTTCTTTATCATTAAAGACATGAAAATCATTTTTATCTATTTCAATTGCTAGAACAGTATTTCTTCCTAACACAGCAGACAACTCATTCTTAAGCATATAAGTAAAAGTTGTTGCTCCACCTTGTTTTGTTAAATTCTTTATACCAATAATTTTAGGACCCACACTAACATTAACATTACTATTTAATCCTACTGTATAAGGATCTACATGTTCTTTAGGGGTTTCTATTGTAGGACGATTATTTGCTAAGGTTAAAATATGTTCAACCTCTTTAAAGGAATTAGAATGCTTTATTAAGTATTTTACACCTTCTAAGTTAGTTGTAAAATTATATATACCAATATTTATTAACTGTGATAAAAAACTTGATGTACATAAGTTTGTATTTTCTGGTAAATAAAATATTATTTTTTCAGCATCTAAACCACTTATTAATGTTCTATAACTATTTACACTCTCATAATTTTTAAGAGCTGTTACATCTAAAACCATTTTATTAAAAAAGAAAGTTCTAAACATTTCAACTAATACTTGTGGTTCAAATGTTCCAGATATACTTTTTATTGTATCAATATCAATTTTAGATAGTTCTACTTGTCTATCATTTGCTACTATAACGTTCATCTATATCACCTTGTTGGTCTAAATACTTTAGTTGTTCCAGATACTTGAAAAACCTTCAGTTGTGGCATAATCTTATTTATAATTGGTATATCAATATATATAACAGTTACAACTTTATAGTAAACCTTACCATCATTATTTTCAAAAACTATTGTATCATCAGTATTATTTTCCGCAGTTACTTCTTGTATACAATAACCATTACGACAAGTATAACCATCTAAAGCGAAATCAGTTTGAACACTATAACCAATATCACGCATATAATTTGTAATAGCTTGATCACAAGCACCATTTATCATTGAACAATTACCCTCATATTGTTCAATTGTGGTGATAATTTTATTTTTTACACGGAAAGCCTTTGTATAATTAACATTAAATGCTAAATAACCACTTACGATTACTAAGAAAACAATTATGATAGTAATATTTACAATTCCACCAAACGCATCACGCATTCCATATCGCCCCTTTTATTTATCTTTGTTGAACAATCATTCCACCAGAAATATTTGCCCATTGTGAATTAATTGAACTTTGAATTGAAGGCCACATTAGCCAAAAAAAGCCAATTACAGCTGCAATAGCTATAAGTGTAATTACTGTTAAATTTAATTCTCCTGTCGCTGCTTTCATTATAAAATCTCCTTTCTACTATACATTTATAGTATAACAAATATTTATATAATTAACAATATTTATATATTATCTTTACATACTAAACATCAACATCATTGATATTAAAATAATTAACATTACTCCAACACCAGTTACGACAAGCATAATCATAGTTTGATTTTCCATATGACCTAAACGTTCCTTATATTTAGTTTCTCTAGCTTTATGTTGAAGATTAGATACAGTTCTTGAAAACATCAATAATCTTTCCTGCTTTTTTTCTTGAGAACCAATTCCTAAACGATATAACAAACGCATCATTCTCATAGAATCTCTTACAGGATAAGTATTAGCAAATTCCATATATGGATCAATCGTTGAATCTCCTGCATTTATTTTATCAATTAAAATTCTAAGACCAGGTTTAAATATATCTGGAGCATCATTAATTGATTTACCAAGTGCTACTGGAACCGTATAATGTTGAATTAAAATCTCTAAACTTTTTAAATAATACGGTAACATAATATCAATTTCATGTAAGTGTGCTTTGTAAAATTTCTTTAACTGTACATATGGCATTTTAAATATTAATACAGCAACTACAAATGATAAAACTAAGTTTAAGAAAAACTGTGAATTAAATAAACTTCCTGTTGAATTACTACTTATAGTAAATCCTAAAACAACAAAGAAAGTTAAAATTGCATATAAAGTTCTTCTAATATATAACTGATCAGCATCGGCATCTTCACCATACTTAGCATAAACTAAGAACGTATAATCTTCTTCTCTAAATACTTGAAAAAATTTTTCATTATCAATTATAAATTTTTTTCTATCAATAGTATTATTATAAAAAAATATTCCTAATATAATTGCTCCAACTACTAAGGCTTCCATTATTCAGCACCTACATTCTCATTATAGTATTTTTCTCCATTCAATAGGAAATAAGAATTAATAATTATAACACCATGCAACAATAATTTTACATACCATCTATCCAAAAGTATTAAATAAGTTTCTCTACCTAATAAATATTGAACAAGCATTACCATCAAATAAAGCATTATTCCAAACTGTAAAAATGATTTATGAAATGATGCTCTTTCAATTCTATCACGATATACTCCTTCAACAAGCATATCAATATCAAGTTGCATATTATCCAATGAATCAGCTGAATTTTGAGCACCTTCTTTAGTAATTTGCAAAAATAATTGATGCATATTTTTTACAATATAAAATGGATAAATTTTAGTCATATAATCAAGTGACTCATCGATACTACCATTTTGATAAGCAAGTTCAATCATATAGTCAACATCTCTTTTAACTGGATTCTCTAAAATACCAGAATTTCTTACACCTTCTAAGGCTTTAACAAATGATTGTGTAGTTGCAAATTCCATAATAACGTTTGAAGTATATACTTGAATTTGTTCAAAAATAAATTCACTATATATTCTTTTGCATCTTAAATAAGATAAGTATGGAACAAACATAATAGCTATAATAATATATACTATACAAATAATCAAATTATAAAAGTAAAGATATGTTACTACCCCTGTAAAAATAGAAATAACTGCTATTTGAACTGTATATTGTTTTGCTGTATATTCCTGTCCTAACTCTTTTGTCTTTTCTCTTACAATTTTAAATGAATATGGTGCAAATTTATCATACATTGCTTCAACTTGTTCAGTAATAAATTTGTGTACATTCTGTCCCTTATAATTTCTATATGCTATAACGAGAAAAGCAATAATCAAAATAATAACCAATTCTTCAAAAAAGTACATACTTTTCACTCCTTCCGCCTAAGCATTTCCTTGTGGTTGAGTCCCTTCAATTTGAGGGATAAATGGTAATACAGAACTATTTATAGGTTGAGAAGTATTAGCAACATTAACTGGAACTTGATTAGGTATTTGTTGAGATACTAATACTTGTTGGTTTGGCATAGTCTGAATAACCTGACTAGGCATCTGTACTTGTTGAACAACATCCGTTATAACTTGTTGTTGAGGAGTAACTTGTACTGCGACTGGAATCTGTTCAGCAACTGCTGATTGCATAGGTACTTGTACTTGCAATGGTTGTTGAGGTATATATGTACCAGCTGTCATTTGCTGTTCATCTCCTACAACCATATTAGATAATGAAACATTAGCTTCTGCAACTTGTTCATAATCACTTGCACTAGGTACTGTAACAACAGTATCAGAGTATTCATTATTTTGAACAACTTGATTTTTATTTTCAGCATTATCTTCTATATAACTACTATTAGTAACTTCTTGTGCAGTTTCAGCACCTTCTTCATTTTCATCAAACGGATCATCAACCATATTATTAGTAACAGATAATATATCAATATTTTGATTCTCTAAATAATCAAGTAAATGTTGACTTGGTTTTCTAAGAATAGGTTCCTTACCAAATATTTTTTGATAAATTACTCTACTCTGAGGTTGATTATTCTCATCAACATAAAATTCTACTACTTCATCAACTTCACGATGAAACTTTCCTCTTTCTTTACTATAGTATGCTCTAATATGAACACCTAATTGAATATAACGATATATTGTTGATAAAAATTGATTAACATCAAGATCTGTTTCCATCAAACTATATAGACGATATGGAATAGCTGAAGCTTTATCAGCATGAATTGTTGATAAAATATTATGTCCTGATGAAATTGAATTTCTAACTGCCGATACAGCTTCAGCACTACGTACCTCTGAAAGTAAAATCCATTTAGGATTCTGTCTCATACAAGTAACTAAAACATCTGTATAACTAGCCACATTATTTGTCTTCATAGCAACTATATCGCGTTGAGGGAAAATCTTATCTAAATGCAATTCAAGTGTATCTTCAATTGTAATAATTTTTTCATTTACTTTAGTATGACTAGCTAAATATTTAACAAACTCTGTTTTACCAGAACCAGTTTCTCCAGAAACAATAATATTACAATGTCCTTCAACACATTTAATTAAAATATCATGAATATCTTGAGTAAAATAATCCTCATTTATTAACTTTTCTTTCTCTAATCTAATCTTAGCTGGAGTTTTACGAATAACCATGGCTATTCCATTAGTCGCAATTGATGGATGAACAAAGTTCAAACGTAATTCTGCAGACTCTGCATCCAAAAATGGTTTAGCATTATTAAACGTTGTTCCCATAACATTAGAACATTGAAAAGCAAGTTTTTCAACAAACTCTGGTGTAGCACCATTTACTTCTACTCTAAGAGAACCCTGAGTTAATGAACGAATCCATATCTGCCCATTATTATCAAAAGAAATATCAGTAATATCATCATTATCTAATAAAGATCTAAAAGGACCAAAGTCCAATTTATCAAATATGTTTACGTTCATTTAACCCACTCTTTTCTCTTTTATTCTTTTTATTTTTTAATCTTCTGTCCAAACAGTAACTCTATTAATCCAATTCTTTAAGCTTTCACTACTAATAGCAACTTCTCCTGGTTCATCTTCAAAGCTTTCATTTGTTGGAACAGGAATTAATGTTGTATCATAATTTCTTAAAAATTCTGCTTTTTTAAGTAAAATATAATATTCTTCAGGTACCGCAAATACTATCATTGCAGGTGTTCTTTGTTCATCTAAGTTAGCAAATACTGGTTGACCACTTGCATCCTTAACAGCTAAAACTTTAACGTTTTCAACTAACTTACCTAACATAATACGATCAGCTTCTTCTTTAGAAGTAATTCCTTCTTCGTATCTACTTACTGCTTTTAGATAAATATCAATATAGTTTTCTGGATAAATTGAATTACCATAAGTAGATGCTGTTGTAACACTCATATTATACAAAACATAACCTTTAGGATATTTTAAAATAATATTTGCAGGTAATTGTTCTTCCTCAACGACAGCAGTTTCATAGAAGAAACTTCCTTCTGGAATAATACTATCTGATCTACTATATTTATCAATAACTTGTGCTTGATTTCTTAAAATACTTCCTCGAATCATCGATTGTGGAATCTGGCAAGATGTAACCAAATCCTCTGTAATTTGAATTCCACCTTTAATAGTCTCTCTAGCACATGGTACAGTTATTGGGTTAATTGCTTGTCTAACACGAGTATTATATCCAATAATTAATACAAGTATTGCTGCTACTACACCAAGCAATGTTACGGTATTTTTATCTTGTAATATTCTTCTTATTACTCCTTTATTATTCCCCATTTTATGTCCTCACTCTCTAAAACTTATTCATATTAATAATCATAATTTTCTTCTGTAACTGGATTACCAATTTCATTAGTATTATCTGAATTAGCTTGAGTTACAAATTCATCTTCTTTTCTATTACTTTCAACAATTCCATCATAAGTAGTTGTCATTAATAAATTTTGACTATCAAAGCTTAATACTGTAGCAGAATCAACTTTAATACTAACCTTTGGTGGAACTTCGTTTAAATCATAAAAACCAATTCTATAATATCTTGTATTATCAACACTATCAGCAAATCTTCTTAAAAAACTTTCAACAAATTTGTCTTTATCCATTCTAAGCGCATAGTTGTCGCGATAGTACTTTACGTCTATCGCGTCTTCCATTGCAGCTTCAGCAGTCTCCTTTACTAAATAATAGTCAAGTTCACTACCTGTTGAATAATTAGAAATAACATTGATTAACAACAATCCAATTAAAGCAAGTATAATAATACCAACTGTTAACATTCCTTTGTTCATTATTTATTACCTCCTGATAAATAACTTAAGTATTCTTCTCTACTTTGTTTTAAAAGTGCTGTATAAGTATTTGTAAATGTTTCAGGTTTATTACTATCTTTACGTTCCTGATTATTTACTCCTAAAGCACCAAGTGTAATAATACTATCTGGCTCTAATCTATATGAACTTGTACTATCACTTCTAAATAATGCACTCTTATAGAAAGCAATACCATTAGCAACATTAATTCTACCTGGGAATTGACTGTAATTTCCATTAGCTTCTTGTTTAGAATATCTTCTTATTTTATTAAGATCAGAAGGAGTTAAATAGAATTCATAATCTAGATATAAATCTTTTTTATCATCAGCATAAATTTCATTTCCACGAGCTTGAATTGCTGAATATAATGCTCCTGGTGTAACTTCATAATCTTCATTTTTAATATTTGATGCAGAATCAGTCCAGTTAAATCCAGGTTCACGACCAGTTTCATTTGGATTATTTGTTGCAGACTCATCATCCATATTAGGGAATATATCTTTTAAATCAACTGACCTAGACTTATATGATAATGGCTTATTATCATCTGATTTACCATCATCTGGGAATGGTGAATCATATAATGCATAAAAACAATTAACTTTTAAATCCCATTGGAAATAACCAAAATCCTTAGCTAATGCTTGAATATTATATTCATCAATTAAAGCTTTATCTGCCTCAGCAACATTAGTATTTGGATGTAAAATACGTTGAACCCACCAATCAGTATTTACATATTTTGAATCTAGGTTAGTACAGAATTTTTCCTTTTTCAAATGCCATGCATTACCATTATTTGGTTGATAACTAATTTTACCAGTTTTGTTATTAACCCATGTTCCAGGGAAACTCCATTCAGTCATATATTCAACTTTACCATCTTTACCATTCTCACCATAACATCCACTACGATCTAAAATAATTGTAGTATCTGATAGTGGTTTACCATTTACAGTTGTACCATTTAAAGTACCATTTTCAGAAATTGAAGCATGATATTCAATCCAATTATCAGCATCTGGATTAGATTTAGTTTTATTATTAACTTTTATTGTAAATTCAGACGTATTACTTGTACATGCAGCAGCAGCTTTACATTCTTTAACAGCTGCTTCATATTTTTCCCAATCACTCTTATAAACATCTGCAGCATCATCATAATTTAAGAATTCTCTATTTGTTGCAATACCTGGATTATCTGGATAACCATTTTTATAATAACCATTCTTCTTAGCGTTACTACAGCCTAACCAATCACAACGAGCTCCACAATAAGAATTTCCATAATTGTTTCTTAAGAAACCATCAGCTGTCTTACCTCTTCTATATTTACTCTTTAAAACACTATTATAGCTAGGTGCTAGATAGTAAGCTGCTGAAGGTACTGCATCCTCAGGATGGTTTACTACGTAATATCTACCAACTTCATCCCAGTAACCATTTTGTCCCATCTTCCACTTAATTTGTCCACCAGAAACATAATAATATCCAGTTCCAGCTTCAATTGCAGCTTTTTTTAGTTTTTCAAAGTAAGATGACCATTCTGACCTATCGATTTTTTGAATTCTTTCTTGATCCTTTAACAAACTACAATATTCTTTCATCTCATCTGAAAGATTATCAGACAAACAATTATTTTTCTTAGCAATTTGAGTAGCATTAATCTTATCAGCATAGCTTATTGCTAAAAATCCGCTATCTTCATATACATCATCATAACATTTATCAATACATTTTTGGCTATATTTACCACCATCACAAGAATTAATACAACTATCAAAATCAACATCAGGGCCACCTGAGAACATATGCAAATGACCAGAATTACATCCAGCCGAAGGAGTACATACTTTATAGTCATCAATTGTAGGTTCGTCACCAATATACTCAGTCATACAATTTAATTTACTTTCAACTTTTACTTTATATTCAAAGCATAGACCTGCCTTACTAGCAACCGGAGGACCATAATTAACTGTTACTGTTTCTTCACATACTTTTTTACATTGTGCATCATTTCCTGGTATAGATTGATAAACATCATAATCAGTTATTGTTGTCACTGTTTTATAATATGTTTTTACAGTACTACTTGAATTAGGAATTTGTGCACCATTTACATTTTGATACGCTGGACAAGTAAGTGGTTTATCAGTTAAATCAGTTGACTCATCCTGTCCAATTATTGTTAATCCTTCAGAATTTGGAGGACCATTTATACTACCAGTTGTTCCAAGATTTGCTATTTTAACTGAAGCAATAGCATTTCTAATCATCATAGCAACTTCTTTTTCTTTAAAATCTACTTGTACTTGTGGTGAATCACAATATAAAAATTTAGCTCTCGCAGCCTCTCTATACTGATTAAAATCAGCTTCACCAAGACCAGCAGTTTCAAATTGCTTTTTATATGCTCCAAAATTTCCTTCTCTAAATGCCTTACAAATTGTATTATAACTTGAATTTGATAAAAGCATTCCATCTGTTGGAGGAGCAATATCTATTTGAGAAGCAAAAATATAAGTATTTTCAGTAGTTGTTTTCCAACTTCCATTTTCATCTCTTAATAATTGTCCATTTCCATTTCCATTGCAAACATCATCATCATATTTTAAAGTATAAACAAATTCATATGTTACAAAAGTATTAGTTATTTTATATGGCCAATTAATAACACTTTGTCCTTCACCACTATCTTTTCCTAATAGTAGTTTATCTACTAGATTTGCTGTTTCATTACCATTTGCATCACGATTTATTTCAAATACATAGACATCAAAAACTCCTTTTGATGTAGTACTAAGTGTAATGACATTACCATTGACATCTGTTTGAAACTTGTAACGTGAACCAGCAACAACTGTATTACATTGTCCTTTAACAACATTTCCTGGCTTTTCTTCTATATTAGGATCGTCTGCATTTTTTGCATCAACTAACATTCCCACATGCCAAAATGTTGTTAAAATAATTAACACTAGAATAACCCCAAATATTCTTTTATGCGTTTTGTTCATTTACTTCTCCACCTTTCAGTATATCCTCTATTTCCTTATAATTGTCTTTTTTATCGACTTTTGAATTCAAATTTTTTTCTTCAGAGTTGACTAACTTTCCTTCGATTTTAAATTTGTATTCTGCATCTTGTTGTTGAAAAAATCTAGTGCAAGTTATTAAGGTAATTATTTTATCATCATCAGTTATTTCTTCATTATAGTCGAAATAGCTGTTATCAAGGGAATGATCTATATATTCTCTAAACTCATTGTCTGTTAAATTTCCGTAATAAATAAGATCTTTATCTTCAATAAAGCTTACAGAAAATATTTTATACAAATAATCTTTTCCATCTCTTGTATATTGGATATATTGATTATCTTTAGCAAAATCATAATAAATAAATGATAGAAGTTGTTCAAAACGTGTATGATTTTTATAAGTTATTAATGGATTACTAGAAACATTTCTAATATTATGACCTAAAACTACGGTCCGTCTTAACGGTTCATCAGGATTTTCCAATCCCCATAAATAATCACCTTTTTGATTTAATAATTCTTCTTCATTTTCAAAATATAATACTGGATAGTCAATATTTGTACCTTGTACTTTTAACCAACTCAATGTTTGTGACTGTACATTATTTTTTTCATATTCGGCCAATTCTTCAATACGTGATTCAATTTTGTATTGTTTTTCTTCTATTAATAATTTACTTAATAAATTTATAAGTAAAATAATTATAACAATAGTAATGGAAATACTTGCAATAATAAATACAGCCAGTTTTTTGTTGTTTCTTTTCTTTTTCATATTTACTGCTTCCTTCTATTTAGATATTTTATACGGATCCAATTCTGTTCCCGATCCAGATACTATTTTAACTTTTTTATCTAGGTAACCAACAGGTCTTACATATTGTTCAAAACTTGTAGGAGTTTGAACATAAACGACTATTCCTATATTTGAAATAAAATATTTACGATATTCCTGCTCAGATGAGTTTATTAACCAATAACCCCAACTTACTTCACCTTTTGATGCTGTATGCATTTCATACATATTTGGGGCAGCAAACTTAACTTTATATTTTTTAGATTTAATTTCTTCTTTGTATTTAGCAACAGTTTTATAAATTGGAACAGTTACTTCTTTAGTAACAAAATATTTTTCATTAACTGTATCTCCAACTTTTTTATTTATTGTATAACCAATATTTCCTTTTTCGGTAGGATTATAAATTTGTACTTCTCCATCTGTTTCATACATTATGGTTTGTTTATCAGTAGCAAGATTAATTGGTGTTTCTGCAATCACCTTAGTTGTACCATCAGTATCAGACTCAATAATTCGCCAAGTATAACCAGAATAAGTTAAGTATTCTCCAGAATATCTTGTATTTAAAAATTCATCAGCTTTAGCCTTAGGAAGTTCTCCTAATGAATATGGATTCTTAACACTTCCATCTCCAGAAACTATAAGTGAATCTCCTTTTATAGTTAGCACTGGACGAATACCAAAATTATATTCACGCTGAAATCCCATTGTTTGAGTTCCATTTATAAATAAATCTTTAACTGCCCACGCTGTCTCTTTATCACTTGCATTTGCAGTCCATGTTATTGTTGATGACAACAAATATGTTTTACCTGCTTCATCACGACTTTCATTTATTTCTTTATTTGATAGAATATAGACATATTTATCCTTCGTTTTATTAGGGCATTCTGTATTACCATGAATGTTATTACTTGCTATATCACCATAACAATATTTGTTTTTAACTAAATACTTTTTAGAACTATCAGCAATATGTTCATAGAAATAATCTAACCACTCATCAATTCCATCATAATTAACATTCGCAACATCATTAGCAGTTACAATTTTAATATTATCTCCATCTAAACCAACAATTCTAAATAACATTCCAGAAAATCTAAAATAATTATTAACGGCATATCCTTTATATATTCCGTTTTCTCCTATTTCCTGTTTTATTGTGGTATTCAACTTTTGAACAACATTAACTTTTCTAATAACTGTTGTCTTATTCTTCATATTATCTTGGGCACTATAAGTAACTTCATATGTACCAATCTTACTTGTATCAACCTTTGATGAATCAATAGTAACACTATCATTACTCATTTTGCCATCAACATTATCTTTAACACTCTTAATTCCAGGTTCCTTATACTCATTACCAAGATTTAATGTAATCTCACTATCACCATTAAGTATTATTTTAGGTCCAGTATGATCAACATTCGATTTTAAAGGACCACATTGTAAATAAGTATAATAATCATAACTGCCAGATTCTCTTTGCCTTACTTTAACCCAGCTTTCAGTTACTGAACAAGGCTTTTTTGAATAAGGTAAATAAAAATCATTCTTAATAAAAGATTTATCAAATAATGTTTTTAAACTTACTGTTGCTATCCTTTTACCAGTAGGTAACTTATCCTCATTAAGTTGATAATATCGCTCCGCAGCCTCTCGCATAATTTTCTCATTATTCTTAAATTCTAAATATGGTCCAATAATTAAAAACCAAACAAATAAACAAGGTATCGCAATTGTAACTACTATTCTGATGTACTTTAATATTTTCTTATTCATATATTTCTCCTCTATTTTATTTTATAAATATATCTATTAGTTCTAACTGTAATTACCAGTTCAATACTTGAAGATTCACTAATTACAGTAGGAGCTTTTATATAGGCATACTTGCCATAATACTGTTGAGTTGGAAGAGCATTTACTATTCCTATACCTATTTTCTTACCACTACTATCTTTATAATTTATTGTACCATACCTAGATAAAAAGTCAATCATATCTTTGCCATCAAAATCATTAGAAGCAAAGTCTAATTTTAAAATTTTATATCCATCTGGAGCACTAAATTCTAGCATTTCATAATCACATCTTATCGCATTACATTTCTCTTTACTATATCTAACTGTATCAACAATTTGATAATCATCAAATATTAATTCTTTATCAGAAGTCCCTATCTTAAAATTTAATGAATCATTTAACTTTAGAGGAGGATGCTCATTTAATTTAGATAAGTCCTTAAGCTTTAATTTAATTTTTCTTAAATGATTAGTATTATTCGCATTAAATTCCTGATAATATAAAACAAAACGCTTAATACTCTCCTCAGATCTTACTTTATAAATTAATATAGTATTAAATTCTTCTCCTTTATCAATGGTTTTTTCTTCATAGGCCGTACCCAAATCTCTAAACTGTATTCCATAAGTTTTAGCTGTCGGAGAATAATTAGATGTTCCATTCATTACATGAAATCTTGCAAAATTAATTTTTCTTTTCTCAGCATTATTTTTTATAGTTACATCAAGAATTACAAAACTACTTTCTTTAGAAATAATAGTCCCTTTATAATCAAGATTACTATAATAACTATTATTAATTCTAACTTCATAACCATTTGTATTTATAATATCTCCTTCCTTATAGGATTTATTAGTTATAAATATAAATGTATAGGACTTATAAGTAACAAATAAAATTAAAATAGTTAATAGTACATAAATCATTTTTTTATGTTCCTTATAGTAATATCCAGCATTTCTTTTAAATCTTTTAAAGAATCGTTTGAAACTAGCCTTATCAATATCAATATTGATTTCCATCTCATCTCGATCAGACTCTGATAGTTCTAAGAACTCTACATCTGATTTAAAATCAAATTTATTTAAATCAAGGCCCAACATCCGAATAAATAAAATTAAAAAACTTAAATACTGAGGAACAGTTAATATTAAAACAATATCCCTAATAGCTCTAGCTTCAGTTGTCTCAACTGTTCCAGTATAACTAGCAAAGAAACTACTAGTAAATAAAAAAGTAAAAAATAAGGCACTATAAGAAACTATTGGTAATATATACATCTTCCATGGCTTATCCTTCTTTTTTAATACTATCAGTATCGCAACAAAAGATGCAATTATTAAAATTAAAAATAAGTACGAAAGAAACGTTATATAATTAGATATTGGCTCATTATAAGCATCATATGTACCTAAACTAACAAACTCCCTCATAAATGAATATAACTGAGTTGTTTTATACAAAATATAAGTACAAAGTAAAAAGATAAAAATATGAATCTTTTTAAAATTCTTTATAAGAAAGGCATACGGTTTTCTAACAATCATATTCTCAACTCCTATTATTCTATTCTTTTATAAGTATACATTATTTTTTTATAAAATAAAAGATAGTTTTCAAAAAACTATTGATTATTCAACTTAAAACTATTTTATTTATATTATAATAGCTTATTATTAACTAATAAGCTGCTTCACGATCATCGCCACTAGTTCTAATTCAAAAGGCAAGAAAAAAGAGAAAGATTAACATCAATGTAGTCCACATGCTAGTTACCAGAAACTAGAACACGTATAAAACTTATAGGTGAGTAAACTCAAACAATTTGATTAGTATATAAATAAGATTTATTACTATAACCACCACACCCGTGTCCTGACATTATTAGTTCATCTGCAGTTAGTAAAGCTATTTCCTATTGTTAATCTATCATTTTCATTTGGACATACAATTAATGGCTTATAAGAAATAATATTTCTTTCATATAATATATCACCTTTTATAATTATTATTTCTATAACAACTAGAACTTAAACACATATCAAAAAAAAGATAGAAATTTTATCTTCCTACCTTAAATTCAAATAATTATATTTTGTCCTAGTTTATTTTATTTCAATAATTTCAATTTCATATGACCCATTTGGGCTTTCTACTGTAACTGTATCTCCTACTTTATGATTAAATAAGGCCTTAGCAATTGGACTCTCATTTGAAATTCTACTTTCAAATGGATCAGCTTCTTGTGAGCCAACAATCTTATATTCATCTTCCTCATCATCATCAACATATTTAATACAAACAGTATTACCAATTCCAACTGTATCTTTTGATACTTCAGAAATTATTGAAACATTTTCTAACATCTTTTCTAATTGCTTAATACGAGCTTCAATTTGTGCTTGTTCATTACGAGCAGCATCATAATCAGCATTTTCAGATAAATCTCCTAATGCTCTAGCTTCCTTAATAGCTTGAATATTTTCTGGACGTCTAACATTTATCAAATTATCTAATTCGTTTTTTAAATCTTCTAATCCTTCTTGAGTTAGATATACTGTATTTTTATTTCCCATTTTTATCACCTCGTAAATGTTTTCATACTATCTCAATTTAATTGAATACTAAACTCAACTTGCCAAAGTATATCATATTTTTTTACTTTTAGCAAGAACTTATCACTTTATAATTATTTTCTACAAGGTTTAAGTTGTAAAACCTTTTCACGTTCAACATTTCTATTAATTGTTTCAATATCACTTCTTGTCCAATTTTTTTCATAACGTGCATGGAAAGGATCATCTGAACTTTCAAGAAATTCTATTGTTTTATTACTTAACCCCGCATATGAATTTGGAGCATATTTTGGTGCTTCTGTTAATGCTTCCCTATTTGTATCACGAAGCTTAAACTTCTCTAATTCCAAAATAGTTCTAGATAAAGAAAATGTTTTAGTAAGTAAAACTCCTTGTAAAATAATGGATGCACCAGTTAATCCAGCTAATAAAATTTTATTAGTATCTGAAGCCATTGTACATACAGAAACAATAGCTGCACCAGTTGATGCCATTAATACAACATCTGCTCCTATAGTAAATATTCTATGATTTTTAAAATAATTTAATCTATTTACTCCATTGGATACTTGTTCTTCTAATATTTTATCTATTATCATATTATTTGCATTACAATTATCATAAAAACAAATATCACCATTTGCAAACTTAACATAAATATCTTTTTCTTGATCAGATAGACCAGTATCAACTATAAACATACTATTATCTTCATTTTTCATAGTATAATCTCTCATTTATTAATCATCCCTCGTTCTCTAAAAGTAGCTGTATTATATCACAAAATTATCATTTTATCAACAACTATTTCTCTATTTCTGCTAAAAAGAAATCATCAGTCATTCCCGCAATAAAATCAATTACTTGACGTTTAACTGGTATCTTTTTTTTATAGTCATCAGATTGATTATTTAAAAATATTGTATAAATTAAACTATTAGTATTCTTCTTTTCAATATCATTTAAATATTCATTATATATTTTATTCATACCCTGACGATAATATTCTTTTTCTTCTGAAGTCAAACTTTTATCATAAATATTTTTATAATTAAATTTCTTTAAAGATATAAGAGCTTCATATACTTCTTCACTCATCTTTAAATAAGGTTTATTAATACTATTTTCAATTATATCAATTACTACAGTATTAATAATATCTTTATTATTATCCCCTAAAACATCCACTATTTCTTTAGGAATATCTTCTCTCTTTAATTCTCCTAAACTAATTGCATCTTCTATATCTCGCCCAATATAACCAATAATATCACTTATTCTTACAATACAACCTTCAAGTGTCATAGGATGAACAATTTTTGAAGATTTTAAATCTGTATATGATTTTTTATATTGATTATAGAACTCTTCTTTACTCTTTTTTACAGGAACATATTCATTTGTAAGCATTTCTCCATTATGACACATAATTCCATCTAATACTTGAACTGTTAAATTTAACCCCTCGCCATTATTTTCAATTTCTAAATAATGACGAACACTTTGAATATTATGAGCAAAATATTCATTTAATTCTTTAAGTGATATTTCATTTAATAAAGCTTCTCCCGTATGCCCAAGAGGAGTATGCCCAATATCATGACCCAAAGCAATAGCTTCAATTAAATCTGTATTTAATCCTAATCCTCTACCAATAGTTCTAGCAATTTTACTTACTAATTGAACATGAACCATTCTCTTAGAAATATGATCATTTTTAGTAAAAGAAAATACTTGTGTCTTATCTGAATAACGATTATAACTCATAGCATGAATAATTCGATCAACATCTCTAAAAAATGGTGTTCTTATATCATCATCTTCTTCTTTAAAACGAATTGCTTCACTACTTTTAGTCGCAAATACACTAAAAGTATTTTCTACTGCTAAAAAATTTTCTTTTGCTAATTGTAAATTATTCACAATTATCACCCCTCATAAGTTACTAAACGAGCCATAGAATATACAGGTAGTTCTTCAGGAAACTTTAATTTTAATACCTGTTCTGGATGTCTAGCAACCTCTAATAAGTTCATATCTTCATCATATATTTTATCAACTACATACGAATAAACTTTACCAGTTGGTGTAAAAAATTCAATTTTATCTCCTGCCTTAAAGTAATTTCTTTCAACCATAATTAAACAATCATTTTCATAATCATAACCCGTTATTAATCCTAAATAATCTTGATTAGATAACTCTTGTCTACCACTATAGTATTGATCTTTATAATCCGCTTCTTTCATTAAATATTGTGTTGAAACTTCTCTATTTGCAACCCTACTTAAACGATATTCTAATATTTTCATTTCTTCATCTGTTAAAGTATTATTATAATAACTATCTATTATTTCTCGATAAGTACCAATTACTGTTGCTAGATAATATAAAGATCTCATTCTACCTTCAACTTTTAAACTTTTAATACCAGCATCAATCATATCTCCAATATAACAAGCTAAGTTTAAATCTTTAGTAGCCATTGTAAAATCTTTTTCTAAATCCGTCTTAAAAGCAAATCGACATACTTGTGCACACCCACCTCTATTAGCATCCCTATTAGTTACATAATTTGATAATGCACATCTTCCTGAAAAACAAGTACACATTGCTCCATGAATAAACATTTCTATATCAATACCCGTTTTTTCAATCATCTCTTTAGCGTCCATCAAACTAACTTCTCTAGCTAAAACTACTCGATCGACTCCTTCACTTTGAAAATATTCAATTGCTTTATAATTACTAGTAGAATTCTGTGTAGATAAATGTACTTCTACTTGTGGATAATTTTCTTTTATATGAGAAATTATAAATGGATCGCTAACAATAAAAGCATCTATCCCAGCGTCTACTACATCTTTAATATAGTCATCTACTCCATCCATATCTTCATTATGAAAAACAATATTCAAAGTTAAGTAAACTTTTTTATTTAATTTATGTGCAAATATACAAGCATCTTTAATATTTTCTAAAGTAAAATTAGTTGCATTAGCTCTAAGGCTATATTTTTCTCCTCCAATATATACTGCATCTGCCCCATATAATAAAGTTACTTTTAATCTTTCTAAATCCCCTGCTGGAGATAACAATTCTATTCTATCCATTTTTCCTTACCCTATAAATTGTCTTTTTAAAGAAAAAGTTAGTATCATCCCCTAATTTTTGATATTTAGTAAGATAATCTTTATCCTGACAATTTCCTTTTATATACTCTTTAGTATCAATAATTATTTCTCTAAATAATTCACTAGTAATACCATACTCTCTCATAATTATATAAGGAATCTTAGCTTCAAATAAATCTTTTATCACAATAGTCCCATTAGTAATACGTTTTAAAAAGAAATTTGTTCCATCTTTATCTTCAATAAGCATATATTTTTGATTAGTTAATTTTTCTGTTACAGTAATTTCCTTTTTAGGATCTTTATTTAAATCTTTATAATAATTAGAAACAAGACTTCTCTTAGAAAAAGCAACACTAGGCATACTTAATACTTCAACCATCGGAGTAATTTTACTTAAATAATTAATTTCAAGTATTTCTTCTAAAGTTATTTCTTTACTTAATAAAGCATATTTTACACCTTTACTATAATAGTAATTACAAGTTCTATAATTATTTACCATATAAGTTTGATTCCAAATTAAATCAGTCTTTAAATTTAATTCTTTTTTTAATTGAAGAATTGCTAAATCATAGAAGAATATTCCTTTAATATTTAATTTATCTAAATATAATAATTGTTCTTTTAAATTATCTAACTCTTTATTAAAAATATTTTTATTAATACTTACAAATATTTCTTTATCTTTATTTTTATCAATTATAACTTTTATCTCTTCTTTAGTATATGTAGCTGGACTTTGAGCTGAAAAATCTTTTAAAGCTAAAATTAATCCATCAGCATCAACTTGTTCATATTTTTGAAGTTCTACTAGTAATTTCATAAGTCACCTCGCGAACTTATTATACATCAAAAAAAAAGGAAAGAAAAGTTCTTCGTCTCATTGCTATCTATATATTTAGAGAAGACATTTCCCACTAAAATAAATGTTCCTCTTTTCTACTATTCTTTTATACTCACTGATATTCCATCACCAATTTCATAAAAGGTTGTTTTGTATCTAGTATTTTCTTTTAAATATTCAACATAAGCTCTTACTTTTCTAACCAAAGCTCTTAAATTACGACTAGATATTTCATCTTCAGCTTTTTCTACAAGTCCATGAAATTTTAAATTATCTGTAATTATAGTTCCTTTTACTTTTAAGTTCTTCTCAAACTTTTCAAAAAACTTAATATTTTGAGCTTTAGCAGCATCAATAAAGATAAGATCGTACTCATCTATTAAATTTACATCCATTGCATCATTATATATTAAATTAATGCGATCCTCTAAATTAAATTTTTTAATATTTTTAATTGCCTCTAAATACCTTTTTTCATCACGTTCAATACTTGTTACTTTTACCTTCTCATTTACTAAAGCCATCATTATAGATGAATATCCAATAGCCGTACCTATTTCTAAAATATTTTCAATATTATTTTCTTTAATATAACTAGTAAGAAAATTTATACCATCATCAAGCATAATTGGTACATTATTTTCTTCAGCATATTTTTTCATCTTATTTATTTGATCATCTATATTCATAACCCACCTAATATCCCTTATTTACACTTGCTAATTCTTCTTTTTTATTCATAAAATCAGAATATTCTTCAAAGAAAAAAGTCTCTAAAGTATCAATATTTGAAATAAAATAAATATATTCTGTATCATCCGGATTAAAGGCAGCATCAATACTACTTTTAGATATTGTTGAAATTGGCCCTATTGGTAATTTACCATTCATACTTCCATTACTTAAACGTGTGTTATAAGGACTATTAATTTGAAATTCAGCTTTAGTTAAGGCTCTTTTTTCATCTATTTTATTAGCATATTTAGCAGTAACATCACTACCTAAATTCATACCTAATTTTAATCTATTAACGAAAACACTAGCCATCTTTGACCTATCTGTTGAAACAGAACTTTCTTTTTCTACCATACTAGCTAAAGTTAAACGTTCATGAATACTCATATTACTATAATCAAAATACTTATATGATTCTAATTTTTTCTCCATTTCATCAAGCATTTTATCAAAAATATATTCTACATCTACCTCTTCATTAGCTAAAGTATAAGTATCTGGATAAATATATCCTTCTAATTTATAATATATTTCTTTATTTAATACATCTTCTGTAATGAACCAATACTTATTAATTAATCTTCTAATATATTGTTCATCATTACTTTTATTAATTACATCTTCATAACTATTAGAAGTCTTAGAAGAAATTATTTTCGCAACTTCTCGCATATTAAGACCTTCTTGAATAGTGATATTTACCTCATCTGGATTATAACTATTTCCCTTTTCTAAAGCCTTAATAATTTGCTCCAAAGACATATTCTTTTTTAATTTATAAGTAGTTGCCTTTAATGATTTAGGTTTTGTTATTTTTAAATATAATTTAAAAAAATTAGCACTTCTAATTAATTCTTTTTCTTTTAAAATTTCTCCTATTTTACTAGCTCCTGAGCCTTCAGGAATAACTACTTCTATTTCACTATTATCTTTTGAATCTACAGGGCTTTGTAACACATTCCAAGTTATTAAACCAGCTAATAATATTACTAAAATAAAAATTATAAATATTATAAGTATTTTTACTTTCTTTTTTACTGCCATAATTCTTCCTTTCAAAAAATAAAGAGCTACTGCTCATTATTTTGTTCTCCTACTTTTTTCTTAACTTCTTCTTGCAATGTTTCAAGAATCGTTTCAACAACTTTCCATTCTTTTTCAGTTTCAATTGGCTCTAATCTAGAATTAGGATTAGTTGGATCAAAAATCGAAGCATATACTTGGATATTACCAGTCTCATCTAAACTATTATCTGTGTAAGCAATATAATGTTTACCTGTCTCATCACTTTCATATGTAAACAATACATCATACGTTGTTTCAACTCCATTATCATCAATTAATGTAAATTTATTTTCTTTCATCTTCTTTTCCTTTCTTATCTAAAAATGATTGTAAAATAATTGTTGCCGCAACACTATCAACTACTTTTTTACGATCTTTTCTAGAAACATTTCCCATTATTAACATATCAGTTGCACTTTTAGTAGTTAACCTTTCATCTTGTAAATAAATAGGAATCGATACTACTTTTTCTAGCATTTCTTTAAACTTTAAACTCAACTCTCCCTTAGGACCAATAGTATTATTCATATTTTTAGGAAAACCTAAAACTATTCCCGCAGCATTTACTTCTGTAGCTATTTTTTTAACTTCATCTATAAGTAAATCATATTCTTCATTATGTCTAATTGTTTTATATGTAGAAGCAATAAGTCCAGTATTATCACTTAAAGAAATACCTAGTGTTCTACTTCCCAAATCTAAGCCAATATATTTCATTTTGTATTTTTACGAAATTCATCTAAAAGAATTTCAATAATCTTAGCTCGATCAATTTCTTGAATTTTACTACGGGCATCTTGATAACTTGAAATATATCCCGGATCACCACTAATTAAATATCCAACTATTTGATTACTAGGATTATATCCCCTTTCTTCTAGTGAAGAATAAACTTCTCCTAAAATCTTTCTAGTTAACTCAGTGTCTATTTCTTTTAAATCAAATAAACTTGTATTGTCTTGTGACATATTATCACCTCATCTTAATCATATTTTATCATTTATTATTTTTAATTACAATAAAATTTATGCAGCAAAAACAAAAGCCATATAGCTAACAAATGCTAAGAAAATTATTGCAACTATATATCCATTTATTTTTTCAAATGTTGTACTTTTATCTTTTACCCCTAAAGCTATAGTAATTAAAGTACCACCAATTAAACCACCAATATGAGCATAGACATCAATTCCAGGTATAACAAATCCTGCTACTAAATTTATTAAAATTAATGGTAATATCTGACTTTTAACAACATTACCAAGATATACACGGTAATAATATCCAAAATATAATAGAGAACCCATTAATCCAAAAATAGCTCCACTTGCTCCAACAGATGCATAATTACCCCCAAAAGTCATTGAGAATAATGCCCCTATTAAACCACTAAAGAAATATATTATTGTAAATTTCCATTTACCAAAAAAACTTTCTATCTGACTACCAATAACATATAAAGCATAACAATTAAAAAGTATATGGAATAGTCCACTATGAACAAATATTCCCGTTATTAATCTATATAATTGTCCAGCCCTTATACTTGGCCCATGAATACAAAAAACATTTATAAAATTATCATAATTTGTAAAGAAGATTCCAAAAACATATACAACCACATTTATCGCAATCAATATATATGTCATTACAGGAATTTTTTGTTTAAATACCTTTTCAATTCGACTAACATCTTCCCTATTATGTTTATTTATATCACCAGTTATTTTCATAAATAGCTCCATTCCTTGTTCACTAAATTTCATTTTTTTAACTAAATCGGGAAAAGCTCTATTTATCTCTTCATTCTCATTAAAATCTGCCTCAGCATTTATTTTTACACAAATTGCATTAGGATTTTCATCCAACTCCTCAGTAACATTATCTCCTAGATTTAGAAAAATACTAAAGACATTTAACTTCAAAGATAAAGTTTTCTTTTTTATCTTTTTCATTATTCTTTTAGTTTTAAATCTATCAAAAACAAATTGTTCATTATTATGAATATATCCAGAAACAATACGAATTATCTTATAATCTTCATCAAGATTTTCTAACCATATCTCATCTTCTACTCCTTGAAGAATTATAGGATTATAATTTTTTTCTGTTATAAAATAATGAAGTAATTTCATAGTTATAGTATTTTTGTTGTCCAACATCATTTCAGATTTCATTATTTCCCTCCTAAAAAACTAATATTATTATATACTAAAACATAAGATAAAGAAAGAGGTGAAAATATGTTAAAAAAAACTATTATTTTTATACTTTCACTTATACCTTTGTTTTTAGTAAGTATTATTCCAATTGATTATAATTATTATAATATCCTAAAATTACCTAGTTTTGCTCCACCAAAACTATTTTATAGTATTGCTTGGACAATAGTTTACATATTTATTGCTTTAAGTACAACTAGTATTATTGATGAATATGGTTTTAAAGTACCAAAATCATATAAATTAACTTTACTGATTAATTATATATTTAATCAGTCATATACAATAGTTTTCTTTGTACTTAAAAATAACTTTCTAGGTTTTGTTACTTGCTTAGCTACCTTTATTTCCTGTTTATTCTTAATACTTGAAACTTCTACTTTAAAAGAAAAAAGTGCTAAATTATTAATACCTTATGCACTTTTAACATTATTTGCTACTATTCTTTCTTTAGCTATATATATAATGAATATATAGTTTTTTAAAGAATTGAATTATCAAAATCACTTGAAATATCATCTTTAGTAAATTGATCTTTATGTAGATTATCATATTGATCAATTATAGTCATTACCTTATTATATTCATTTTCTAATCTACCAAAGTTTTCATTAACAAAGTCAATATCTTTTTCTTTACTTTTTAATTCATGCTCATAAGCAATATTAGCAAGTCCCATAAAACCTAAGTATTTAGAATCACTTTTTAAAGAATGAACTTCTATTGCATAGTTTTTCATATCTTTTGCTTGTTTATAACTTCTAATTCTTAACCACTTATTATCAGCCTCATCAAGAAAATCTTTTAAAGTAATATCATACATTTCCATATCACCTAAAAGTTCCAAAGCCTTATCTAAATCAATTCCTTTTTTAATTAAAAAATTTTTTTTATCTTCGTATGAATGTTCTTTTCTTAAAGCATCATCCTCTTTTACACTAGGTTCAGTAGTATTTGTTTCTACATCAAGTGTTTCAGTTTCTAACTGTTCAACTAAAGAATTTTTTAACTCAGTTATTGGAGTAAGTTTTTGTGTATTTTCTAAAGTATCTTCAATATTTTCTTCAACAGGAATTATTTCTTTTTTTATTTCATCTGATACATCTTGACTTTGAATATCAATATTAGTATTTTCTTGTTTTACATTTACATTTTTATCTAATACTCTATTCATAACTTTAACTAACTCTTCTTTTTCAATTGGTTTAGCTAAGTAATCATCAAAGCCATCTGCTAAGTATTTTTCTCTCATACCAGTAATAGCATTAGCTGTTAATACAACAACTGGTTGATTAAATCCCGGAATTTCTCTTAGTTTTTTTAATGTTTCTACTCCACCCATTTTAGGCATCATATCATCCAATAAGATTACATCATATACTTCATTTGCTTTTACCTTATCAATGCAAGCAAAACCACTATCTACTGAAGTAACGTTATTAGCTTTATAACGTTCAAGTATTTTAGTCGCAACTTTAATATTTAAAGCATTATCATCAACAATTAATAACTTTTTATCAGTTAAATCTAAAGTATCTTTAATTTCTAATATTTCTTCTGTATTAGCAGATGTAGTAATTCTTTGATTTAAAACTACTGTAAATTTAGATCCTTCTCCATAAACAGTATGTACAAGTATTTTACCACCCATTAATTCAACTAATTGCTTAGTAATAGCAAGACCTAAACCAGTTCCTTCAATTGTTGTATTACGATCTTCTTCTAATCGTTGAAACTTAGTAAATAATTTATCAATACTCTCTTTTTTTATTCCACGACCAGAATCTTCAACAGTAATAATAAGTTTAGTTACCTCAGAACTATTAATACAATTTACTTCATATCGAACAAAGCCCTTATCAGTATATTTATAAGCATTACTTAAAAGATTAGTAATAACCTTCTTTATATTAGCATGATCCCCAAATAAAGTCTCTGGAATATCTGGAGCAATATAATATGAAAAGTCTAGTCCTTTTTCTTGCATCTTAGGAACTATTAATTTAGCAAGTTCTTCAAATGTATTTCTTGCATTATACTTAGAATTAGTAATTTCCAATTTACCAGCTTCTATTTTTGAAATATCCAAAATACCATTAACTATTTCAAGTAAAGTATTAGAAGCACTAATAATATCTTGAGCATTTTCTTTAGCTTCTTCTAAGGTATTTGAAGTCATTATATAATCACTAAATCCAACAATAGCATTTAATGGTGTACGTATCTCATGAGACATACTAGATAAAAAGTCTGTCTTTGCACTATTAGCCTTTTCAGCAGCTTCTTTTGCAAGCTCTAGTTGTTCAATCATTTTAACATCGGGGTTTTCTATTGTGAAATACATTATAAATGTTACTAAAGCTTCCACTGATGTTAGTAAAATTAAACCTGGAACAACAAACTGCACAATCATAGTTATTGTTGAGAAAACAATTAAAAACCATAAAGGAATAAACTCTTTACTAGCAATATATTTCTTATTTTTAAGTAATAAACAACACATCACAACTATTCCTAAGATAGCCATAAAATAAGACAAATTTACACTTATTCCAGTAGGATATAAAGAAGTTACATTTTCAATGTACTCTATTGGCAGAAATAAATTAGCTATCGTTAACAATGGTAAAATAAATTTTATTACAATGTTTTTATATTTATTGTATTTATCAAGCTCTTCTTTTTTTCTAAAACATACTGCAAATATATACAATAAAAATAAAATTCCCCATATATCATAATAGCAAAAAATTAATTTTGTAATTAACTTATACACACTAGAATTATAATCTACTAAAGAAATTGTCATAAAATATGATATATTGTCTAAAATAAGCCCAATTAATGATGTAATTACCAATCCCAAATAAATCTTATTTTCATTTCTATAACCAACCCTCTTTATTATACATACAACAAGAAGCATAACAATGAAAAGTATACTCCCTATTGAAAAAGAAATATTAGTAAATGATAAATTTTCCATTCCTGCACCTCAATTCTCTATAATATAAATTATAACACGTATATTTAACTATTGCCATAAATTTTATTTAGAAAACCATAGTAAAAATCAAACAAAAAAAGATAACATCTCACACAATACGTTATCTTTTTACATTATCTATTTATTTGTTTTTACTTTTTGCTTTTCTGATACAATATTCATTTTTTCAATATCATCTTTTCTAATACCTTCAAAATCTACTTTTCCATTCGGTGTGTATTTCAAATCATCATTAAATTCATAGTAATGTGGTAAAACTTCAACACCTATTCTCTCAGCTATTAGTGCTTGAGTAGCAGCTTGAATTTTACTTCTATTCTCTTCAGTATCATTTTCTATTACAAAGTGTACTTTAGGAACTTGACGTAATTCTTCATCAGGAATTGGTACAACTGCACATTTCTTAACACCAGGTATAGAAGCTATTAACTCCTCCATTTCTGGTGGATAAACATTATTTAAGCCACAAACAAATAATCTCTTAATTCTACCTACTAATTCAATAGTACCATCTTCATCTATTTTAGCTAAATCACCAGTTGCAAACCATCTAGTACCATCCTCGCTAACTTTTATAGCTTTATTTGATTCTTCTTCATTATTATGATATCTAAGCATTAATGAAGGCGTTGTTACATACAATTCTCCAACGTTATTATAATATTCTTCTTCACCGGTATTTGGATTAACTATTTTAGCATTGTCATATACATGCAAAATTCCAACAGTTCCTTCCCTACTTTTATTTCCTTCTTTTAAAGTTACTGAACCACCTAATTCTGATGCACCAAAACCATTACAAATTGTTTCTTGAGCCCCACCTTTTATTAAACTTTCATTAATTTTTCTTTCTTTTACAACTGGTAAACTTTCACCACCTGATACTGGTGCTTTCATATTTGAAAGACATCCTGGTATAACCTCAGGATTATCAATTAATGTTTCCCAATGAACAGGACCACCAAAGGCCATTGCCGGATTTAATCTTTTTAAATTCTTTAAAAAATTATCTGGAGAAGCATCTAATAACAAATGCGTTTCTAGGCCCCTACACAATGCAAGATGAAGAGTAAACATACCAAAAATCATAAATTGCGGTAATATATTCATAAATACATCACCACGTTTTACATTTTCCATTATATATCTATGAGAAAATACCATATTATTTAAAGCATCATTAGATAATTCAACACCTTTATGTACTCCTGTAGTACCACCTGTATATGATATAGCAGCTAAAGAACCCTCTTCATAGACATCAGAATTAACAAAATTCAAACCACTATTTTGATTCAATTTTGGCCAACGCCTCTTTAAAGAAAATGGAACATTTCCTTCTAAAGCCTTTTGTGATATATATAAAGATTTCGCCACTTTACTATTAAGTGAATTAATAGGTGATGTAATCACTACATTACTAATTCCTAACCCTTTACATACCCTTTTTGCTTTTTTATAATTGTCCATAATACCTATATACATCTTTACATCTAGATCTTTTAAGTCTCGTTCTAATCCATATTCATTAGCTCTTGGATCAATTGGGCAATAAATAGCTCCCATCTTTGACAACGCATAAAATGCATAAACAGATTCTGGTGTATTTGCTAAACTTACAGCCACCTTATCACCTTTTTTTATACCATAAACACTTTGTAAAGTTTCACTAAGTGAATCTATATTCGAAAATAATTCTCCATAAGTTATTTCATTTTTCCCAAAATCAGTATCAAATACTATCGCAATATCATCAAAATGATTTTTACTTTGTTCCTTTAAATAATCATACATTGTCATTTTTGGAAAGTCTAACTTTAAAGCTTCCTCAGGATAAAACTTTAAATGTGGTTTATCCATACTAGGTTTTCCTGTTGGAGGCCCTTGAATCTCCCCAGTAGCTAGTTTTCTTAAATATAAATTTCTAATTTGTTCTGCTGATAAATCTTCTTCATAAAATTTTAGATTTTTAATAGTTGTATCCATATTATCCCCCTTCATTTGTCGCATATTATAACACATTTTATCTTATTTTTCAAGGAGTAAGACAAAATTACAAAGTAAAAGCAGTAGTTAAAACCTAAAAAATCTAAAAATACTGCTTAACTATTTTTAATAAGTTGTTCATAAATTCTACCAAATAGAACAACTCTTAACACTATAATTTTATATAAAAATAAGTAATTGTGCAAGCATTTTTCAAATCTAAATCATTATAATAAACACATTACTTTTCAAAAAATTTAAAAAAATACATTTATTTTTAATACTTTTGTAATTTTTTCACAAATATTAAAATAATATACTTTGTTTTTACTTTATTATTTAATATTAATATAAAAGATAAAATTCCTATACTACGTTAAAATACCTACTCATCTCTCAATTTTTCTAACTTATCATGAAATTCCTTTGGTGGATCAACTTCAAAGAATAACTCTTTACCTGTTCTTGGATGTTTAAATTTAATACTCTTAGAATGAAGCATTTGTCCAAACTCCGTAACATTTCCTTTTCCATAAGCCGGATCATTTAAAATAGGATAACCAATATAAGCCATATGTACTCTAATTTGATGAGTTCTACCAGTTTCTAAAATACATTCTATTAAGGTATTTTCTTTAAATCTTTCTAATACTTTAAAATGAGTTACAGCCTCTTTAGCATTTTGATCCGTAACAGCCATTTTTTGTCTATCATTAACATCTCTTCCAATTGGAGCATCTATTGTTCCCGTATCATGTTTTATTACCCCTCTAACAATTGCTAAATAATGTCTTTCAACTTCTTTCTTCGCAATCATTTCTGATAACTTCTCATGAGTAAATTCATTCTTTGCTACTAACATCAATCCACTAGTATCTTTATCTAATCTATGAACAATACCAGGTCTATTAACTTCTCCTGCTGTAATATTAAATTTATATAATAAAGCATTTACAAGAGTACCAGTATAATGTCCCAGAGCAGGATGAACAACCATCCCACTAGCTTTATTTATTACTAACAAATCATCGTCTTCATAAATAATATCTATATCTATATTTTCTGGCTGAACATTTATTTCATAATTAAGATCATCATTAATTTCAATCTCATCATCTAACTTAACTTGATAGCTAACATTAACCGTCTTACCATTAACTGTTACTAATTTTTCTTTAATTAATTTTTGAATCTTACTACGTGACAATTCCAATTTTTCAGCTAAATAAGAATCTATCCTTACTTGATTCTCTTCAATAACTTTTATCACAAAATTCCTCCTTACACTTTTCGACATTATATATCAAACTATTTTTTTAACTTTTTTCTTTCTTATCATTTATTATAAAAACTACTATTAAGAAAATTGTGCTCAACGTAATCCCAATATCAGCAATATTAAATACCGGAAAACTATATTTAAAAATAAATACTGATAAATAATCTGTTACACTCTTAAAAATAACACGATCAATTAAATTACCTAATATTCCCCCTAATAATAAACCTAATGGTATAAAAGCATATTTAGGTAACTTTTCTTTTAAAATTAATCTATTTAAAACTATTAAACAGATAAAATTAATAATAATTAAAAATAATATACTATTTTCAAAAATACTAAAAGCTGCTCCACTATTCTCAACATAATATAAAGAAAATAAATTAGGAATTATTTTAATTTCTTGATATAAATTCATATTAGTTCTAACAATTATTTTTACTACTTGATCAAATATAAGTAAAAATAATGCACTTCCATAAATCATCTTTTTATTATTCATTTTCTCCCTCTTCTTGAAGATATTTTATTTTTTCTACTATTATTTGATATTGATCTAATCTTCTTTCAACATTTCCTCTTATCTTTAATAAATCGCCTCTTTGAATATTACTATACTCTTTATAAACTTTAGGAAACAAAGTATAATCCATTGAACCAGTTTCATCACTTCCCGTAATAAAAGCCATTTTATCGCCTTTCCTAGTATCAATAATTTTAATTTTATCTACTAGTATTAATGTATCAACTTTTTTAGAAAAATAATTACTTACATCATTTATTGTAATACAATAAGGATTATCTTTTTTATACATTGTTGTAGGATGTGATGATAAATAAAATCCAAATACTTCTTTTTCTTTTTCTAATAAATAAGTATTAGGATATTCTCTTTGTACTTCTATTTCCGGCTTCATTACTAAACTTGGATCAATATCTTTAGTTAATTCAGCATAATTAAATAAACTATCTAAATTATAAATTAAAGTAGCTCTATTAAAACCAAATTCTTTAAAAACATCAGCATTTATTAAAACTTCAAATGTTTTTTTACCAATTCCTGCTATATAAAGACGACTTATACAATCAAATATATTAAGAAATGGTCCACTACTTTTAGCTTTCTTAATAGCATTTGAAACAACTGTTCCAATTGACTTTATATTTGAAAATGGATATATAATTTTATTATCTTTTACAATATATCGATATTCACTTTGGTTAATACTTGGTTTAATTATTTCTAGTTTTTCAGACTTAGCTTCCATAATATATTCCTGAGTTTTACTTTCACTACCAATAACATTAGTTAAAAGATTAGCAAAGAAAATTGTTTTATAATGTATTTTTAAATAAGCCATTTTATAAGCAATCAAAGCATAAGCAACTGAGTGTGATCTATTAAATCCAAATCCTGCAAAGTTTAATACTAAATCAAATATTTTTTTAGCTTGCTCATAAGGATGATTTTTTTGCATACTTTTTGCAATAAACTTTTCTTCTTCATTTTTTAATAAATCCAACTTTTTCTTACTCATAGCTCGTCTTAAAATATCAGCTTCTCCTAGTGAATACCCTGCATAAACACTAGCTAATTGCATAATTTGTTCCTGATAAATTAAAATTCCATATGTATTACTTAATATATCCTTTAGTGAATCATCTAAATATGTTACTTCTTCTTCACCATGTTTTCTTTTAATATATGTATCTATATTTATAGCAGGTCCTGGTCTAAACAAAGCTATTGCAGCAAAAATATCTTCAAAAGTATTAGGTTTTAATCGTCTTAAAAAATTTCTCATACCAACTGATTCAAATTGAAATATTCCACTAGTATCAGCAGTCTCAAAAACAGTTAACGTATCTTTATCATCTAATGGTATTTGTGAAAACTCTATTTTCTCACCCATCTGCTCATTAATATCTTTAAGAATATTATCAATTATTGTTAAGTTTTTTAGTCCTAAAAAATCCATTTTTAAAAGTCCTAAATCTTCTAGATATTCCATAGAATAACTAGTTAAATACATACCATCTCCAGTTGTTAGAGGAATTATTTCATCAAGATCAACTTGACTCATAACAATACCTGCTGCATGAGATGAAGTATGTCTTGGAAACCCTTCTAATCTTAAGGAAATCTTATACATATTTGTTAGTAATGTATCACTATCTATTCTAGCTTTAAATGCTGGAATTTTCTCATAGAAGTCCTTTAATTTATCTTTTGTAACTCCAGGAATAAATTTACATAAACTATCTATTTTATAAGTTGGTATATTTAATACTCTCGCCACATCTCTTATTACTTGTTTTGCTCCCATTGTTCCAAATGTCACAATACCACTAACACGTCTTTTTCCATATTTTTCAACAACATAATTAATTACTTCATCACGCCTATTATCTGGAAAATCCGTATCAATATCCGGCATTGTTTTTCTCTCGGGATTTAAAAAACGTTCAAATAATAAATTATACTTTAATGGATCTATATCAGTTATTCCTAAAGAATAAGCAACAAGTGATCCAGCGGCACTTCCTCTTCCAGGCCCAACTAGTATACCATTCTTTTTCGCAAATCTTATAAAGTCATATACAACTAAAAAGTAATTGGGAAAATTCATTTCATTAATAACTTTCAATTCATATACTAATCTTTCTTTATAATTATTTGGAATTGTTCCATTAAGCCGTTTAGTTAAACCAACTTTACATAATTCAAATAAATATTGTTTAGTATCATCGCATTCATATATTGGTAATAATAATTTAAACTTAGGAAATTCCAAATTACACATATCACTTATCTTAATAGTATTGATTAAACCTCTATTATCAGTTAAATCTAATAAATTAGTAATTTCTAGTTCATGATTTTCGTTCTTATAAACAACTTCATCGCTTACTGTTTTACCATCTCTAATTTTATATAAATAAGTAAGTATTGTCGTATCATTTTTATCTAAATAAAGATTTTCTCTAAGAAAAACAATATCATCAGTTATAAGTAAAGCGTCTAACTCTTCTTTTTTATTAGTATATCCAAGATATAAATCATTATATATTTTCTTCAAATCATTAAATTTATCTTTATAAACAAAAGGAACTAATCCAATAACATTATCACTATACTTTTCTAAATCTTCTTCTGTTACTTTTTCTTCATTTTGAATAGTTGATAATTTAATCAAGCTTTTATATCCTTGATAATCTTTTGCAAGAAGTACAATATTATACTCTTCTAATAATACATCTAATCCAATAATTGGTTTAATATTTTTATTTTTACACTTTGTAATAAACTCCATAGTACCATACATAGTTGTATCAGTAAGAGCCATACTGGAGATATTATTATTTTCAGCATAAGTAACTAAATCATCAATTTTAAGTAAACTAGATAAAAGTGTATAATTACTTTTATTATATAAAGGAATATACATATAATACCTCCTTTCATATTTATTTTACCATAAAGTTATACCATTTTATAAACAAATAATTAATTGTAATAAAGAAAAAGATAATCAATAATCATTAAAGAATCTCATAAAATTAAAGATATAATTATCGTTAAAATATTTTTTCATAAAATTCAAAAGATCGATTTTAGGTATTGCTAATAATAAAGTAGGATATAGTCCAAAAAAATTTTATAGAGAAAAACAAGCATATAATTATAGTTATAATTGAAAAAAATGACTAATCTTGAAATGCACCCTTGAAAGTAGACATCATAAAAAAGACTAGG
>CALVRD010000003.1 GCA_944358435.1 uncultured Bacilli bacterium | reverse complement strand
ATTTATGTTTGAAGTTGTTGAACAATTTCTTGTTCAATTTATTAATTTTTTACCTTTTTTAATTCCTTTTGTTTTAATTATGAATTTAATTCATCATTTATTGTTTGGGGGTAATTAATAATGTTTAATTTATTTTGGAAGTTAAAATATTACGATTTAAAAAAGAAATATTTATATCTTATTTCGCTTTTAGATACTGATTTGTGGGGTGATATCTATGAGTAAGATATATTTGCCTAGTCAGTATCTTAATAAGCCTTGTTATGTCGTAAATAATGACTATATTCGTGTATTTGAAACTACTAATAATTCAAATAATGTAGTTTATGATATTTATTTTAAAAATAATTATTATGTAAAGAGAAGTAATTCTAGTTATTCTTATAATACACAGTGCGATAATATTAATACTTATACTGATTCAGTTTACTATAGGTATGATTTCGATAAAATTTTAATTATTTTTATTATTATTTTAATTTTTTGTTTTTATTTTCCTTATAGAATAATTTCTAGAGTTTTTGGGAGGTGGTTAAAATTTTAAAATTTAAATTTTATTTATTTATACCACTTTTATTTTTAATTTTTTTACCTAAAAATGCCAATGCTCAGCCAGTTAATTATATACATAATGGTTTTGCTTATAATGATTATACTCTTGAAAGTGGCTCATCATCTGTTTTAAATTCTCCTTTTGGTCCTGGTAATTTACCTTTATATCCTCTTGGTCTTTATTCTGTAAATAATTATCAACAGTTTCATAATAAAGCTCTTGAATTTACAGTTAGTTCTCCTATTAAAGGTAAAGCTAAAGCATTGAAATTTAATATTAGTTTTCAATATAGTGTAGATGGTTTAACTTTTTTTCCTGGTATTGGTAATCCAATTTCGCAATATAAAGGTTATTTAGCTGGTTTTAATTCTACTATTTCTAATCAAAGTGTAAATTTTTCTGTTAGTAATCAAACTATTAATGGTGGTCTTTTTAATTTAAATGGTGTTGTTACTTTTGATACTGAAATTGATGTTTCTGAATTTGCTATTGGTGTATCTGGTATATCTGCTAATTCTTATATTGCTTCTTGTGATAGTCGTCCTGGATCTATGATTTCTGTTTGCTATGATCATATAGTTTCACAAATTATAAATTTAACTATTGATGTTGAATTAATTACCGATTTAAATTCTGCTTTATTAGATTCTATTAATAATAATCAGCAAATTACTAATGATAAATTAGATAATATTGATTCTACATTGACTGATGATAGTAGTCCAGATGTAAGTGGTTTTCTTGATAGTATAAAGGTTGATGATTCTAATAGTCCAGTGTCTGATTTAATAACTATGCCTTTAACTCTTATGCAATCTTATGTTAATGGTTTTAGTTCATCATGTCAGTCTGTTAATTTAGGCAATTTATATGGTTATGATTTAGTATTTTCTTGTATTGATATTAAGAAGTATCTAGGAAATACTCTTTATAGCCTTGTAGATATGTTATTTTGTATCTTTATGGCTTATAACATAGGCATGATGTGTATTTCTATTTATGAGTCAATAACTAGCTTAGATGATACAATGCAATTATTATATACTCCTCAACACGCTGGCCATAGTAGAGTAAATAGGGGAGAAAGTGAGGGATTGTATTAATGGCAAAGGCTATATTTAATGTTTTATTTAAAGTTATAAAGAGTGTTATAGATACTTTAATGACTCCTATTAATTTACTGGTATCTAGTTTATTTCCTGATTTATCTAATATATTAAATGTATTTAATTCAGCATGTGAGCAATTATTAGGTCCTACTTTAGGTTGGTTTAGTCATTTGCTGCCTCCTAATACTAGGTCGTTAATTCTATTATATTTTGCTATCTTGATAGGTTATTATACTGTTATTTATTCGGTGCATTTAATCACAAAGGTTATCTATCTTATTAAGAAAGTCAAAATCTGGTAGTTCAAAGGCTTTGCCTTTACTAAAAATTTGTTGGGGGTAATAGGGGGACTTTAATTTTTTTCAATGTTTTTTTATACTATGAGCTTATGAGTCTGTGGAGACCATACACTTTGTTAGTATATGTTTCTTAAAGAAAAAAATAAAAAGTATCCCCCTATATAGCGAAGCGTAAGAAAGGAGATATTATATTATGCTTAAGATTTCAATTGATTATATTTCATTTTTTAAGAGAGGTATAAAAAATAGTAAAGATGATTTTCTTATTGCTCTGATAAATGGTTATCAAGGCTCTGGTAAATCTTACTATGCTATCTACAATGTTGAGCAAAATTTTAAAAATAGAATTATATATACAAATATCAAGAGTTATTGGAGTGACAAACATAAAGTGAGGTATTTTTCTAAATTAGAAGAAATTTATGATAATCATGAAATTGGTGCTATTTTTATAGTTGATGAGCTTTCAAAAAAATTTACTAAAGACAGTAAAATTGATAAACCTTTTTATTCTTGGTTGCAACAATCTCGTAAACATAAACGTTATGTTTATCTTATAACTCAAGAATATTTACAAGTACCTAATTGGTTGAGAGGAGTAGCTAATGTATCTTATACAACTAAAAAGATACCACTTACACCATTTATGCTTACTTCTTTCGGTGTTCCTTATCTTGATACTGCTACTTGTGATTGGTCTATAGATGAGCAAGCAATTAAGATATATAAACGTACTAAAGAGTTAAGTTCTCATTATGATACTTATGAAATAATTAATACTTTATAAATTCGCCTTGTCGCACTATAGAGCGACAAGAAAGGCGAATTTTATGAAAAATCAGTGTGGGGGTGTTACTATGACATCTCATAAGTTGCCCCCTTACTTGACTAAAGGGCAACTTAACCGAATTTTTGGAGGTGTTTTTTATTATATATTTTGTTAATAATGAACATTTAAACGTCGCTTTATATAATACAAAAATTATTACATATTCTGATAATTTTGTTAAATGTAAACGCACAAGTTTTACTAGTTTTAAGGGTTTTACAAATTTTAATCAACATAACGGAACATACTCTGCTGATGAATTAGAAGAGAGTAGTAGGAAGTACTTAAAAAAAGTTAAATCTAATATAATAGATTTAGCCTATAATAATAAAGATAAATTTGATTATTTTATTACTTTAACTTTTAATATTAAAGATTATACTCATGATAAAGCTATTAATTTGTTAAAAAAATGGATTGATAATCAAAAACATCAAAATTCAAATATGTATTATATTCTTGTTCCTGAATTCCATAAAATAAGTGGACATCTTCATTTTCACGGTCTTGTTGGTAATGTTCCTAAATGGAAGTTTCAAAAAGCATATAATGCTAAAACTGGTAAACCTATGCTTATTAATAATACTCAAATTTATAATCTTGTTAATTATAAATTAGGATTTACTACAATATCAAAAATTAAATCAAAAGAAAAAGTTACAAATTATATAAGTAAATATGCTACAAAAGAATTAATTACTTTAAAATCAAAAAAAAGATATTGGTATTCTAGAAATCTTGTTAAACCTAGTGTTTATTTAGATTATATTGATTGTAGTTTAAGTGATTACTTTAATAATCAGCAAATTGTTTATAATGAGGTGTTTTCAAGTGATAATAGAGATATAGAATTGCTTAATTATCAACTTCCCATAATTGATATTATGTTAACTTCTATTAATAAACCATTAGTAATATTATGATAATGTTATATATTATACATCTATTTAATTACAATAAATATTATAATACATATATTTAATCATATATATGTAGTTGTTTAATATAAAATTTATCATTATTTATATCAACTATTACTATGTATAATATTATTCATTTAATTATTTATATCTATACATACATTACAATATATCTCAAACTGATAAGTACTCTACTATAATTAAGTCAAAATTCTAAAATGCATTTTAAGCAATTTATTTTTTAAAAGTTGACCTATCCTTCACTTAAATTTAAAATAGAACATTTGCATATTTTATAAAAGTTGTACAAAACTATTATTAAGGAGGAAAGTTTATGAAAAGTAAAAATAATAAATCCAAAAGCAATAATAAAATTAAATGTGATGTAAATACATGTACTTATAATAATAAAGATAATAAATGCTGTGAATTAGATTCAATTAAAATTAGTTGCACATGTAATAATAATAATTGCGATTGTTGTGAAGAAACAATTTGCCAAAGTTTTGAATCAACTGGAAGTAATATTACAGATAATGAATATGAAGTTAATTCTGAAAACGAAAATAATTAAGAAGAGGAGGCTTGCTCCCCTTTTTCTATATCAAAAATAGGGGACTTCCCCTACTTTTCTATTTTAAATCATCTAATATACTTATTCCTATTTCTGGAGCATCTACATTAAAATTATCAGCAATTGTTGCTCCTATATTAGCAAACGTCTCAAATGGTTGCATTCTACCTGGTGTTTTGAAATTACGACTATAAATAATAACTGGTACATTCTCCCTCGTATGGTCATTTCCTTTAAATGTTGGATCATTTCCATGGTCTGCCGTAATAATTAATAAATCATCTAATTCTAACTTATTTAATATCATTGGCATATCTACATCTAATTCTTCAATTGCCCGACCATAACCAACAACATCTCTCTGATGACCATATAATCCATCAAAATCCGATAAATTAGCAATACATAGTCCCGTAAAGTTCTTATCCATTATATCTAATAGTTTATTAACAACTTCCGCATTATTTGTTGCCTTAATACACTTATTGATACCCTGTCCATCAAAAATAACATTAATTTTCCCAATACCAATAACATTATAACTATTTTCAATTAAACTATCTAATACACTCTTTTTAGGAGGCTTTACAGCATAATCACGTCTGGCACTATTAATAAACTTAAATTTACCAGGCACCCCAGTAAATGGCCTAGCAATAACCCTCCCTACTCTCCAATCGTCTTTTAAAGTAATAGCCCTAATTTTTTCACAATATTGATATAAAGTAGGTATAGGAATACAATCCTCATGTGCTGCAACTTGTAAATCAGAATCCGCTGAAGTATAGATAATAAGTGATCCATAGTTCATCTGTCTTTCCCCAAGCTCATTAATAATAGAATCATCATTACAGCATTTATTACCAATAACTCGTCTTCCCGTAACATTTTCGATACTATTTAAAATATCATAGGTAAAACCACTATTAAATGTTTTAAAAGGAATATTATTTTTAATACCCATCATTTCATAATGACCATTTAAAGAATCTTTACCTGCATTAATAGGTTTAGCAATTGTATAATAAGCATCAACATTACTATTATCACTCATATTTAATGTATCTAAAAAACCTATCTTTTTTAAATTAGGTATAAATAAATCATATTGTTCTTTTATATGACCTAACGTATTCGCACCATTATCAGAAAAATTAATAGCATCTGTTGTCTCACCAACACCTAAAGAATCTAAAACTAATAAAAAAATTCGTTTGAATTGCATTTATCATACATCTCCTTTATGACTACGAGGATGATATTTATTATAATCATCAATTACTTTTTCATTACTAACATGAGTATATATCTTAGTAGTTGCAATATCAGAATGTCCTAGCATTTCTTGAATACTACGCAAATCAGCACCACGATTTAATAAATGGGTTGCAAAAGAATGTCTTAACGTATGTGGAGATACATTAGTATTTAATCCTTTTTCCTTTAGCAATATTTTCAAATTCTTAAAGAATCCCTGTCTAGTCATTCCTTGTCCATGATTATTTAAAAACAATTTATCGCAAGATTTTTCTTTAAGCATAGCCTCTCTCTTATCTAAATAAAGTTTTAAATAATAAATAGAATATTCTCCTAAAGGAACTTCTCTTTCTTTACTACCCTTACCCATAATTCTAATAATACAATTAGTCATATCAATATCATTAAAAGTAAGATTAACTATCTCACTAACTCGTAATCCAGTTCCATACATTAATTCTAACATAGCTTTATTACGATAGTCAAATACCGTCTTTAACTCAATATCTAATAACACATCAATATCCTCAACACTTAATGTTTTAGGAAGAGACTTCCTTAATTTTGGTCTTTCAACAAATTGTGATACATCCCTCTTAACAACCCCAACACGTAACAAATAAGCATGGAAATTTTTAATAACAGTTAAATTATGAGCAATAGTAGTTGTCTTTTCACTCTGATACCTTGACTTTAAAAATTCCTTTATATCATCATCTCTAATATCACTAACATCAAATATACCATGATCATTTAAAAACTCTCTATAAACAGTCAAATCATTAAAATAAGACTCTTTTGTTTTATCAGAAAGACCTTTTTCAAATAGACAATAATTTATAAAATCATTGATCGCAACATCTATTTTCATATAATCACCATACCTATATATATTATAGTACAAAAATACAAGAAAAAAACATATGTATTTTCACATATAAAGAGAATTTTATTGATAAATATACTAGTAAATATGAAACATTACTAGTTTTTTAACAATAACTTTGATAAAATAACTAATGTGGTGATTTTATGAATAAACCTTTAGCAATAAAACTTGCACCAAACTCATTAGATGAAGTTATTGGCCAAAACCATCTTATTGGAGAAGGAAAAATTTTAACTAATCTTGTTAAAAATAAGAAATTATTTTCAATGATTTTATATGGTAAACCTGGTATTGGTAAGACAAGTATCGCTAATGCTATTGCCAATGACTTAGGATTAAGACATCGTTTTTTAAATGCTACTATAAATACTAAAAAAGATTTAGATATCGTTATAGAAGAAGCTAAAATGTATGATGGAATGGTCGTAATTATTGATGAAATTCACCGTCTTCACAAAGATAAACAAGATGTCTTATTGCCTCAACTTGAAAGTGGCCTAATTACTTTAATTGGAATGACTACTTCTAATCCATACCACTCTATTAATCCAGCCATTCGCAGTAGATGTCAATTATTTGAATTACATCCTTTAGAAACATCAGATATTATTGAAGGACTAAATAGAGCTATAAAACATCCTGATTTAGAGGGAATAGTAATAGATGATAAAAGTATTGAACTAATTGCCAAACTTTCTGGAAATGACTTAAGATATGCCTATAATTTACTAGAAATAGCTTTTTATTCAACAGATGATAAAATCATTAATGAAGAAAAAATTAGAAAAATTAATAATAAACCTGTATTCTTCTCAGATAAAGATGGTGATGGTCATTACGACGTATTAAGTGGTTTTCAAAAATCTATTCGTGGAAGTGACGTTGATGCTGCTCTTCATTATTTAGCTAGATTAATTGCTGAAGGAGACTTAGAATCTATCTATCGTCGCATGTCAGTAATTGCTTATGAAGATATTGGTCTAGCCAATCCCACTATTGGACCTCGAGTAGAAGCTGCTATAAATGCCGCTGAAAGAGTTGGTCTACCTGAAGCCAGAATTCCCTTAGGAACAATAGTTGCAGAAATGGCTTTATCTCCCAAAAGTAATACTGCTCATGTCGCCTTAGATAAAGCTTTAGAAGATATTGAACAAGGTAATGTTGGAACAATTCCTAAACATATAAAACCAGATTCCGAAGATTATAAATATCCTCATGACTATAAAGGAGCCTATGTTGTTCAACAATATTTACCTGACAAAATTAAAAATAAAAAATATTATACACCTAAAGATATAGGTTATGAAAAACAACTAAAAGAAGTTTATGAACGACTTGAAAAAATAAAACATACAGCTAGCAAATAACTGTATGTTTTTTTTACATATTTAATATAAATAATTGCAATAACATATTAGAATCACTATTAGTCGTCTTTATCTTTAAATCAATATCACTTAACTTAATTATTAAATTAAGTATTTCATTTTCTGTATAATATCTAGTTAATTCTCTAGTCTTTATAATTCTATATTCTTTTGTTTCTAATATCTTTGCAATTTCTGCATTAGAAGTTCTTCTTCGATCAAGTACCTTAACTTGATACATAATTCGAAATTGACTAGCTAAAAGTCCTATTAAACTAAGTGGTTCAACATGATAATTTAAAATCTCTTCATATAATTTTAATACTTCTTTTTTATTCTTTTCTGCTAAAGCCCTAACAAAAGAAAATGTTAACTCCGTTGCATCTCCTAACTTTTTAATAGCAAGTTCTTCTACATCATTTTTACCAATAAATTTATCTTCTAATTTATAATCTTTTAATTTACTACATTCATTATGTATCCTAGTAATGTCTCCAAGACAATATGTATTAATCATATTAATAACACCAGTATCTGCTTTATAATCTTTTAGTTCATTTTTAATATAACTAATAGGTTCTAATGAAACAGAAATAGATTCTAAATTCTTCTTTAATTCTTTTAAAAACTTATTATCTTTAACTACAAACTTTTTAGTAACAACAATTAAAATATTATCAGAACATTCACTCTTCACATATCTAACTAATCTTTCTAAATCTTTAAAATTATTTAAATCAATATTTTCAAAATTAGTAATTACAATAACTTTTTTACTAGTAAAAAAACCATATGTATCTAAATCTTCAAGTGCATTTTCAAGTGCTACTTCTTGCATATCATAATAACTTATAGTTGCATCAGAAAAATCATTATTTTTAATTATCTTATCAATTTCTAACTGTATAGTTAAAAAATCTTCACCTTCAATTAAATAATTATGCTTCATCTTTTAAGGCTTTCTCTACATAATCAAATATTTCATTTAAAATACTAGTAGTCTTTCCTCCACCTTGAGCAAAAGTTGGGCTACCACCACCATTACCTTCTGACATTACAGCAGCATTTTTAACAAGTAAACCAGCGTTAACATGACAATTACTTCTTGCAATAAAATTAACTGCTCCATCATTTTTTACATTTGCAAAGAAAACTAATCCTTCTTTCATAACTTGAATTAAATTATCCGCAACAGCTTTTAGTAAATTAACATCTTTATTATTAACTTTCATAATAATCCCTAAAGTACCATTATAATCTTTAATGTTTTCTTTATAAATATCTAAGTTTTGTAAAGCTTTTTGTTCTCTTAAATCAACATATTTTTTCTCTAAATCCTTAACTTCTTGTTGAACATAGCATAATTCATTTTTATTGAAAACGATATCTTTATAAGAACTTGGCTTACTATTATCAATTTCTACATCAAAATTTAACATAATACCATTGTTTTTAGCTTCATCAAGAATATTTTTTGCTTTCACTAATAATTTAACCATTTCATCATTATAAGGCTTAATAACTTCAAACATAACATCTTCTACTTTATTGCCAGTAACAGCTTCTATACGGTAAACATTACTTCCTTTAGACTCACATGAGTAAATAGCAAAATTTTTAATTTCTTTAGTATTAGTAGTATGAGTACCGCCACATAATTCCATTGATTTACCTATTTTTACAACTCGAACCATGTCCCCATATTTTTCATTAAATAAGGCCATTGCTCCCAATTGTTTAGCTTTATCAATAGGCATTACTTCAGTTGCTACTATTAAATTCTCACTAATCATATCTTTAACAAACTGTTCAACTTCTAATAATTTATCATCAGTCATTTTACCAGTATAAGTAAAATCAAATCTTAATTTTTCATCATCAACATAACTACCAGCTTGTTTAATAGAAGAAGATACAACTTGTTGAAGAGAATATTGTAAAATATGAACACATGAGTGATTAACTTCAATTTTATTACGGCGATCTTTATCAACAATGGCTTCGCACTCATCATTTAAAGAAATAACTCCATCTAATAATTTAACTTTATGAATATGTTGGCCATTTGGTCCTTTAAATACATCTAAAACTCTTGCTTTAAAGTTTTTACCAACTATCATACCAGTATCACTAACTTGTCCACCAGACTCAGCATAAAAGCAAGTTCTCTCAAGTGCTATATAGCAATCATGATCTATAGAATCAACTATTTCATCTTTAGAAAAAATTGCTATAACATTGGATTTTAATCTATATATTCCATAAGCGAATTGACTTTTATCCTTAAAATCTAAAAGTACTTTCTTTTGACTAGCCATTGAAGATTTATTTTTAGCATTCTTTTTAGCAAGCTCTCTTTGTATTTCCATATATTTATCAAATTCATCACGTGAAACTGTATATCCTAATTCATTTAAATATTCAAGAGTTAATTCAAATGGAAAACCATATGTATCATATAACGTAAAAGCTTCTTCTCCACTAATGCTTCCATCAGGAGAATCTTTAACTAATTCTCTTAATCTTCTCTCCCCTGCTTCTAAAGTCTTTAAAAATAATTTTTCTTCTTCTAATACCAAAGTTTCAATAATTGGTCTTTTTGCAACTAAATATGGATAAGCTTCTCTCATTACATCAACTACATCAGAAACAATCTTATACATAAATGGTCCATCTAACCCTAACTGTCTACCACAACGAACACTTCTTCTAAGTAATCTTCTAAGTACATATCCTCGTCCAACATTTTCAAAACAAGCTCCATCTGCTAAAGCAAAAGTAATTGTTCTAATATGATCAGCTATAATTCGATATTCCCTTTGGCCACTATACTTAGCTCCAGTAAGTAAACTAATATGTTCTAAAATTGGCTTAAATAAATCCGTCTCAAAGTTACTATCAACTCCTTGGAATATAGCACACCATCTTTCAAGTCCTGCACCAGTATCAATATTCTTACTTGGTAATTCTTTATATTCTTCTCTTGCAACACCCTCTTTAGAATTAAATTGGCTAAATACGTTATTCCAAATTTCTACATAACGATATTGATTTTCATCATTTTTAAACTTATCAAAAGCATCTCCCTCTGGATCATACTTAGCTCCACGATCATAAAATATCTCTGAATCAGGTCCACAAGGGCCTTCACCAATTTCCCAAAAGTTTCCCTCTAATGGTATTATATGACTAGGATCAAGACCAACTTCAATCCATCTTCTTTTTGCAGCCTCATCATGTGTATAAACTGTTACAAATAAACGATTCGGATCAACTCCAAAATATTCTGAACTAGTTAATAATTCAAATGAATAAGCAATTGCCTCATTCTTAAAATAATCTCCTACTGAGAAATTTCCCATCATTTCAAAAAATGTATGGTGAGTAGCATCTCCAACATTTTCAATATCATTAGTACGAATACATTTTTGAATACTCATAAGTCTTCTAGAATCAGGAACTTCAGAACCATCAAAATATTTTTTTAATGGAGTAACACCAGCATTTACCCATAAAAGACTATCATCATTTATTGGTACTAATGGTGCACTTTCAAATAATTTATGCCCCTTTTCCCTAAAAAACTTAAACCATGTATTTCTAATATCGTCATGACTCATATATTTCATTTTACTTCTCTCCCTCTTGTTCAATACAATCTAATATATCTAATAACTGTCTTGTATAATCCTCAATACTACCATTATTAAAAATATAATAATCAGCAAACACAATAGGTCCACCTTTTGCTAAATTTTCAATTTCAGAAATATCGCGAATATGAATTTCTTCAGCATTAAATGGTCTATCTTTCCTTTTACTAATACGATCATATCTAATCTTTTTATCACAGATAACTCCAATTAATTTTAATTCAGGAAATTCATCTTTTAAAACCAAATACTCATCCCAAGAATATAATCCATCAAGTACTGTATTCCCTTTACCATAAGCTTCTCTTATTTTATCTTTCAATAAAATTGCTACTGCAGCCATACCATACTTTTCTCTAATTTTCTCCCGGTATTCTTTTTGACTAGCTGGAGTAATCTCTATCCCCTCTTCTCTCATACGATCATAAATTACTCCACCAAAATATAATTTAGTCCAGCCATTATTTTCTAAGTATTCTGTCGCAACACTTTTACCACTACCAGCCATTCCTACAACTGCAATTAATTTATTCATTACTTTTACCACTCTCTTCTAATTCTATAATTTTTTTAGCTTGTTGATGTAAAGATTCCAAACTATTATTTTCAATTTCATAATCAAACTTTTTATAATCTAATAACTCAGTTTCTGTAATATGATTTCTTTCTTCTTCACTTAAACCATTATCGTAATTGCTACGAGTCAATTTAATTACTACAACATCATCAAATCTTTTCCTAAACTCTTCAAATTCCATAATTAATCTAGCATCAGTAATAATAAAAGCATCAAAGAAATTACTAAGTATTTCAATATCTTCACATGTTCTATCGATAAGAAAATAAGTTTTATGTAACTTTTCTCTAATTGTTTCAATACCCATTTTTTGTAAAAATTCTCTTGGCTTTTCTGAAGAATTCTCATCCCAAGAAAAATAATTTCTGGCATATGTATAAAGCGTCTGAGTAATATGCATTACACAAGGCTTATAACCATAACTTTTTAACTCTTCACTTAAATATTTACCAAAAGTGTTTTTACCACTTTTAGCTACTCCCCCAATAACAAATAATTTCATTCTTTTTCCTCCTTATATATACAAATAAAGACCATGATAGGAGGACAAATGTCCGGTACCATCCTATCTGGTCTTAATTTAAATAACGGTCTTCCCGATAAAACTCCTAAAGTAGCTTCCTAAAATAACTATTATTAGTTTCCACCAATCACTAACTCTCTTAAAATAATTAATTTTAGTACTCATCTTTATTCATAGTTTTAATTTGATTGAATTTCAACTTCTTCACTAGCACCTACAATCATATCAATAAGATGTAGTTTCTCATTAACAAATGAGCAAATTACCTTTATACAAGCAACAGCCGGTGTCGCTATAACCATTCCTATAATACCAAAAAAATGTTGGAAAATCAATAGACTTACCATAATTGTTACTGGATGTAACTTCATAGTATGGCCCATAATTAATGGTTGATAGAAATTGTTTTCTAGTGTTTGAACTACTACTATTGAAACAATACATAAAATTCCTGTTATAGGTGAAATTGTAAAACCAACTATAATTGCAGGTACTGCCCCAATATATGGTCCAAAATAAGGAATAACATCAGTTAAAGCACAGAATAGTGCAAAGATTAATGGAGCCTTAATTCCAGCTAATGTAAGCCCAATAGTTTGAGTAATAAATACTAGGAACATAATAAGTAAAATTCCTTGAACATAGTTACGTAATGAAGAATTAATTCTAGAACCTAACTCAGCATAATTTTTTCTCCATGAAATAGGCATATTATTAACTAAAACATCGTTAATTTTATTAAAATCAAATAACATATAAAAACCAATCATTAATCCTAATACAACGCTTAGTCCCCCATTTAACATTGATTTAATAATATTCAATAACATATTAGGTAAACCAGTAGTTAATTCGGTTGCAAAATTTTCTAACCATAAATATAGTTTTTCTTCAATAAATTTAACATCCGCTCCACTTTGTCCAAAGAAATCAAACATTCCATCAGCAAAATCCTTTAAATTACTAAAAATATCCGGAATAGTTCCAACAAAATCACCAATTTGATCTCCAAGTAATGGAATAAATGAATATAAAATTATAAAAATAAATGAAATTAATAATAGATAAATTCCAATGCAGCCAACAATCCTTGGAACTTTTTTTTCTTGTAACCAAGTTACCACTGGATCAAATAACCATGCTACTATTATTCCGATAAATATTGGTGAAATAACTACTAATAATTCACCTAAATAATGAAATAATTTCCATTCTCTCAAAACATAAGTCGCAAGTAATACTAAAACTACTATTGTTACAACATAAATTATATGCATCAATCTCTTACCAATTTCTAGTATTTCATTTAAACTTGAAACATCTATATTTTGATCTTTCTTCTTATTAAAAAACATAATTTAATCCTCCTAATGTGAATTATAACACACCACCTAGAAATAATCTAGAAGATAATGTATAATAATTTCAGGTGATTAAATGAAAACCATAACCGAGGTAAAAGAAAATGAAATTATTATAAAAAATTCACGTTTCATTACTATTATATTACCCATAAATTCAAATTCTAATATTCAAGAAATAATAAATAAAATTAAAGTCTCTTATCCAACAGCTAATCATTATTGTTATGCCTATCTTACTGAAGATTATCAAAAGTCAAGTGATGATGGAGAACCTAGTGGAACTGCTGGTCTGCCAATGTTAAACATCTTAATAAAAGAAAATTTAATTAATATTTTAGCTATTACCATTAGATATTTTGGTGGTATAAAATTAGGTACAGGTGGTTTAGTTAGAGCCTATAGCAAATCAGTAAAAGAAGTCATAAAAAAAACTAATCTAATTAATGTTATAAAGGGATATAAAATCAAAATAAATATAATGTATAGTGACCAAAAAAATCTTAATTATCTTCTAAAAGATTATCAAATTATAAATAAAGACTACCAAGAAAATATAACTTATGAAGTATTAATACCAAAAGATAAATTAAATATATTAACTAATTATAATTATGAAATAATTAACGAAGAGTACATAAAAAATACCCAATAGAAAAAAATCATAGCGTTACATATCACAAAAACACTATGATTTTTTCATACAATAGGAAAGTAATACTTAATAAATAGTTATAATCACTAGTTTACAACCGAAACGTTAAGTTTTTAAAATTAAAATATAGAATTTTCTATATTGACAAACATTTGTTTTGCAATGTTAGGATGGCTAATAATTTAAATTACTAATACTTTGTTCTTTGCCGTATCAATCATTTGACTAGTGCTACTTATATATTCTAATTCTAAAGAAGTAAGTCCAAAATTACTAATTTGCAAAGTCTTTTCTTCATCACTTAAATCATTCCAAGAAATTGTTAAATCTCTAACTAATTGACGTCGTTTATATAATTCACTATCACGACCAATTAAAACTTTCTGATCAAATCTAAGAGGTACGAAAAAAGCTTCCTCAATATCCTTACTATCAAATTTATAACTAACTATTTTTTCTAATCTTTTTTTATCATCTTTTTCAAATCCAACTTCATATAAATGATATTGATATATTGCATCTGTATAATGCTTAAATGCCCCAATAATACCATTAAATTCTTCATTAGTTAAATGATATTCATCTACCAGATTATGAGCTTTTTCAACTAAAGAAGCACTTGCTGTTTCTTCATCATATTGAATGCTAGTATCAACCATTCTATAAAATTCAACAAACTCATGATAAATATCCCATAAATAACTAAACTCTTGCCCATTTTTTTTCCTAAAAGTTTCTCTTTCAATAGCTTCATCTAAACTAATTACATATTGTGACATATCTTTCAATACCGCTGAAGAATCTAAATTCATCGAAATAAGCATATGCTTAACTAAAATTTCATTCCCATACTTACTATAAACCCATGTTGCTACTCTCCCTTGTCCAACATTTTGATATTCAATAATACTTCTATTAATTAAAGATTCTAAATCTTCATCACATAAATCTTTCATCTTTAACTTAACTATTCGAGACACAACATCATAATTATAACCATTACTTACGCAGAAATCCCATAAACTCATATTCTTATCAACCATAATAGGTTTATTTTTAGTTTTACCTTTTCTGACTACTGGTCTTTCTAAATATCTAGTAAAAGTTTCCATATTTACATCAAAAGAATCTAAAATATTATTTAAACTATATTTATCTTTCTTCTTTTTTCTTACTTTTTCTTCTCTTTGCTTTTTTAATAATAAAATTTTGATAGCCTTATCAATATCCCCATCAAATTTATTTACTAAAGAGCGAACTGTAGATACAGGAAAGCCATTATCTCTAGCAATACTTGTAATAGTTTCTTTCTTCTCACTTATCCAGTTAAAGCCTAATTTTTCAAGTTCATCATACCTTCTAAGTGCAACCCTAGTAACAGCTCCAGCCCTACTTTTACCATCGATATAAAATTTATGATTATAACGCATAGTTTTAAGAAAATCGCCTATTTTTAATGTTTCCCCTCTAAACACAACTACAGCAGTTGTTGGAATATCATTAATTGTATTATTTCTACTATAATATTCTTTTAAATACTCAAGAAATAAATCTTCTTCCAAAAAAGAAAAATTATCCTTATCTTTATTTTCATCAAAATTAAATCCCATTCTATCAAGAATTACTTTTCTATCTAAATAAAGTTTAATTGTCTTCTCATCATATTTACATAATCCATTTAAATAATTTCTATGTACTTGTCTAATTCCTTTTAAAAATAAAGAAATATTTACTTTTTCTCCTCTAAACTTTATTATCCTCTCACTATCTAGTCCAGCAAGCGATCCATTCTTCTCATAATAATCTTTTATACAAGCAATATAAATATCTTCATCTAAATCACTTAAACTCTTCGAAAATAAATTCCAAGAAAAATTCATTTCTTCTAAGGCAGAATATCTTGTAAGAGAAATTTCACTAAAACTTTGTTCAATATCAAGACCTTGTTCATAATAGCGATGCAAATTTCTAATATTTTTAATAAAAGATCCTATTTTTAAAGTCTTTCCACCATATTCAACACTTGAAGTTAAATTAATATCATTAATAGTACCATGTTCTCTATAATAATCTTGCAAATATTTAATATATAAATCATTTCCTAATATATTTTCCGTTAATTTCTTCTGTGGTTCCCACTCAAAGCCTAATTCATCTAAAACATTATATCTGTTAATTGCTAAAGTAGTACAAGAGCCTCTTGCATCAATACCTCTTTTATAATAATTATGCTTATTTCGAATCATTCTTTTAAACCAACCAATTTTTAAAGTTTTACCTAAAAAAACTACTTCATCATTATCCCCAATATTATTAACCGTACCATACAAACTATAATGTTTTCTAAAATAATCTAAATAAATATCATTTTCCATATAACACCTAATAATTATTGTCTTCTATATTGATATACCTTTTCCTGAACTCTATTAATTTTATTTCTAGTTGTAGTTACATAACTAACCTCTTCATCCGATAATTTTAAAAGAGGAACCATACTTTCGTATTCCGCATCTGATAAATCATTTAAAGAAGCTATTAATTTCCTCATAACAATTCGACGTTGGTATAAATTACTATTTCTACCAATTAAATTACACTTGCCAAAATTCAAAGGGTAAAAGAAAGCTTCTTCAATATCAGCATCAGAAAAATTATAATTAATTATCTTACTAATCCTTTTTTCTTCATCATTTTCAAATGCTACATCAAATAAATGATATTGATAAATTGCTGTAGAATATTGATCAAAAGAATTACTAATTATTTTTTCTTCTTCTTTAGTCAATTGATACTCAGAAATTAAATTATTTCTTTTAGATAATAATAAATTTTTAATTTCTTCTTCACTTAAATTTTTACTAATAAGACCTTGATAAAAATCAACCATCTCATAATAGATTGCATCTAAATATGCAAACCTAGTACCTTTATTACATTTAAAGCTTTCATAACAAATAGCTTCTTCTATCGTTAATTCATATTTAGTCATATTATACCAAAAAGCTTTTGGATCAAATGTCATCAAAGCTAACATCTGTCCTACTAATTTCTCATTTCCATACTTTTGAAAAATCCAACTAGCTGGATTATTTCTTCCATTAGAACTATATCCTACAATACATCTATTAATTAATGATTCAAATGACTCATCACACAACTTTTTCTTTTTTAATCTAATTGCTTTTATAATTATCTGTTCATTATAACCATTTTTTAAGCAAAAATCACTAAATGTCATATCATTATCAAAAACTATCAATCCAGTATGACTATTGGTCTTTAAAACATCTCTATCTAAATATTTAATAAATGTATCAATATCTAAGTCAAATAATTCTAGTGTTTCTTTTAAACTACCACCATCATGTTTAGAAATATCCTGAAAATCATTATATTTTTTTCTTAAAAGAGCAATTTTTAAAGCTTTCTCTACATTATCATTACACTTTTCTTTAATCTTAAATAAAGTTGTAATATTAACCCCATTTTGTAAAGCCAAATCTTTTAATGTAATTATTCCATCCCAATTATCAAATTCTAACTTTTCTAAGTCCTGACATATTTTAAGAATAAGTGGACTTATGTTTTTTTCTTCATTTTCAGACTTATATGTTCTATAACTAATTTTCATTCTTGAAAGAAATCTACCAATACTTAAAATAACCCCATTAAGCTTAAAAACTTTTTCAACTGAAATATCATTAATAGAGCCTTGTTTCTCATAGTATCTTTTTAAATATTCAATATAAGGAATGCAATCTTCTTCTAAAATGGCCATTTCATGTTGTTCCCAATCAAAATCAAATTTACTTAAAGAATTATATATAGCTAATGACTTGGAAGATACAGCACTAAATATTATAATAGCATCATCATATGATTGATGAAAAAGACAACTTTTCACTAAAAATAAGCCAATATTTAAAGCATTACCCTCAAATTCAACAACTGTATTATAATCAATATCATTAATTGTTCCATGCTCATCATAATAATTTTGTAAATATCTTATGTAAATTTCTTCATCCATAATAATCATCCAATCCTTTTAAAGTCTTCTTTTTACTTTTTGTTTCGCCATATCAATTTTACTACGCGTATTCATAATAAAGTTAAGTTCTTTCTCAGTCAAACCATAGTTAAGTGTTTTTTCCTGTCTCTCATCTTCATTAAGATCATTCCAACAAACAGTTAAATTCTTAATAATAACCCGTCTTTGATATAATTCATTATCTTCACCAATTAATTTTCCATCATCAAAGCTTAATGGAATTAAATATGCTTCTTCTAAATCATCATCATCAAAATGATATTTAATAATCTTAGCAATTTTAATCGAAACAGATTGTTCAAAAGCTACATCAAATAAATGAAAATTATAAGTCATAGAAGTATAACAACTAAAAGCTTTAGTAATATTTTCAAATTCTTTATCAGTTAATTGATATTCTTCTGCTAAAAAAGCTGTATAAAGAGAGACTTTTTCCTCTAATTCATCTTTATCAGTTGTACTCCTATTTTCAGTTTCATAAAATTTAACTAAGTCACTATAAATACCTTCTAAATAAGAAAAAGCATCATCACAATTAAGTCTAAAGCTTTCTCTTTTTAAAGCTGTTTCCATATTAAATACATGACAAGTCATATCACGTAAAACATAGTTTGGATCAGCTCCAATTTTTGTTAGAACCCTACGTAAGAATTTCTCTTTTCCATATTTATAAAAAATCCAATTAGCCGGCTTAATTATACCATAATTTTTAAAAATAATTTGACATCTATTAATTAGAGATTCAAAATCATCAGTACATAAACCATAAATTCTTAATTTTACTGCATGAACAATGACTGCATAATTATATCCATTAATTTTACAAAAATCTTTTAAAGTAAATTTCGGATCATATAAAACATCTTTATCAGTTTTATCTAATCTTAGTCCATTAATACTAGAAATAAGAGCTTCCTTAGTAATACCAAATTCCCTTAAAAGTCTCTCTATACTATAATTACCTAATAAATATAAATCACTTTCCTCACGCAACTTTTTATTTGTTTGGCAAATCTTTTTAGTCTTGACAACATTTCCATCAAATCGTCTTAAACATTCATAAGCTTCAGTATTTGTTACTCCTGTTTCATTAGCAATTTCCATAACAGTACCACTAACTAGTAAATTTGGCCAAACAAAACCAGCTTTTGTTAAAAAAGTAAAATATCCAAGACTTTCATTAGTAACAGTTCCCCAATTAACATAAGCATTATGTTTTTTAACAACACTATCAATGAATTTCTTAATATTTAATGTTTTACCTCTATACTTAACAGCAGTTTCACTAACAATTTCTTCAATTGAACCATAAAAATCATAGAAGTTCTTTAAACATTCCATACAAATATCATCACTAATTTCTTCTATTCCTTTTGTCCCTTCACGCTTGTCTTCCCAATTAAAATTCATCTCATCCAATGCAACATATCTATAAATAGATCTCTCACTAAAAGAACCATATATACTAATACCTTGTAAATAATTTTTGTAATCATGTTTAATATTTCTAAGAAAAAAGCCAATTTTTAAAGTTTTACCTTCAAACTCTACTATAGCAGTAGTTGGAATATCATTAATTGTACCATGAACAGCATAATAACTACGTAAAAATCTGATATTTATATCATCATCAGATATACTTCTATTCCAGATAAATCCTAACTCATCTAATTCTTCATATCGTTTAATAGACAAGTCAGAAAAAGCATCCTGATTTCCATTTCCCACTAAAAAATCACAATGATAATATTTAATACGTCGCAAAAAAGAGCCAATTTTTAACTTTCTACCCCTATATTCAACGACCGTATTATAAGAAATATCATTAATTGTACCATGTTTAGCATAATAATCCTTTAAAAAACTTATATAAATATCATCAACCATTATTAATACCCCCAAAATATTGACAAAATTATACCATAAAATAAGCTTAAAGTAAAGAAAATTATCAAATATAACTAATATAACATTTTAAAAATGTAAATAAAAAGTAACATATTATTATGCTACTCTATCATCCTATTAACAACAATCAATATCAATCCGTTTTCTTCTTTTAGCATAAACTTTCTTCTCAGTTTCTAATACTTCAGGAGTTATTAAAGGATCTTTACCCATAATAAATCTATCATATTCAGCACTTAAAGACTGTAATTTAATAGCATTTGCTTTAATATTTAATAAAGTCTCAAGTAATTGCTGTTTATTTTCAGAGTTTTCTAAGCCATTAACTGTTCTAATTGTTGCAAGTATCTGCTTATCTAAATCCTGAATACTATCCCCTAGACATACTGAATCTCTAATATAAGAAGTCACATCAGTTTGCTCTTTCTTTAACTCCACTAACTTGCCAAAAGTACTTTCTTTAGTTAGATTATCAGGCAATCTTTCTGGATCAAACAATAAACTATTAAGAGTAATTTGACTACCAATAGCCAAAACATCAGAAAAACCAACATTTAAATCCATTCTATAATTAGATGACTTAGTTCTATAATGAATACCATTACTGCAGCTTGGAATTACTTCAATATTATCAAAAAAAGATATTTCAATATTTTGCCCAAAAAATGAAGATATATTAAATTCTTCCTTTGTAAAATCTGCATCACTATTAAAGTCTATATAAGAAAATCCTAATTCATTTATTTTTTCTAATACTCCAAGCATTTGATCCATGCTATCTCTATGACTTAAAAAATATTGATAAAAAAACTTCATTCCCTCTCTTAGGCAAAGCTTTCCTTCGTTATCAAAATCATAATTAGTCTTGTTTAAAAAAGTTTTAATATCTGAATAATTATTAATTATATTAACTACTTCTTTATTTCTTTTATAAAATGGTCTTAATCCAAAGAAAAATCCTTTAGAATAGGCTTCTCTAAACTCCTTATCAAATTCTTCAAAATAGTCAAGTATGTGACCCAAAGCTACTAAATCACTTGTTAAAATTGTATAAGATTTTTCCATAAATAAACTCCTCATAAACCAGTAAATATTATATTACAACTCTTATATAATGTAAATATAGCCAAAGAAATTATCAAAGGAAAAAATGGAAGTACTATCTCCTATTATCAATTTTTTTTACTTTAACGTAGTAACAACTCGGACATAACGATTCATATTCTACCTTATTTTCTCCATCTATTGCCACTTGCTCCCCTTCAAAAGTAAATTCTCCATTAATCTTTCTACCATTAAACATAGCCTTACGTCCACAACTGCAAATTGTCTTCATTTCTTCAATTGTATGAGCAATTTCCAATAGACGAGTTGATCCTGGAAAGCCATTTGTCTTAAAGTCACTTCTTAATCCATAACAAATAACTGGTATATTTAAACCAACTACTGCCATCATCAATTGATCAACTTGTTCTCTTTCTAAAAATTGAGCCTCATCAACAAATACACATTTAATATCTCTAGTATAATCCACAATATAATCATAAATATCTTCTCCTGGCGATACCAAATGATCAACTTTTCTCTCTAAACCAATTCTAGAAATCAAATGATCATCACCTTTAGAATCAACTTTAGGTTTTAAAATTAAAACTTCCATTCCCCTTTCTTCATAATTATGAGCTGCTTGCAGTAAAAGTGCTGTTTTACCACTATTCATAGCTCCATATCTAAAATATAACTTAGCCATAATTCTCACATCCTAAAGAAATTATATAAAATCTAGCTGCAATTAACAAGCATTTTTAATCTTTTAATCACCTTCTTTTCAATTCTTGAAATATAAGACTGCGATATTCCTAACTTTTCCGCAACTTCCTTTTGCGTAAGTTCATCATGTCCCATAAGTCCATACCTTAATATCATAATATCTCTATCTCTAGGTTTAAGCCTCATAACTTCATTTATCATTAAATTACGTTCCGTCTCTTCTTCAATTCCTCTTGTCACAATATCCGGATCAGTTCCTAAAACATCTTCAAGATGTAACTCATTTCCTTCTCCATCCAAAGATAAAGATGCATCAATACTAACTTCTGTTTTAATCTTTTTATTCTTTCTTAAATACATTAATATTTCATTATCAATACATCTTGAAGCATATGTTGCAAGCTTAATATTTTTATCACGACTAAAAGTATTAATACCCTTAATTAAACCAATAGTCCCAATACTAACTAAATCCTCCAAATCAACCCCTGTATTCTCATACTTCTTAGCTAAAAAAACAACTAATCTCAAATTATGTTCAATAAGTATATCTTTAGCCTTTAAATCGCCATCATCCTTAAGTTGTACATAATAATCTTCCATTTCCTTAGATAAAGGCTCAGGGAGCATATCAGTAGCTCCAACATAAAAAATACTAGTTACTCTTATAAATAACTTCTTAATAAATTCAAATATTCTCTTCATAAACTCTCCTTAAATTTATTTGGTAATATACAATCAATATCATTAAGACTAAACTTATCCCTACTAACCCCAATTAAACAATCCTTAAATTCTACTCCACCAGCAAAAACACTAGTAGGTTTAAAACACTTAATTAATCCCGTTGTATTAAGTGCCTTATATGGAACAAATAAAAAATCATTACTATTAATATCAATATTATTATTAACTAAAATAACACATCTCTTCTTATAAGGATCTACTAATTGATTACCAGTATCGATCATCCCCTTTAACTTATACTTTTTCCCCTTTATATTTATAATAACTTCATAAATATTACCATAAGTATTCTTATATAAAATATTTTCTTTTACATATAAAAATATAATAATTGGACTAACTATAATCATTAAAAGTAAATTAATAGAAAGACCATTATTAATAAATAATATTCCCTTATTCTTATAATTAAAACTAATATTAAGTAAATATAAACTCCCACCTAATATAATACTAATTAAATAAAAATAACTAATATTTTTAATAAAATTCTTCTTCCCAAAAGTAACCAAAATAATAAAAATACTTATAACAAATTTTAATATAAATAAAGTAAAAGAATTTAACTCTATAAATAATAAAAATACCGAAGTAGCTGCTACTAAACTGCCTAATAATAATCTTCTCAGTCGTATTACATGTTTTAATATTTTACTAGTTCCATATAGTAATATAAAATCAAAGAAAAAATTAAGTAAAATTACTAAATCTAAATATATCTTCATATATATCACCATAATCACTATACATATAAAAAAACGACTTATATGTCGTTTTAAAGTAATAACTATATTTTTTTCTTTTTTAAAAATATTTTAATTATATATGATAAGAATATTATCATAATAACTACAAAACACCAATCTAATATTGTACTAACTATACCATTAGTATACTTATGTATAATATCAAAAATACTTTCAGGTAAATATTTATCAATTATATAAGTTATATCTTTTAATTCAATATTATACTTAATAAAAGTCATTATTCTTAAGAATATATCTACTATAGCCATAAAGAATACAAATGATGAAAATCTTTTAAAAAACATTACTACTACTAAAATCAAAATAATTAATACTACTAAATCTATATACATATAAATACCACCTCTACCTTAAAAAGTATAACACAATAATTAATTAATTTGAACAAAAAAAGAGGAAAAATCTCCTCTTTACTTATCCCCTTCTTCTAACATAGTAGTTATAAATATTCCATATCCTTTAGTAGTATCATTTACTATAACATAGTTGACTGCTCCAATAATTTTATTATTTTGAATTATTGGAGATCCACTCATTCCTTGAACTATTCCTCCTGTTTTATTAATTAATTCTTTATCAGTTACCTCAAATAATATATTTTTAGTCTTACTATTAGTATCTATATGTAAAATATTAATTGTAAAGTCTTCTACTTTAGATCCCGAAATAACAGTTCTAATAATAGCTTCTCCTGTTTTTATTTCATCCACTTTTGCCACTTCAATAGTTGAAAGACCATTTAAACTATCAGAATAAATTCCAAATATACCAGGAACTTCATTAGAATCTATTGTCCCTTTAATATTAGTTTTATCATATGTTGCATTTTTCTCTCCAGCTTTACCATTTCTACTCTTTACAATACTACTTACATTAGCATTATAGATAATACCACCTTTAATTTCAAATTTAGAAATAGTAGTATTTTCAATTATTTCATGTCCTAAAGCTCCAAAAACTTTACTTTTAGGATCTATATATGTTAAAGTTCCAATACCATTAATTTTATCCTTAACATATAAACCAGTCTTTAAAACACCATTAGAATCCCTATCTAAAGATAAATTAATATCAACTAACTTATTATCCCTAGAAACAGTAAACTTAGCTGGAGAAGACGAATTAGAAACAATAGAGACCATAGAATTAATATCAGTAACTAAAGAATCATTAATCTTAATAATTATATCTCCTACTTCAAAACCAGCATCACGTCCAATATAATTATCATTTACTTTATAAAATCCAACTACTAAAACGCCTTTAGAATTAACCTCAATCCCAATTGTTTCTCCTCCCGGAATTACATAATTAGAATAAGCAAAACAATTAATGGGAATAATAAGAAGAAGAGATAAAAAAAACAAATGTAGTTTGCTTTTAATTTTCAAAAAATCACCTCACTTAAACAATCTACATTAATATTTTTACCTACATAAAAAAATATATATCAGCAAAAAATTTCCAAAAAGAAACGACCTAAGTCGTTCCTAATTATTAATTAAAATTTACTAATATTTTCTAATTTTTAAAATTAATCATCATTTCTATCACATAAGCTTGCTAATCTCAACGAACAAAACAAAAATACAATAATTATTAATAATATACTACCTAATATAATTACAGCCATTTCTACTCCTTTCTTTTCTTTTTATTAACTATACTCTACTCTATTTTTAGTATAGTATATTAATCCAAAAAAATAACAACAAATTAAAAATATCAAAAAAATTTGTTATATGCAAAAACAAGTATTTGCAAAATAAAAAAAGAAAACCAGTACAAATACCATTTTCCCTAAACAAAAAATTAAATTTCAATTAATATTTTAATCAAAAATACAAACTTCTAAGATTAATCTTTTTTAATACCGTTTCAATCATCGCTAACTAGTTTGCCATCAAAAAAACAAAATAGAATTAAAAATAAAATTACCAATAAGCATTCTCATAAATACCATCATACTACTTACTAGTCTTACAAAGAAAGTAGATCTATATTTACTTTAATTTAAATATTATCTCTTTTTAACTTTGATTCAGTTTGTGTAATGCAAAATAAATTAGCTGTTTCTCTATTATACGAATCCTTATATCCAGCATTATGAAATTTATCAAAATTTTTAACTCTAGCTTTCTTTGAAGTTTGATTAAACAAAAAATTTTCTTTTTTAGTTAAACTTCCTTAATAAAATCTCTTCTCATCTTCAGTAAGCAATTCATATTCTTTTTCGGTTATTTCTTGTTTGAATAGCAAAATATGTTTAACCTAATACAAAAACTTCTTTGCTTGGATCATCATTTTGTACAATTAAATAACATATGTATCTTGATAGTTTATAATTTTAATTAGAGTGTTGACTTTAACAATCCAATTTTCTTCTGATTTGATACTATTTTTTTGCTGCTATAATTGTTTTATTTTTTACTTTTTCAAAATTTCTCCAATCTTTATACTCTAGCTCTTTTTGTAATTCTCTTGCTAGATAATATTCATTTTATTCTTAATCTATATTTTTTATACCATCAAAAGTTACATTTTAATACTAAATATTAACAATAACTATAACTAATCATATGAATTATATAAAAAACCAAAAAAGAAATTATTTTAAAACTTTTTCTATCTTACCTTTGGCATTAACTAAAGTATCCATATCAAGATACATTACCCAATCTTTTAAATTAGTTAAACAAACATAATCTATACCATCTGATTCGTCCATTTTGTCTCAATAAGAATATATATTAAAATATCAATATCATCATTAAAATAACTATATTAAAATTAATTTTGGAATTTATCTACTATTAATAAAAGTTCTTTTTTATCTAATCCTGCCCATTCAACAGTTTTATAACCAATAATATCATAATCTATAGGTTTGAAAGACAAACCTAATGTCCATACAAAAAATTCTTCATATGAAATATCATATAATGACTCTTTATTATATAATTCAAAAATATTATTATACATCTTGCCATTAATCTTTACAGGAGCAAAATATATATATAAATAAATTAAATAATATTTAAATTTAGAATTATCATCAAAATATGACATATACCCAATATATCTATAATATTCATTTAAGCAATTGAAGAAAATATAAGAATAAATTAATTCAAATATTTTCCTTTTAATTGGATATTTATTATAACCATCTTTAACTGCCAAAGTTCTAATTAATTGCATTTCTATAGTAGAATACCCTCTTGTTAATTTTATATATTTTTTCTTAAAAGAAAATTTATTTCTAATTTTAAAATAAAAATATTTAAATAACTTCTTAACATTTATATAAATAAACCTAAAAGTATGTATACAAACATCTCTAAATAATAATATAATTTTACGAAATTTAGACAATTTACTATTATATTTATAATTATCATAACATCTTTTTAATCTATAATATAAAAATTCTAAACTCAGTAAATTGTAGCTATTTTCTCTTATAAAATAACTTTTATCTTCTTTATATAATAGCATATTAGAAAACATTTCCAATTTATAATTAATATTAAACATATTAAATTTCATTACTGAATTAACTTTCTCATATATTTCATTAAAACTATATGTCTCAAAATCATTATTTAGTGAAGCAATAATTCCTTTAAACGCTAAATAAAAAGATATTAATAATTTTAATATAAAAGGTAATTTAAAACATTTATAAAATAGATAACTAAAAAACATGTACAAAGCCCCATAATTTATAATCATCTTATATAAATAATCTAATAGTAAAAATTTAGGTTCTTTTATTAATTCTTTTTCAAATTTCTCTAAAGTTATAATTTCTAAATACATAAAAGTACTTGCCAAATACAAAAAATATATTATTATCATATTTACATCTGTAAACATTAAAATAAACAAAAAAGTATTCAAAATAGATATTTTCCTATCAATATTTCTCTTATCTACATTTAACTTAGAAAGTAAAAAATATAATATAGCTATAAATAGCATAATATAAATATTATTAAATATATTACCAATTATTTCCAACATAAAACCACCAGTTACTATTATAATTACTTTTCTTTGATATACAACAAAAAAAGAAGAAATTATTTTAAAACTTCTTCTATCTTGCCCTTGGCATTAACTACAGTATTCATATCAGGATACATTACCCAATCTTTTAAATTAGTTAAATGAACATAATCTATATCATCTGAACCATTTACTGATTGTTCTAAAATTTGCCATTTAGCTCCATTTAATGTCTCTTTAGCAAAATTACTAATAATCTCTCTAGGAATAGTAGTAACATACATATTACTTAATGAATCAAGCATTTGATTATATATTAAAATTGTATTAGTACTTTTTAGTTTTTCAAATATAGCAATAATAATTTTACGACAGTTTTCTTGTCTAACTCTATCTCTTCCAGGAAAAGCCATTCTCTCCCTTGCTACAGTTAAAGTCTCAATACCATTTAACTCTTGGCAACCTTTTTTTACATATAATTTTTTACCATAATCATTATATGTATTTAAAACAAGAGCATGGGTAGTTGTAAATGCAATATCAGAACAATATGTTATACCACCAATCTTATCAACTAGCTCAACTAAACTTTCAGTATTAACTTTTACATAATAATCTATTTCAATACCAAATAAATTTTCTAAAGATGAAACACTAGTTTCAATACCATATGGTCCCATATAACTTAAAGTATCTCTTCTGCCATCTTTCCCAGCTACTTCTACATAATAATCTCTAGGAATACTTGTTAAAAGTATTTGATGTTTCTTCATATTAACAGAAACAATCATATTAAAATCCATTAAACTATTAGTAAAATCATTACCACCAATATAAATATTAAAACTATCTTTAATAGAAGAAGGTTTATTCTCTTTCTTCTTTTTAATATCAAACTGATCAATTACTTTAAAATCATCTTTATTTAAACTACTATCTAAATTAAAAACTATATCATAAGAAGATTTTTCTACTAACATAAACTTAATATTATTATCTTTTAGATCATAAAACATATTTCCAATATCTTCATATAATTTATCTTTAATTTTATAATTCTTCTTTAAATAGTTTAAAGCATCATCGATATCAGTAGTATCTTTATAATAAGATATCTCATTTTTAATATTACTCTTATCATAATTATTATCATTATTTGTAACTACATAAAAAGTATTAGTATAAACAATTTCATTATTATTAAAAGAATTATCTAAAAATTTATTAGTAGTAATGAGATAATAACTACCAATAGAACTTCCTATTATAATTATAATCAATATAATAATTCCAAGCGTTCTTAAACCTTTGATATTTATATTAGTAAAAATAATCCCTATAATATTTATTAAAAATATAGTACTATATATAATCAATAAATATTTATATGAAATTATATTAATGGAAAATAGTAAACAAGATAGTACAATAATTGCAATTATTGAAGAAATACTAATAATATTGCAAATAATTTTCTTTTTCATAAGTTTCACTCCTCATATAATAGTTTTTATAATTAAAATTCACTTATTTAAATTATTTTATTTGTTATTTTTTTAGGCTTTTCTCCTATTAAAAAAGGGCAAATTTTTCTGATGATTTCTGTACCAATAAGTGAGACAAAAAAACTTATAATTATAGATATTATAGCTATAAATAATTCTATACTACAACTACTCTTATATAGTAAGTTAGAAATCACACCTAATTTAGTTTGAAAAATAATTATAACAATTTTATGAAATATCAATATTCCCATAGTATTTTTTCCTATATATTCTAATACTTTATTTTTACCAATACGTTCAGCAATCTTAAGTGTAAATAATGATAAACATAGACCAGATAATAACATAAAGATGTAATTGCCATAATAAAAGTCTATGTATGATAAATGTATTTTGTTTTCATAACAAGCAACTAATCCTATTAAAAGCAACACTATTGTTTCAAAGACATTTATTTTTTTTAACAAATCACGCTCTTTTAATAAATAACCAATTATAAAAAATATTCCAACATTTAGCATAGTATTTATTCCTATTGGTAAAATTATTTTTAAATACTTACTAGATATAAATCCTAAACAAAATAATATTATTATTGTCCATGATTCTTTTTTAATATTTCCTTTTGTATATTTAATAACTAAATAATAAAATATTTCAATTGTAAATAATGCAGGTAAAAACCATAGGGAACTATTCTGTTTTAGAGCAGCATCATTTCCATTTCCATATAATATGTTAAATATCTGGTTTAATAAATCGAATGATTGATTTGTTCCCAATGATTGTCCAACACTCTTTCCAAATATCATATAAGGTATTAAAAAAAGTATTGCCCAGCAAAAATATGGAATCATTATTCTAATAAATTTATTTTTGAAAAAATTAAAAAAAGTTTCTTCATTATTAATTCTAAAGGTATATCCAGATAAAACAAAAAATAAAACCACATGGAAACTACAAACAAATTGCAATATAATTGTAGAATTCTGAGAATGAACTAAAGCGTGACCTAGTGCTATATAGAATATAGCTATTGCTTTTGCAACATCAATAAAATGTATTCTTGAGCTTTTCACTTTTTCACCACCTTTAATTGTTTCTTATATTAAGAAAATCATATAATATATATCTATAAGATAAAAGTGAATATATTAATATAGACACTATTATTTGAACAATTAGTTTTAAGCATATATTATCAATTAACGTTCCAATAATAATTACAACCATGGACATAATCAATGCCTTAATTAAATACTTTGAGAAAATTCCTAAAATATATTTATAATCAATTTTTGTTCTAGTTTTTATTATTTGATATAGCATAACTATAAATTCTGCCGCTATTGTTCCAATACATGCACCTAATGCACCATATCTTTTAATAAAAATACAATTTAATATAACATTGACTATAGCACCATATATTGTTGATTTTACATATAATTTATCTAACTCTTTGGGAATCAAATAACTTGTTCTTATTACATTTGCAATTGCTGAAAAGACTATGGTAGGTGCTAAAAGCTCTATTATAACTCCAGCTTTAGTAAATTCTTTACCAAAAAAGATTGTGCTAAAATCATTGCTTATTATTTCTAATCCACATGCCATTGGCAAAATAAAAAAGAGACACAGTTCAAAAGTACTGATTATTTTTTTATCAAATTCCTCAGGTGAAGTTTTCGACATATGTGGCATCATAACTGTACCTAAAGCCGTTATAAAACTAATTGGTATATTAATTATTTTTTCTGCACTTTCATAATTTCCTAGTTCTATAGTATTGGAAAGCAATCCAATCATAGTTTTATCCATCACCCTATATATCGAATATGCTATAACAGGAACAAATAAAATTAAACAAGGTTTAAAATTTTTTATAATATCATTAATGCTTATTTTACAAAATACTATATACTTTTTAATATACAGCCAAAGATATGCTTGACTTATAATAGTACTTCCACTCATTATTAAAGTATACTTCCATAAATCATTATTATTTTTTACGAACAGAAATATTAAAATCAAAGATATTACCTTTATAATTATATTTCTACTTATTGTAATTTTGAACTTTTCTATACCAAAAAAAAGCCAATTAATATCTATTGCTGTAGATAATAAAAATAGAGATTGAATTATCATTATATCTTTGTGATTATAATTTGTAAAAACAACAATTCCAAAATATATTATTGTCATTATCAATGTCATCATCAATTGAAGAAAATATATTGATAAAAAATTCTTGGACATTTTATTTTTGTTATTACTATCTTTGGAAATACATCTAGCTCCATAATTATTAATTCCTAGCAAAGATGCTAACATAAAATAATAAACAATTGAGTATGTATAAGAATATATACCTACATTATTTACCCCCAATACTCTAGATATATAAGGTGTTGAAATAAGCGGTATAATAAAAATAAAGAGCTGATAAATAATATTATATATAAAATTTTTATTCACATCTTTCATCTTTTAATTCACCTATATTTTTCATTAAAAAATCTTTTGCTTCTTCTTTTAGCCTTTTTAAATTTCTTTCATAGTTGTCATAATTTATATTGGCTAAATAATTAAAATCTTCATCAAACTTATATGGAATAAGTCTATCTAACATATCAAGTTGTGATAATAATGTTATCACTCTGTCATCTTTACCATACATACCACCATTTTTGACTGTAATAAAATTTTTTCTATAGATTGTAGAAAATATAGTCCCATGAAATGAAGTGGTTATAACTAGTTCTGCATTTTTTATATAATATAAGTATGCGCTTGGATTCTCATATTCTGCTAATTCAAATCCAAATCTTTTGATAAAATTTATATAATATGATTTTGTACTCCATGTAATAACTTTCAAGTGATATTTTTTTGATATATTCTTTACATATTTACAAATGTTAAGATTAAAATCTGGACAATAAAAGAATATATATTTACCATTTACAGTCAAATCAGTGGATACTAGCTTGTCATATTCTTCACTAGACAATAGCAAAGTAGGATCAATTAAAACTGGCACATCTTTTCCTATCAATTCTTTAATCCATTTTCGACCATTGTTTTCTCTTATTGATAACGCATCATATGAATTCAAATAATTTTTATATTTTTCGCTTTCAGCAGTGTAATCTTGAATTCTTTTTGCTCCAAAACTTGGTGCATATGCAACTTTCTTAGCATTTTTAACCCATGGTAAAAAATATGCATCATCGCTATCATCTATTGTTATATTCCAAATTTGATCGCTTCCAGAAATTACCATTATATATTCCTTATCTTCTAAATCTTCTAATCTTGTGTATTCTTTTGATAAATTAAAATTTTTCTTTTTAAACATTTCGTATTTACTATTATTATTTACAATTTTTTTATGTGCAGTAATTAGTAAAACATTTTTAATAATATTTTTATTTAAATTATTTTTAAACCAACTGTTATATAACCTTTTTTGACCTGCATTAGAAAAATCTATAATTTCAACCGGTACATTAGCATATTTTTTTATAATTTCTTGCATGGCGTAAGACTCTAACATCGATCCACAATTGTAAGAATTGTGAAAAGTTATAATTCCTATTTTTTTCATATTTTTCTCCTTTGATTTATTATAAAATTTCAAAAAATGTGTTCTTTTGCTTATGCTTTAAAATTAATATATTAAATGATAATATTTTATATATAAAGAAAAACATATTTTTTTTATATAATAATAAAATAAGTCTAATTTTTTTATTATTTACTAATTTGTAACCATTTTTTTTGATTTCAAGATATGGATTATTATTTAACTTATTAAAATATTTTTTTGCCAGCTTGTATGAACTAATATAACATACTCTTCCACTAATATTCATAACTGCATTTGCAAGACAATAGTCTCTTATATTTTTAATCGTTTTCTCTTCTACCATTTGTGTTGTCAAAATGACGTTTAAGTATTCATAAAACTTAATATCTGAATAGAAAATATTTGAATCAAATTTTTTAGTCGCAGAACCGCTATAAATCCTATATTTATAAAAGCTTCCAGAATCAATTTTTATACTTTTACTAGCTAAAAATGCCCTAATATTGAAAAGCATATCTTCACCATTAATCAATTCTTCATAAAATTTGATGTCATTTTTTAAAATCATTTCTCTTTTAAATATCTTCGAATATGGTCCTGCTAGACATATATTTTTATCATTATAGCCAATAATATAACTAAGCATTTTTTCTTTTTTAATATATTCTCCATTTTTTGAAAAATATATAATATCATACTTAGAGTTTTCGAGATATTTTTTTATGTTTTTATACCAAAATTTTTCAAGAACATCATCACCATCTACAAACATTAAATACTTCCCAGTGGCTTTTTTTATTCCACAATTTCTAGAATAGGAAACTCCATGATTTTCTTGATTTATTATTTTAATGTTACTACTCTTTATTGAATAATTAGAGATTATATCTTTAGTTCTGTCAGTAGATCCGTCATTTATTAATATAACTTCAAAATTATCTTTATTTGTAGCTTCATTAAAAATAGAATCTAAACATTCTTTAACAAATTTTTCACAATTATATAATGGAATTATAATTGATAACTTCATATATATCACACTCTCCTATAAGTTACTTTTTATAGTTTTCAAGACTTTTCTAATTTTAACATAAATTATTAAAAATGTTTTACATTTTTTTCTTAACAAATAAAAGTAAATTCTATAAAATTGTGAAAACCGTTCTGGACTGTTGATTTTTGCCAAAATATCTTGAAAATCTTTTTTATTCAAAATAATGGACAGTTCATAGCTTGATTTTACTTTTGCTAATTCTGCTTCTATCAATTTAATCTTTTTCATATTTATCTTATCATTTACATTTTTAATATCAATAGTTTTAAGTTCATTTTCAATTTGTTTTAATGAATAATCTATTGAAATAATGTTAGTTAATATTTTTTCGTTAGAAGCAGTAATACTATTTTTATTTATGAAATAAAAATATACTTCATCAACAATTTTTACAGTCTTAATTCTTTTTAAATATTGTATCAAAAATAAAGTATCTTCAAGAAAAAATGTACTTTCATCAAACCTTAAATCACCTATTGTTTTTTTTGAAAAAAGAGTTCCCGCTATAAAGCCTTGCGTATGACATGATAAAATGTTGTCAATAACTTCTATATTAGATAATCCAGAGATTTCTTTATTGTTAATAATGTTCTTATGTTCTTTTATAATATTGTAATTTACTTTAATTAAACTGGTGTCATCGACGGTCTCTATCATCTTTTTTAAGCAATCTTTGCTAATGCAATCATCAGCATCAACAAACATGATATATTTACCAGTTGCTTTATCTATGCCATAATTTCTAGCACTTGATGGTCCTCCATTTTTTTTCTTAAATAATTTTATATTAGAATGTCCTTTTTTTATTTTTTCGCAGATAGTATAGCTCTTATCAGTTGAACCATCATCAATTAATAATAATTCAAAATTTTTATAGCTTTGTTCTATTATTGATATTATACATCGCTCAATAAACATTTCAGCATTGTAAAATGGAACAATTATAGACACCTTATCAGTCTTCATCAATATATTTCACTCCTTTCTTTGAACTATCTCTCAAAAACATAATAAATTCTATTGTTAAAATAAAGTTTGTACTATATAGAACATCATTTTCAAATATCATGTAAAAACTAAAAATCGAAAGTACTATTAAATAAAAATAATTTTTACTAAAATCATTAAAAGCTTTGAGATGAAAATAATAATAAAATATATATGATATTAAGCCATAAGCTAACAAGATTGTCATATAACCATTATCCATCATAATATTGAACGCTAAGACATTATTAACACCATATCCTAAAAAATGAATTCCAAATCTTTCTAAATTTAATAACACATAATACGGTCTATAACTAAGCAGCTTATTAATTGAACTATTAAAATCATTCCCAACCTGATACGCAATAACAATTGATAAAATACCAAAAATAAAATAACTATGCTTAATTATAAATTTAAATACCTTGCTAGTAAATAAAATTTTTCTAAAAATAATAAATATATTTATTAAAATTACTAATATTATGCCAGTTCTACATAATGAGTATTTATATAATATAAGCGAGATAATATCAACGATAGCTAAAAAAAGTTTAGTATTAATATGCTCATTATTTAAATACAGATATCCAAGTATTATTGGTAAGAAATACATAAACACCGCATTTACGTGAGAAAAACCTAAACTATATCTACCCATCATCTCTCCGTTAACTAATCTTCTTGATGAAACATTATTCAAAATGCCAATACAATATAAAAATATAGTACTGCAGAATAGAACTGCTGAAATGGTAATAAACATTTTAAGAAAATTCTTTTCTCCATCTTTTTCCTTATAAAATAATAGTGCAAATAACAAAGATACTATTATATCTATAGTTCCAACTACGTATGCAGTAATAAGATAAAAGATTATAATTATTATAATTTTTTTTATGACACCTTTCGAATAGTCCTCTTTTAATAAGAAAAATATTGAAAGTATCATTACAAATATCACTATCAATGAAAAATAATTATTCAAATTTTTAAACCACATACACAAATATTTGTATAATAATAAAAGAAATATTATAATGAATTGGACAATCCTTTTTTTATTAAAATTCATTTTCATCCTCCTAGATACTATTTTAAATATATATCAGCTAACACATTTACAACATCTTCCAAGAAAAATCCTCTTTTTTTAATTAAATTTACATTATTATTTCGTTCATAATTAGTTTTAAATATCTTTTCAGCAAATTTTTCTGGTACTTCATTTATATTTATAAATTCTAGATTATCGCTTAATTTTGCTTCTCTTGATACTTTATCTGAAACAAAACATTTTAGTCCATTTGTTTGTGCTTCAACTAATACCATTGGTAACCCTTCAAATAAACTAGGCAATACAAATATATCTAGGGCTTGTAAGTATTTATTAGTTTCACTCTGAAATCCTAAGAACAAAACATCGCTATCAATTTTCAAATCTTTTGCCTCTTGTTTTAGTTGATCCTCTAATGGACCAGTACCAATTAATAGTAACTTTGAATTTCTATTTAATTTTTGATACTCTTTAAAAACTTTTAATAGATAACTATGATTTTTTATTTCAATCATACGACCAACGTGTCCTATTATTACCGCATCTTTTTTTATATTAAGTTCTTCTCTTGTAACATTTCTAATTTTACTATTATATATATATTTATCATTTTTAATACAGTTCTTAATCACGTAAAAGGAATTACCATTAACAATCTTTTTTCCAAAAAGCCATAAACCAGCTTCATAGGAACAAGCAAGAAATTTATTTGCATATTTTTTCATCAACATTTTCATAATATTACCAATGATCTTTCTAGATTTACTATTGGTTTGAAAACTTGTACTATGAGAGTGAATTATTCTCGTAGCAACATTATTTTTTTTCGCATATTTTAATACCATATAATTTTTACTAGAACCATGAACGTGTACAACGTCATATTTGTGTGTTACAAAAAATTTCTTCAAAAATTGACCATATTTTATAAAACTTAAAATATTATTTAACTTTTCATTTGATCTATAAACATTTACTCCATGCTGTTTTAATTGTTTTTCTATGACTGATTCTTCCCCATAATTTAATGTTAATATTTCAATATCAAATTCATTTTTATTAAATCCATCTATCAGATTCATAATAAATGATTGTATACCGCCAAAGTTTAAATTATCTACAAAATAAAGTATTCTTTTCCTTATCTGATTTTCGATACTACTCATTTCTAGATATTTATATTCCAATTTATTTGACTCTCTCTCTATATTAAATCCATTATCAGAAATTTCTATTTCTGTGTTTTTTCTTTCGAAGTCGTTAAATCGTTCAAGTAAAGTATTTGTCCAAGCGCAAGTTTTTTCTTTTAAAGACATAAATATTGTAGAATCAATTATCTTTGTTTCTTTTGTCATATCATCAGATAAGACACATAATAGGCCAGCAGCTTGTGCCTCTACTCCCACAACAGGTAATCCTTCATATAAACTTGGAAGTAAAAACACATCAAAAGCTTGATATAGTTCGTTCGCATCTTTTCTTTGACCTAAGAATTTAACGTTTTCTTCTAAACCCAATTCTTTTACTTTATTTTGAATTTCATCTTTTAATGGCCCTTCTCCCGCTAATAATAGTACACTATTAGAATTTTCCTTAAATATTTCAGTAAAAATATCAATTAAGAATGTATGATTTTTTTGTGCAACAAATCTACCAATATGTCCAATTACTAATGTATCATCATTAATACCTAGTTCTTTCCTTTTTTCTTTTCTTATTTTTTCATCATATTTAAATTTATCCAAATCAATAGCATTATTTATAATAGTTACTTTTCCCTGTTCAAATGTCTTATTTCCAAACAACCATCTTCCAGCCAATTCACTACATGCAAAGTAATCTGTTGCATATACTTTACTAAATGGCCGTAAAACGTTTTTTAATAACGTTTTTTTCCATTCTTTCTTATTGCTTGTAGAATGACTATGAGCAATTCTTACAGGTACTCCTGCCTTTTTGGCAGCATATAATGGAAATACACTTAATGCATTAATATTTGAATGTACTATTTGATATTTGTTTTCTTTAAATATTCTTTTTAATTCTTTCAGATATTTATTCAATTTTTGATAAGGGGGAACTACAATTACTTTTCCACCTAATTTTTCTATTTCTTCTCTTGGAATACATGTAGAATCTTCATCACAAATAAAATAAAATGGTATTTTATTATGATCATTGTGACAATAATAATTCATTATTACTGATTCTACTCCTCCACCAAGCCATTTACCAATAACTTGAGCTACACGTAATGGTTCATTATTTTTGTTATTCATAAAACACCTCATTAACAAAAATATACCATGCATAAACATAGTATATATTTATATTTACTTTGCCCCTGTTTTAAATAAAACAGCACTAATCGTTTTAAATACACACTTAATATCTAACCACAAACTTTTATTCTTAATATAATAATATTCTAATTCCAATCTCTTTTCATATGTAGTAGCACTTCTACCATTACATGCCCACCAACCTGTTATTCCAGGTCTTACACTTTCATATAATTCATGATCTCCATTATGAGCATCAAGTTCACCTTCTATTAATGGCCTAGGACCAATCATAGACATATCGCCGCATAATACATTAATAAATTGTGGAACTTCATCTAATGAAGTTTTTCGTAAGAAATTACCAATTTTAGTTATTCTAGGATCATGTTCAAATTTCTGATTTTTATCCCATTCTTTTTTCCATTTATCCTCTTTTAGCATGTCTTTTAATACTTCATCAGCATTTGGAATCATCGATCTAAATTTATATAAATGCATAATTTTTCCATCTTTACCAATTCTTTTCTGTGTATAAAATATCGAATGAAAATCTCCACTACAAATTGAAACAACTTTTACAATAATTGTGATAGGAATTAAGAATATACACCCAATAATTGCACATATAATATCAAATGTTCTTTTAATAAATAGATATCCTAATTCTTTAATTGCTACTTTTTCCTTTGTATTTATCTCTTCCACATCTAATACTCCATTCATAATAATACACCCCTCACCCTTTTTAATTATTTATTATCTTATAAACTTATCTTTTGATGCCAGAATTTTCATCTTTTATTACTTTATCAAAGTTATTGTTTAGTAAATCCTCTACCATACTATCACTTTTTAAAATTGATTTCAATTTCTTTTTAAGTTTTTTAACATTGAATTTATCATCATGATGACAATCACTTCCTAAGAAAGTAATCCATCCTTTTTGTAAGAAATATTTTAAAGTCTTTTTCGCATCTTTTCCATATACTCCAAATAAACTTTTATAATTTCCTTGCAATAAAACACCCATTCTTAGATATTCTTCCATATGCTCTGGGTGTCTTTGAAATATTCTATATCTCTCTGGATGAGCAATTATTGGAACACATCCCATAACTACTAATTCATATATTATTTCTTTTGTATTGTATAACATGTTTCCTGATGGAAACTCAAGTAATAAATATTTAGAATTGTGTAGAGTCACTATTTCTCTTTTATTTAATAACTCTACTATATTTTGTGAAATATAAACTTCATTTCCTAAATATAAATTAACCTTTATTTTGTTTTTTTTCACTTCATCAACTAGTCTGTCAAACAATTCCTTTTTTTTCTTATTGTTACAATTATACTGACTACCTTCCATATAATGTGGGGTAATCATAATATCTGTTATTCCTTCTTCACTCGCTTTTTTTATTAAAGTAACACTCTCATCTAAACTACTACTACCATCATCAATACCAAAAAGCAAATGGGAATGTAAATCTTTCATTTCCTTTTCTTATTATTATCACCATAGTAATCATTTGAATAATAACTATAGTAACTATTATCTTTGACAGAAGCATTATTGATTACAACACCTGTAATTTTGGCATTAGCTTGTTCAAAAGCTTTTTTAGCACGATCTAAACTTTCAATTTTTGTTTTTTTACTAGATACAACAACTATATTAGCATCACTATATCTCGTCATAATTAATGTATCACTTAATCCTATAACTGGCGGACAATCTAGAATAATTACATCATATATATTTCTTAAAATCTCAAGTAATTTTTCATTATTTTCTGAACCCAATAATTCAACTGGATTAGGAGGAATAGGTCCTGTTGGTAATAAATAAATATTTTTATTACTTGTCTGAATAATATATTTCTTTAAATCAATATCTTCTTTATAATTTAAGATTAAGTTTGAATATCCACCACTAGTTATATTCATTACCTCAAATATCTCATGTTGTCTTCCTCTTCTTAAATCACAATCTATTACTAGTACTTTTTTTCCTTCTTGAGCATAAGCAACAGCCAAATTAGCTGAAATAAAACTTTTACCATCTCCAACTTGAGCCGAAGTATTTAAAATAACTTTCATTTCTTTTTTAATTGCAGAAAAAGCTAAATTTGTACGAATAGTTTTAATAGATTCACTAAATCTCGACTTTGGATTAACATTAATAACTAAATCTGTTGACATATAACTCACTACTCCTTACCTTCTCTAGGAACAATACCAAGTACTGTTAACCCAAATTTGTCTTCAATTACTTCACTAGATTTAATTGTTGTATCAAAATAGTACATAATAAAGACTCCTCCAAATGACAATATAATTCCAACTAGTAAATAAATAACATTATCCTTAAGGAAATTAACATTATATGGCGTTTTAGGTATTTCAGCTTTATCTAATACTGAAACATTATCTAGATGATAAATACTTATAATTTCATCTGAGAAAACTCTAGCAACCTCATCAGTAATTAAAGCAGCTTCTTTCGCATTTGAACTATTTACTGAAATCTTTATTATTTCTGTATCAGTTACTGCAGTTGCTGAAATATTGTTAGATAATGCTGCAACACTAGTTTTTAGATTTAAATTATCAATTACTTTAGAAACTACTTTTCTACTTTTAATAATATGACTATAAGTAGCAACTAACTTTTGATTTAATTGTAAATCACTTTGGCTAAAATTATCTTTCTCTTCACTTACTAAAACAATGGTAGTATTGCTTTGATACATTGGGGTCTTAATTAATAAAGTATAAATATTACCAACTATTAATACTACAACCACTGCTATTAAAATATAAATTATTCTTGCTTTAAAATAACTGTACACTTCTGTTAGATTTATTTCTTCCATACATATCCCCCTCTACACGAGTAATCGACATAATTATATCATCTTTCAACACAATAGTCAACGAAATTCTTAAAATCTATAAATAAAAATTGTAATGTTACAATTGATGTGAGACTTTTCAATATAGTAAAAAAGCAATAAGTCTAGTAAAATGTAATTAAGACA
>CALVRD010000002.1 GCA_944358435.1 uncultured Bacilli bacterium | reverse complement strand
TATGATGTCAATGATTCAACAATTGCTGAGTTAAAAAACTCATAAAAGATAGGTTAAAAGAGTTCTGAAAGCAAGTTCTACTTGCTTTTTTGAGCAAAAAGTGTTATAATAAAGCCACATTAAATAAATGAGGGGGATAGAAAATGAAAAAGAACATAATTAAAAATTTAAATTCAATTTTATCTTTAATGTTAACTTGCGTTTTATTTTTTGGAAATGCTATTAACGTTAATGCTGTACCACAAACTATTAATTTAGGTAGTGGTGAAAAAGTAGATGCCTATTTAGCAGGAATTGGATTTCAAACTAAAATGACAACATCTGGAGATTATGTATACTGCTTAGATAGAACAAAATTAACAGCTGAAAATATAACAGCCACATTAGTAGGTGAAAAAGATGCAGGATTTGCCTACATAATCGAAAATGGTTATCCACATAAAAGTATTACAGGAGATCGTCTAAAAGATTACTATATTACTCAAACAGCAATATGGTGGTATTTAGATGAAACTGCTGGTACTGGTAACCTAGGCTCAGATTTCAAAGTAAATGCCGCTGATCCAAATGGAATCCGTAAGCATGTAAAATCCTTAGTTGATAATGCTAAAAAAAGAAAAGAAGAAGGATACCCTAAAGGGGCAATAAAAGTAAATGCAACATCTGAAAATATGGAATTATCATCAGATAAAAAATATTACATATCTGGAAACTTATCAGTAACAGCATCAAATATTACAGCATATACAGTTTCAGTATCAAAAGGAGCAATTGTAATAGGAGCCAATGGAGAAGAAAAAACAACGTTTGCTCCAACAGAAAAGTTCAAAGTAAAAATACCTGTATCTGAAATTAACAATACCACAACAACTATAAAAGTAACAGTAAATGCCAAAGCAACAATTAATAAAGCATATGAATATAAACCAACAAATCCTGGAATGCAAAATGTTATGCCAGCAATTCTTTATCCAACAACAGAAGATGTATCATCAAGTCTAAACTTAAATATATCTTCATCAAAAGTTTCTATTGTAAAGTTGGATAAAACAACAGGTAAACCATTAGCTGGAGCAGAATTAGTATTAAAAGATGCTGCTGGAAATGTAATTACAAGTTGGACTTCTACAACTAATAATCATGTAATAAGAAATTTAAGCAATGGTACCTATACAGTAGAAGAAAAGAAAGCACCAAATGGATACAAAAAAATTACAACACCAATTAAATTTACAATTACAGATGAAACAAAAAATATTTTAGTAAAAGTAAATAATGAGCCAAAAGTAAGTGTTGTAACAATAACAAAACTTGATAAATCAACAGATAAACCATTAGCTGGTGCAGTTCTCGTTTTAAAAAATTCTAAAGGTGAAGTTATTACAAGATTTGAAACAACTACTGAATCATATTCAATTACAGGATTACCATACGATACATATACAGTAGAAGAAGAAAAAGCACCTGAAGGATATGAAAAAGTAAACGATGTTATAAAATTTACAATTAATGATGAACATTTATCATTCCAAGTTAATTTCTATAACTATCCAAAAGTAAAAGTACCTGATACTGCTAGTGATAACTCAATAATAATGACAATAATTGGTCTAATAATAATCGGTTCTACAGCTGTATTTATTTATAAATATGCCAATAGATAATAAAAATGAAAAAAGAATTTCTCCTAGTGTTTTAGCAGCAATTTCTGCCGTGACAATACTTATTGGAGGATTCTTTCTTTCTTATAACTATATTCAATCTAAAAAGATAATGGCCTTTGACTATATGGCTAATATCTTCTATACCAATAATGAAGACTTCTTTATAGAAGAAGACGGAAGAAAGATTACAGAAGGGACCGATGAAGGACCAGTTACAAATGATTACATAGGATATTTAAATATACCTAAAATCAATTTGACAAAAGGATTTCTTGATAAACGTTCAACTGAAAACAATGTTGATAAAAACATTTTAGTAGTTGAAGGATCAAACTATCCTGACGTTGAAAAAGGAAACTTTATCATAGCAGGACACTCAGGTACTGGTTGGAATGCTTTTTTTAACGACCTATATAAACTAAACAAAGGTGATGTAGCCACCGTAACATATAAAAATAAAAAATATACTTATAAAATTGTTAATATATATCAACATCCAAAGATAGGTACAATAGCAATTTATCGTAACTACGATAAAACAACCTTAACACTAGTAACTTGTACAAATAACGACTCAAAAACACAAACAATTTATATTGCTGAGTTACAAGAAGTTACTGAACAATAAAGAATAAAAAGATAAAAAGAATAAATTTAGGGGGGATGGGCTATGATGAAATTATCATTCATAGACAAATTAAGTGTCTTACTAGATATAATTAATTCATCAAAAGAATACATTTTAGTTTTCTTAGCATTACTATTTGTCTGCTATATTCTAACGTCAAAGAAAAAATATGCCAAAAATACTAAAAAAATATCTTTAGGAATTTATCTAATTATAGTTGGACTAATGATTTATGCATATCGTAATAGTCTAGGAAATATGTTTGATTATATGATGAACAATTTATTCGTAGTTATCTATTTCCCTAACTTAGCCATATACTTAGGTGCAATAATTACAGTAAATATTGTAATGTGGATTAGTATATTCAATTATAAAATACCTAACTTCATAAAAAACATAAATACTATAGTATATTGTGCAATGACTTATTTACTAATTATAATCTTAAATATAATTAGTGAAAATAAACTAGATGTCTTTAATCAAAGCTCAGTTTATAGTAATTTAAATGCCCAAGCTTTAATTGAACTATCAAGCCTCATATTTATAGTTTGGCTATTGTTTTTAACAATATATAAAGTTATTAAATCGTTAATTATAAAACCACAGCCTAAAATTACAAAACCACTTCAAGTAAAAACTGAAAAAACATTAATAAAAGAAGAACCAAAATTATATCGTCAAATTCCAGTACCATATGTTGTAAAAACTAATACAAACAAGGTAGAAGTTGAAAAAGTAGATACTAAGTCTTACGATGATTTATTAACACTAGATGATTATAAATTACTATTAAGTCTTTTAAAAAAACAGAAGCAAAAAGAACAACAAGAAAAAGAAAGAGCCGCTAAACTTGATAAGGAAAATGCAAAATTTTATGAGTTACAACAATTATATAAAACTGTAAGATAAAAATATTTATATTGTAGTAAATTATCCCTAAAAATTTAGGGATTTTTTCTTTACCTTAAAATTGCCAATCTATCTGAAGTAAGTTATAATATTATTAGGAAGTAGGTATAAAAATGAATATAGATAATTTAAATGATAGACAAAAAGAAGCAGTTTTATATAATGATGGACCACTATTAATAATAGCTGGAGCTGGTGCGGGAAAGACCAAGACATTAACTACTAAAATAGCCTATTTAATTGAAGAAAATTATGCTCGACCATACAATGTTTTAGCAATTACTTTTACTAATAAAGCTGCTAAAGAAATGAAAGATAGACTTTATCTATTAATAGGTGATATAGCTAAAAATGTTCAAGTTTCAACTTTTCATAGTTTTGGATTAAAACTTTTACGTGAAAATTACAGTGCATTAGGTTATGAATCTAATTTTGTAATTATGGATAGTGATGATTCTTTAACTGTAGTAAAGAAGATATTAAAGGACATGAATTGTGATCCTAAATCATATAATCCACGAGCTATTAGAAATAAGATAAGTAGTTGTAAAAATGAAATGATGTCGCCTCAAGTATATGAAAGATATGCAATCAGCGAATATGAAAAGATAGTTCATGAAGTTTATGAAAAGTATGATGAAAAACTGCGCAAGAATAATTCCGTAGATTTTGATGATTTACTACTTTTACCAATCAAACTATTTAAAGAACATCCAGATATTTTAGAAAGATATCAAAACTTATATCAATATATTTTAATTGATGAGTATCAAGATACTAATGAAGCTCAGTATATTCTAACAAAGATGATTAGTGAGAAAAATCGTAAAATTACTTGTGTCGGTGATGATTCTCAGAGTATTTATAGTTTTAGAGGTGCTAATTATAAAAATATTTTAAATTTTGAAAAAGATTATAAAGATGCTAAAACCATTCTTCTAGAAGAAAATTATCGTTCTACTAGTAATATACTAGATGCTGCTAACCAAGTTATTAGAAATAACAAGCAACGTAAAGATAAAAATCTTTGGACATCTCGTGGTATAGGAGAAAAAATTAAATACTATCGTGCTTATAACGAAAAAGATGAAGCACAGTACATAATTAGAAAGACAAAAGAATTAGTAAATTGTGGTGTTGAGTATAAAGATATAGCCGTTCTTTATCGGACTAATGCCCAGTCTCGTGTAATAGAAGAAGAAATGTTAAAAGAAAATATTCCGTACCGTGTTATTGGCAGTTTCTATTTCTATTCTAGAAAAGAAATTAAAGACTTAATTGCTTACTTAAGATTAATCCATAATATTAAAGACAATGTCAGCTTACTTAGAGTAATCAATACGCCTAAAAGAGGAATTGGACTAAAAACAATTAATAATTTAACAGATAAAGCCGACCAGGAAGGAACAAGTATTTATGAAGCAATAACATCAGGAAAAGAACTAGAATTTAAAGAGACAATTGAAAAATTAAAAGCTATATCTGAAGAGTTAACCTTAACTGAATTAATTGATAAAGTCCTAGATGCTTCTGGCATGAAAGCCGAACTAGAAAGTGAAAAAAGTCTTGAATCAGAAGTAAGATTAGAAAACCTAGAAGAATTTAAATCAATAACTAAATCATTTGAGGAAAGAGAAGGCCTAATCTCTCTAGAAGATTTCCTATTAGAAATAAGTTTAATTAGTGACGTTGAAGAATATAAAGATGATCCTAATCGCATTAGTTTAATGACTGTTCACTCTGTCAAAGGTCTAGAGTTTGATCATGTTTTTGTAGTAGGAATGGAAGAAGGAATATTTCCACACATGAATTCCCTTATGGAAAATAGTGAACTAGAAGAAGAAAGGCGCCTATGCTACGTAGCAATCACCAGAGCTAAAGATGACCTTCACTTGATTAATGCTAGACGTAGAACTTTATTTGGTAATGAACAAATTAATCCAGTAAGTCGCTTTATTGGTGAAATAAGCCCTAACTTAATAGAGACAAATATTCAGGATGAATTACCAAAGAAAGAAGAACAAATTAATACTAAAGAAATGTTTAGAGAAGAAGAAGTTGACTATAAAGTAGGAGACTTAGTTTACCACGAATCATTTGGTACCGGTAAAGTTGTAGAAGTAACAAATACCCTTGTAAGCGTTGCATTTAAACATCCACATGGTATCAAAAAACTAATGAAAAATCATAAAAAATTATCAAAGATTTAAATACCTAAATGTAAAATTATCTAACATAATTATCATTATAATTATAATGACTAACAAGCATCATTAATAAAAAGTATGATGAAAACTAGTAATTAACTAGTTTGAATAAATAAAAAAATATAAAGCTACGTATCAAAATACATAACTTTATTGTTAAAGGAGAAAAGAATATGAATAAAGATCTTACCCTAGTAATCTTAGCAGCTGGTATGGGAAGCCGTTTTGGAGGACTAAAACAAATTGCTCCACTTGGTCCAAATGGTGAATTTATTATTGACTATTCAGTATATGATGCCATTAAAGCAGGATTTAACAAAATAGTCTTCCTAATAAAAGAAGAAAACTATAAACTATTTAAAGAAACAATTGGTTCCAGAGTAGAACCACATATTGCTGTTGAATATTGTTTCCAAAAAAATGACAATTTACCTATAGGATATGAAGTGCCAAAAAATAGGCTAAAACCATTAGGCACAGCTCATGCTATACTTTGCTGTAAAGATAAAGTTCATGAACCATTTATGATGATAAATGCTGATGACTTCTATGGTCGAGATGCCTATGTTAAAGCAGCAGAATTTTTAAGAAATACTAAAGATACAATTCCTTATCAATATGGAATGGTTGGTTACTTAGTTAAAAATACTATTACGGAAAATGGTTCTGTAAAACGTGGTGTATGTAAGGTAGAAAATGAATATCTAAAAGAAATAATTGAAAGTTCAATAGAAAGAGTCGATAATGGAAAAATAATTGCGACACCATTAAATGGCAATGCTGCATTTGAAGTGGATGAAAATGATACTGTTTCAATGAACATGTTATTATTTACACCAAGTATCTTTAATTACATTGAAAATAACTTTAAAGATTTCTTAGATTCTAATAAAGATAATATGGAAAAGTGTGAATATCTAATACCCGATGTTCTATTTAAAGCAATTAAAGAAAATTATGCTACTGCTAAAGTCTTAAAAACAAAAGCTACTTGGTATGGTGTAACTTATAAAGAAGATGCCGATAGTGTAAAAAAAGCTTTAGCGAGTATGGTATCAGATAATACTTATCCTAATAATTTATGGGAAAACTAATAGAACAAATAAAGTTTTAACAAACAGGTGATAATATGTATGAAAGAATGTTAGAATTAATCGATATTATAAACGAAGCTGACTATAATTATCATACCCTTGATAATCCAACTATTACTGACCAAGAATATGATAAATATTTAAAGGAATTATTTGAAATAGAAGAAGAACATCCTGACTGGATTAAAGAAAATTCTCCAACCCAGCATGCTGGTGGTAAAATAATTGATTCTTTTAATAAAGTTACTCATAAAATTCCTTTGATGTCTTTAAGTGATGTCTTTTCCGAAAGTGAAATAATTGCTTTTGACGAAAGAATAAGAAAAGAAGGAATTACACCTCAATATATGTGCGAACTAAAGATAGATGGACTATCAGTGTCTCTACTATATGAAAAAGGAAAATTAGTTCGAGCCGCAACTAGAGGGGATGGAACAACTGGTGAAGATATTACTCATAATGCTAAAACTATTAAGACAATTCCACTAACTTTAAAAGAACCAGTTGATATTGAAGTTCGTGGAGAAATTTTTATGAATAAAAAAACACTAGAAGAACTAAATCGTGTGCGAAAAGAAAACAATCAACCACTACTTCAAAATTGTCGTAATGCTGCAGCTGGATCAATTAGACAATTAGATTCTAAAGTTGCTGCTCAAAGAAAACTAGATACTTTTATTTATCATTTACCTAATCCATTAGATTATGGTCTTCATACTCATGCTGAAGCCATTGAATATATGCGAAAGCTGGGCTTTAAAATTAATCCTAATAATCGCTTAGTAGACGATATAAATGGAATATTAGATTTTATTAATGAAAAAGGTAAACAACGTGATAGTTTACCTTATGATATTGATGGTATTGTTATTAAGGTAAATAGTATTAGTGAACAACAAAAACTGGGGTTTACTGCCAAATATCCAAAATGGGCAACCGCCTATAAATTTCCAGCCAAAGAAGTAATAACTAAACTTACCGATATTATTTTTACAGTTGGAAGAACCGGTCAAATTACTCCTAATGCTGTCCTAGAACCAGCTATAGTAGCCGGCTCAACAATCTCTCGTGCCACACTTCATAATGAAGATTATATTCACGAAAAAGATCTAAAGATAGGCGATATGGTCTCAATTAGAAAGGCTGGAGACGTAATCCCTGAAGTAATAGAAGTAAAAAAAGAACGTCGAACAGGTAAAGAAAAAGACTTTGTTATGATTACTGAGTGTCCAATGTGTAACACCAAATTAGTGAAAATTGCCAATCAAGTAGATTATTATTGTCCAAATAAATCCTGCCCAGCCCGTCATATTGAAAGCCTAATTCACTTTGCCTCAAGAGATGCCATGAATATTGATGGACTTGGAGATAGTATAATTGAAGACTTCTATAACTTTGGTTATATTGGCAATATTGCGGATATATATTCCCTAAATTTACATGCTAAAGAACTAATTAGATTAGAAGGCTATGGTGATAAATCAGTTAGTAACTTATTAGATGCTATCGAAAATAGTAAAGTTAATTCTCTAGAAAGGTTAATTTTTGGCCTAGGAATACCTCATGTTGGATCTAAAACTGCCAAAATACTTGCTAGTAATTATGAAACAATGGATAATTTAATCAATACTACTGAAGAAGAACTAGTAAAAATACCTGATATTGGTAATATAATTGCTAAAAGCATAATTGGATATTTTACAGACAGCCACAATAGAGCTATTGTTGAAGAACTAAAAGCACTTGGACTAAACATGACCTATTTAGGCCAAAAAGTTGAAAATAATGAAACATTTGCTGGAAAAGTCTTTGTGCTAACTGGTTCTCTTACAATCTTTACTAGAGAAGAAGCTCAAGAAAAAATAGAATCTCTTGGTGGAAAAACCTCAAATTCTGTATCAAAGAAAACATCAGTTGTAATAGTAGGTGAAAATCCAGGTAGTAAATATCAAAAAGCTAAAGAACTAGGAATTGAAATCTGGTCAGAAGAAGAATTTAAATCAAAGCTTGTTTAATAAATATTTACAATATGCTTTAAATATGATAAAATTAGCACCAGCTAAAGGGAAAGAAAATAGGTGAAAAAAATGAATAAAAAGAAGAATTTAACAATTGAAGAATATAAAGAAAAACCACTTGACGATTTAGAGAAAGCAGAAGAGTTTGATCAACCAATAATTGAAGATGAAGAGTTAAATGAAGCAGAAAAAAAATCTTCTCCAAAAAAGAAAAATAAAGCAAAACTAATAATAAACATAGTTTTTGTCATTTTAATTATATTAATTACTATAATTTCTATAGATATTGTTTGTGTAGCTAAATATGATAAAGGACCATTCTTTGCGATTAAAACAGCAGTCTATAAAGATGGTGGAAGTAAAGTATACTATGGAATTGGTTATAAAGTAATTAAATATAATTTAATTCGCGGAAAAAAAGGTATGGAAATTGGAACTTGGGGTTTAAAATATAACTCAAATCCTACTAATTTATCATCCCTAGACTTAGCCATTGAATTTACAAACAATCCAAAAAAAGCTTATTTTAAATTTTATAAAAAATTCTTAAGAGTAAATGGTACATTTGTAAATAAAGATGAGACAAACAATAAATTAACTCTTGCGTACATTGATGAAGATGGTAAATATAATTTAGATATTGTATGTACAATGGGAGAAGAAATTAATATTCCTGAATACCCAGAAGGAAATAATCAAATAACAGTTGTTGGAACAGTAACAGATTTTGAACCAAAAACAGATACTAAAAATAGAACTCTTTACATGAGTAATTGTTTTGATGAACAGTAGAAACTAAACCCAAATAACCCTAGTTGAATAAACTCAATTGGGGTTTTATAATTTACTAAGTTCAGATATTTCTACTTGAAAATCTGTAATTTACAACAAATATTCAACATGGTATAATATAGAAGTTAAAGGAGGGCCTTTATGGAAGAAAAACTAACAAGAGAAGAAGTATTACATGTAGCTAATCTTGCTCGTATTGAAATAGATGAGGAAGAATTAGCTATGTATCAAGTAAAATTAAAACAAATATTAAATGAAATTGAAAAAATAAATGAAGTAACATCATATGATGAAGGAATGCTAATTTGCCCAACAGAAAATAAATGCAAATTAAGAGAAGACACAGCTGGAGAAATGTTAGAACCAAGAGAAGCTCTAAAAAATGCTCCACGTAGTAGTGGAAATTATTTTTCAGTACCAGTAGTAATTGGAGAGACAGGTGAGGCAAGTGCATAATTATTTAGATCTATCATTAATTGAAATAAATAAATTATTTAAAGAAAAGAAAATAACACCAACTGATTTAGTTTTAGAAGCGTTTGATCGAGTTGAGAAAAATAAAGAACTAAATAGTTTTATTACGCTTAACAAAGAAGAAGCATTAAAACAAGCTAAAGAACTAGAACAAAAAGAAGTTGATAGTCTAACATTTGGTATACCTATTGCTATTAAAGATAATATTGTTACTAAGGATTTAAGAACAACAGCCGCTTCTAAAATGTTAGAAAATTTTAATCCAATTTATGATGCTGATGTCATCAAGAAAATTAAAGATGCTAATATGATTATAATTGGTAAGACAAATATGGATGAATTCGCTATGGGGTCTTCAAATAGAACTTCATATTTTGGCCTAGTTAAAAACCCATGGGATAAAAACCGTGTTCCAGGAGGATCAAGTGGTGGTAGTGCTGCTGCAGTAAGCAGTCGAATAGTACCACTAGCAATAGGCTCTGATACTGGTGGATCAATTCGGCAACCAGCAAGCTTCTGTGGAGTAGTTGGATTAAAACCTACTTATGGACGAGTATCAAGATATGGACTAATTGCCTTTGCCTCAAGTCTAGATCAAATTGGCCCTATGACTAGAAATGTCTATGAAAATGCTCTACTTTTAAACACAATCTGTGGAAAAAGTTCTAATGACTTAACTAGTGTTGAAACTAATGAGGACTTTACAAGATTAATTGGTAAAGACATATCAAATATGAAAATAGCCATTCCAAACTATTATGTTAATGACGCTATTGATAAAGAAATAATAAATAAATTAAATGAAGTAGTTGAACTATTAAAAAAGAAAAATTGTACAATTGATTACGTAGACATTAACTATATTGATAAAGCCGTACCACTATATCAAATTATAGCTATGGGAGAAGCTAGTTCAAATCTAGCTAGATATGATGGCATTCGTTATGGATATAGTTATGAAACACCAGAAAATATTGAAGATTTATATTTAAAAAGTCGAAAAATAGGATTTGGTCCTGAAGTAAAACGTCGTATCATGATTGGCAGTTATTTACTAAGTGGCAAAAATGCTAAAGAATATTATGATAAAGCTTTAAAGATAAGAGATGACTTACGCAGAAATTTCTTAGCTACTTTTGAAAAATATGATTTAATTATTGGACCAACTAACACAACAACTGCCTATGAATTAGATAAAGGACTAGATGATGCCATTAAATCATTCTTAGATGATATTTTAACTATTCCTGTAAATATGGCTGGACTTCCTGGAATGAGTGTTCCAATTGGCTTTTCGGATTCTAAATTACCAATTGGATTGCAGATAATTGGTAAACCATTTGATGAAGCTAAAATGTATCAACTAGCTAGTTTTATTGAAAAAGAATTAAATTTAGATTTAAATCCTAATGGAGGTGAGAAGAATGACTAATTACATTCCAACAATTGGTATTGAAGTTCACGTTGAATTAAAAACAAATACTAAAATCTTCTCAAATTCTATAAATGGTTATGGTCAAATGGCTAATTCATTAACTAACGTAGTTGATCTTGGTTATCCTGGAACTCTACCAACACTAAATAAAGAAGTAATTAATCTTGCTATTAAAGCCGCTAAAGTTTTAAACTGTAATATTAGACGTGAAATGCATTTTGATCGTAAAAATTACTTTTATCCAGACAATCCTAAAAACTTTCAAATTACTCAAAGTCGTACTCCAATTGGTTATGATGGTTATGTAGAAATAGAAGTAGAGAAAACTAAGAAAAAGATTTATATTGAAGAAATGCATATTGAAGAGGATACTTGTAAAAGTACCCACCGAGGAGATAAAACTTTACTAGATTTTAATCGTGCTGGAGTACCTCTAATTGAAATTGTTACAAAACCGTGTATCAGTAGCAGTACAGAAGCTAAATTATATCTTGAAAAACTAAAAGAATTACTATTCTATAGTGATATAAGTGACTGTAAAATGGAAGAAGGTTCAATGAGATGTGACGCTAACGTTTCAATCAGAAAAAATGAACAAGACCTCTTTGGTACAAAATGTGAAATAAAAAATATTGGTTCAATTTCTAATGTTGGCTTAAGTATTGAAAAAGAAATAGAGCGTCAAGCTAAACTACTAGACTCAGGCGAAACATTTAAAGAACAAACAAGACGTTTTGATAATAAAACCTGTGATACAGTTTTAATGCGTGTTAAAGAAACTGGAAATGATTATCGCTATTTCCCAGAACCAGATATCCCATATTTATATATAACAGATGAAATGATTACTGAAGTAGAAAAAACTATTTGTATGTTACCAGATGAAAGAAGAACCATCTATATTGAAAAAGGAGTTTCTGACGTTAATGCCAAAAAACTAATTCAAAATAGGGAACTTAGTGATTATTTCAACACCTTATTATCTGAAAAAACTAATTTCAAAATTGCTAGTAACTTAATATTAGGTGATATTTCTGCTTACCTAAATAAAAATGAAAAGAAAATTACTGATACAACGCTAACAAAAGAAAGGTTCTTAGAATTAATTGAAAAAGTAGATGATGGAACTTTAACTAGTAAGAATTTAAAAGACATTTTAGACGTAATATTAGAAAAAGATATCTCTATATCTACTATTATCAAAGAATCTGGAATAGAAAATATTACTGATGATTCTACTATTAGAGAAATAATTAAAAAGATAATTTCTGAAAATCCCGAAAGTGTTTCTGATTATAAAGCTGGTCATGATCGAGCTATAAAATTCTTTATGGGACAAGTAATGAAAGAAACTAAAGGTAGTGCTAACCCTAAATTAGCTATGGATATTTTAAAAGAAGAATTAAAGTAGCCAATTGAAAAAAAAATACCTATAGTGTATAATAAAAATATTAGGATGTGAGAATATGAATTTTATTAAAAGAAATAAAGGTACTATTATTGCCATTGCCATATTTTTAGTATTAGTAGTGGCTTTATTCCAACTAAAAATTATCTTTTTCCCCAATACCGGAAAAGCAATTTATGGAAATCGCTTAGAAGGAATAGAAAATGTCCAAATTTCTAATGAAACATATGACAAAGTAAAAAAATCTTTATCTGAAGATGCCGTATCTAAAGTAACAACAAAATTATCAGGTAAAATTGTAAAAATATTTATTACTGTTAATAATGACGTTTCACTAGAAACTGCTAAATCATATGGAGATAAATCACTAGAACCATTTTCAGCAGAACAAAAAAAATATTATGATTTTGAAATATATGTTGAAAAAAAAGAAGAATCACCACAATTTCCTATAATAGGTTATAAACATCATTCAAAAGAAAAAATATCATGGACTAAGGATAGATAGGGTAGGTATCAACATGAAAAAAAAACTAATTATATTTATTCCCATCATAATAGCTGCAGTTGTCTTTCTATTAGTATACCGATACTATAATAAAGAAGACAAAACGACAACACTAACAGTTAGTGAAAAACGCTGGGTTGAAAAAAATAATGGTAAAACTTATGACTTTGAAGTGGTAAATGATTATCCACTATATGCCATGAATGGTGAAGGAGTAATTTTTAACTTTATAAATGACTTTCAACAAAATGTTGGTATAGAATTTAATATAATTCCTTATTTAAAATCATCAGCACCAACTACAACAGGATATCGTATTGAAATACTTGATAATGATAAAAGTCTAAAAAAAGATAACTTATTCTTATTTAATGATAATTACATAGTAGTTGGAAAAACATATGAACGTATTAATCATACAAAAGATATGAAAAATATTACTTTTGGGGTTTTTGAAGAAGATGCTGAAGAAGTTAGTTATTATCTAAAAGGAGGAACTAATCTTTCTTATAAACAATATAAAAATATTACAGACTTGTATAATGCTTTAGATAATAATGAAGTAAATATGATAGTTATGCCTAATATAATGTACTTAGATTACACAATTGAAAAAGATAAGTATTTCATAAATTATTATTTAACTGAAATGAAAAAACAAATTGTTCTAACTCTAAGTAAAGATAATGATGAATTAAATAAAATAGTAACAAAATATTATAATAAATGGCGTTTAACAAAATATGTTGATGAATATAATGAAAATTATTTAAACTACTATGTCCAAAAAAATAATTTATCAGCTAAAACTAAAACTGCTTTAATTTCTAAAAACTATACATATGGTTACGTAACAAATGCTCCATATGAAGTAAAAGTAAATGGTAAAGTCGCAGGTATTGCTGGAGAATATGTAGATAGAATAGCTCGTCTTACAGATGTTAATTTTAACTACAAAGAATATGAAACAAAAGAAGACTTACAAAAAGCTATTGATAAAGGAGAAATAGATGTTTACTTTGATTATTATAACTATAATAATGATAAATATTATGCAACATTATCAACCTTTATTGAAGAATATGTTGTCTTAGGATATCAAAAAGATAATCATGTTATTACATCATTTGAAAGTTTAAAAGATAAACAAATTGCTATGCTAGAAGATGATTCACTATTTAATTATTTTTCAACAAATTCTAGAGCCAATATTACTGGTTATAAAAATATTGATGAATTATTATCAAAAGCTAAAAATAAATTAATTGTTTTAGATCGTGAAATATATAATTACTATCAAACAACTAAGTTTAAAGATTATAATTTATTATATTTAGATACCATGATGAATGACTATAAATTTATGGTTAAAAAGAATAATGAAGCCTTCTATGATTTGTTCAATTATATAATTAATACAAATTCATATTATAATTATCGTAATAGTGGAATAGAAAATTTACATGCTTCAATTTTAGAAGATTCAACACTAGAACAAGCATATATAATTGCCCTAGCTATTGTCTTTATTCCATTAGTAGTTGTTCTAACTATCTATTTAATATATAAACAGAAAAAGAAAATTAAAAAAGTAAAAACTAGTGAAAGACATAAATATACTGATATGTTAACTTCCTTAAAAAATCGTAATTATTTAAATGCAAAAATGCCAGAATGGGAAGAAAATAAAGTATATCCACAAGCTATAGTAATGGTTGATTTAAATAATATTAAATACGTTAATGATAATTTTGGTCATGAAGAAGGAGATCAACTAATTATTAAAACGGCTGGAATATTAGTAAATACTCAACTAGAAAATAGTGAAATAATTCGTACAGACGGCAATGAATTCTTAGTATACTTAGTCGGCTATAGTGAAAGACAAGTTGAAACTTACGCTAAAAAGTTATCTAAAGAAATGAAGAGTCTTCCACACGAATTTGGAGCAGCAGTTGGTTATAGTATGATTCTAGATAAGATTAAAACACTAGATGATGCTATCAATGAAGCAACACTTGAAATGATTGCTAACAAAGAAGATTTAAAATAAGATGGTGATAGGAATGGAGCAAGTTAGAGGATTCTTAAAAAAGGTTATAGAATTATTCAAAAGACCAGAAATGAGGATTTTACCTGGAAATCTTGCTTTTTTCTTTGTCATGTCATTAATACCTATTGTCGCTCTTGTAGGTGCAATAGCGTCTAGGTTTTCGATCTCTTTTGAAACAATTAAAGAGGGAATAAACATTACAGTACCAGGTGGTGTAGGAGAATTTATATCAAGTATAATTAATGGACAAGGATTAACATTTAATATTGGAGTCTTCTTTATATCAGCGTTTATTTTAGCCTCAAATGGAACTGATTCAATTATTGTCGCGTCAAATGAAATATATAAAATAAAACAAAAAGATTGGATAAGAAGAAGAATAAAAGCTATATTAATGACCATAATTTTAGTAGAAGTATTATTATTCTTACTCGCAATCCCAGTATTTGGTGATAATATATTTATCTTTCTAAGAAATAACATAAATAATCAGGCACCAGCTGATATATTTTATCGTATATATAAATTAATAAAATATCCACTAATTTTAGCCATAATTTACTTCAATGTAAAACTAATCTATGTAATTGCCCCAGATGAACAAGTCGAAAGTGTAACTACTACCAAAGGAGCCGTTTTCACAACTGTAAGTTGGATTATTTCCTCAGAAGTATATTCATTCTACTTAGATACCTTTACAAAATATGATTTATTCTACGGAAGTGTATCTAATATCTTAATCCTTCTACTATGGGTATATGTTTTATCCTATATCTTTGTATTAGGACTAATTATTAATGCTGGATCTTATAGAAATAGACAGAATAAAAATCAAGAGAAAAAGAATGAATATGACAGCACTGAACTAGAACCAGAACACAAAGTTGACACCATTTTACAAAATAAATAAACAATAAATTATAAGGCAATTAAACCAAATTATTTCCATCTATTTTTTCTTTTCAAAATTGTAACTTTTATATCGCTACAAAAAGACATAAAGTACAAAAAATCTGCAAGTTGAAATCTAGATATAATAATGCTATAATAAACTAGTGAGGTTATACAAATGAAGAGAATTAGATTTAAATTAGATAAAATTAAAGATAAAGTACGAGAGTCAATAAAAAAGGCCAAAGAGGAACATATAGTTCGACAATATGTTAAAAATAATTCCTTATTTTTAACATATGTTTTAATGTGTTTAATAAATGCCACATTACTAAGATTTTTCAGTATCCAAACAGTAAGCAATTTTTTATCAATAAAAGCTATAATGGGTGATTTAGCTGTAATTTCTATTGTTGGCGCATTTGGCTATCTATGTAAGCCTAAAAATAGGTTCACGTATTATTTATCATTTACTATATTTTTTAGTGCTATATGTATGATTAACTCAGTATATTATACATTCTATTCCTCATTCGCATCTGTATCGATGTTATCACTAACACAATACGTTGGAGCAGTAGGAGACGCCGTAGTAGAAAATGTTATTCAATTAAAAGACTTAGTCTATATTATTCCACCAATAATTTTAGTAATAGTAAATAATAAATTAAAGAAGAAAAACTATTATAAAAAAGTTGAAGTCAAATCAGAACGTAAAAAGAAAATGATTAAAACACTATGTACCGGTTGTGGTATACTTGCATTATTCCTTGTAACTATGACTTCTCTTGATGTATCAAGATTTATTTCACAGTGGAATAAAGAATACATTGTTATGCGTTTTGGAATCTATATTTATCAAAGTGCAGATTTAGTTTCTGCAATTCAACCAAAGATAAATTCCATGTTTGGTTATGATAAAGCTAAAAAGAACTTTAATGACTATTTTAATGAAAAAAAAGAAATCCAAACTAACGAATATACAAATATCTTTAAAGATAAAAATGTTTTAGTAATTCATGCCGAAAGTATCCAACAAAACGTTATTGGACTAGAGTTTAATGGTAAACCAGTAAGTCCTAATCTGAATAAACTAGCTTCTGAAGGAATGTATTTTTCTAATTACTTCTCCCAAGTAAGTGTTGGAACTAGTAGTGATGCTGAATTAACATTTTCTACATCTCTAATGCCAACTAAGAGCGGTACGGCATTCGTATCATATCCAAATAGAGAATATAATTCACTTCAAAAATTATTAAATGAAAAAGGCTATTATACTTTCAGTATGCATGCTAATAATGCTGACTTCTGGAATCGTCGAACAATGTATAAAAGTCTAGGATATCAAAAATTCTTTAGTAAACAAGACTACGAAGTAACACCAGAAAATACAATTGGTTTAGGACTATCAGATATTGAGTTCTTTACACAATCAATTCCTAAACTTCAAAAAATTAATGAAGAAAATGCTAACTGGTATGGACTAATGATTATGTTAAGTAACCACACACCATTCTCTGATATAGAAAAATATGGAGAATTTCCTGTTGACATAAAAGAAACCATTATTCATGAAGATGGAACAACAGAAGAAGTTGTATATCCATATATGGAAGGAACTAAATTAGGTAATTACTTTAAATCAGTTCACTATGCTGATGGTGCAATTGGTAATTTTATTACTCAACTAGATGAAGCAGGCTTATTAGAAAACACAGTCTTAGTAATTTATGGAGATCATGATGCCAGATTACCAAAAAATGATTATAATCGTTTATATAATTATGATAAAGAAAATGACAAAGTATTAGATAAAGATGATCCTAACTATAAAGAATATGGTTCATACCAATATGAACTAGGTCGTAAAGTACCATTCATTATTTGGACAAAAGACATGGCTGGATCTAAATACAATCAAGAAATAACTGAAACAATGGGAATGTATGATGCCATGCCAACGCTAGGCAATATGCTTGGAGTTTATAATGAATATCAACTAGGACATGATATATTTAATGTTCTTGGCCAAAATATTGTTTGTTTCCCTAATGGAAACTGGGTAACTAATAAAGCTTACTTTAATAGTCAAAAAATAGAGTATTTATCACTAAATGGCGAAGCCATAAGTGAAGAAGAAATAAAATACAATACTGAGTATACTAATAAATTACTTGAAGTTTCAAATGAAATGATTGTCTACAACTTACTTGCAAAAGACGAAGAAAATGAAAAAATACTAAAAGAAGTAGAGAAAGGAATATAATATGAAATTAAAGAAAAGTGTAAAACGTCTAATAGTTGTCTTAGTAATCATCACAGTCCTAATTTCAGGAGGTATTATCATATCAAAATTACTTCCTAAAAAAGAAGAAACAAAAAAAGCTAAAGTAATTAACACTATTGAAGCCTATAATTATGTCCTAAAAGATAATAAAAGCAAAAAGTACCAGTCTTTATTTAAAGAATTAAGTAAAATTTTAACAGAAGATGAAGTAAATGAAGAATCTTACGTTTCTAAATTATCAGAAATGTTTATTGTAGATTTCTATTCCTTAGTCGATAAGTCCTCTAAAACAGATATAGGTGGAGTAGATATAGTTCATCCAGATATTTTAGGAAACTTCTTAGATAATTCTGAAAATACCTTTTATAAATATGTAGAAAGTGATATTTATAATAATCGTACTCAAAAATTACCAGAAGTTGATACTGTAACTATTGAATCAGTAGAAAAAACTACTTATACGTATGGAGAAAATACTGATGAAAATGCTCTATCAGTAAAAGCGTCTTGGACTTATAAAGGCGAAGAATTTAATGATTATCAAAAAAGTGCTACTCTAATATTTGTTCATAAAGATAAAAAATTATACTTAGTCGAATTAAAATAAAAAATCATAAAGACCGTGATCCAATTAACGGTCTTTTCTCTTGTTCAAAATATTATAAAATATTATAATTATATTGGTGATAAAAATGATCTATCAAGATAATAGTTTAATAATTTGCCCTAACTCAGTAAAAATGCAAATATTAAATAACTTAATGACTGAAAAAAAACTTTATAATTTAAAATTCATGACTAAAGAAGAGTTCAAAAGCAACTATTTTTTTTCCTATGATGAAAAAGCTTTATTTTATTTAATGCATAAATATCATTATAATTTAGATGTAGCCAAAGTTTATTTAAAAAACTTATATGTAATTGATGAAAAAAAAGACTATTCTAGTCCTAAATTAAAGTTCTTAAAAGACTTAAAACTAGAATTAAAAAAAGAAAACTTATTAAAAGAAAACCCTAACTTTAAAAAATATATTTCGACTAAAAATATTATCACAACTAATTATTATGATTTAGATAAATATGAAGAAGAAATGTTAAATACTAAAATTGAAATACCTAAAAGTACAATAAACGCTAAAGTAGTAGAAGCTATAAATATTGAAGAAGAAGTAAACTACGTTTGTCTAAAAATACTAGAACTATTAGATAATGGTATTGATATTAATAAAATTTATCTTACTAATATTTCTAATGATTATTATTATATAATTCATAAATTATTTAATTATTATAATATTCCCCTTAATTTAGATACAAAAGATTCAATATATTCTACTAAAGTAGTAAGTGATTATCTAAAAACTAATGAATTAGACTTAGAAGATAAAAATAAACTTCCTATCAATCGTAAATTAGTTAATATCTTATCATCACTATCTTCACTAGACGAAACTTCATCTGAATATAAAACTATTCTTATTGATAAATTAAAAAGTACTTATCTTTCTGTTAAGAAAAAAGCTAATGCTATTAATATTAAAGACTTATATGAATCAATCTTTCAAGAAGATGAATATGTCTTTGTTTTAGGCTTTAATCAAGATGTTTTACCACGAATGGAAAAAGATATTTTCTATATTAATGATTCTATTAAAGATGAAGTATCACTATATAAAACATCATACTTAAATAAGCGTAATAAAGAAGCTCTTACTTATATTTTAAGTAATATTAAAAATTTATACCTCTCTTATAAATTATCTTCTCCCTTTAACAGTTATTATAAATCAAGTCTAATTACTGATTTAAATCTCGAAATAATAACTTTCAATCAAGATAATTTTAATAAGTCTAATCTCTACAATAAACTACGCTTAGCTGAAAAATTAGATTATTATCTTTTATATGGCCAAAAAGATCTTGGTTTAGAAAAACTATATAGTCATTATAAAATACCTTATAATACCTACTCAAATAAGTTTAATGGCATTGATAATAATACCTATCTAACTAATTTACCATATCCTTTAAAACTATCTTATACTAGTTTAAATACTTATAATGAATGTGCTTTTAAATACTATATAAAATATGTCGTAAAGCTTGATAAGTATGAAGATACTTTCCAATCTTTTATTGGTTCCATGTATCATAAAATATTACAACTATACCAAAGATCCAATTTTAATTTTGAAGTAGAATATCAAAAATATTTAGAAACTAGAGAATTATCATTAAAAGAACGTCTTCTTCTTTTAAGAATAAAAAAAGATCTTCTTCACTTAATAGAAACCCTAAAAAAACAAAATCTTCTTACTGGATATGACAATGCTTTATATGAGAAAAAAATAGATGTACCTCTAGATAAAAATGTTTCTGTTATTTTTACTGGTACTATTGATAAGATTATGTATTATCAAAAAGTAGAGGATACATACTTTACTATAATTGATTATAAAACAGGAACTATTGATACTCATATAGAACCAATGAAATATGGCCTTCATATGCAACTACCTGTATACTTATATTTAATTCATTATTCTAAAGTCTTTTCTAATCCAATATTTACTGGTATTTATTATCAAAATATTTTATTTAATTATCCAACTTGGACAAGCAAAAAAGATCAAGAACAAATCTATAAAGAAAACCTAATGTTACAGGGGTATTCTACTGATAATACTCTAACTTTAGAAAGATTTGATAGTACCTATGAAAAAAGTGAATATATTAAGAGTATGTCTTATACACCAGATAAAGGTTTTGGCAGTAACACTAAATTAATAAGTAATGATACTTTATATAATTTAATTAAGTTTACTAAAAATCATATATCTTCTAAAACTGATTCAATTCTTCAAAGTGATTTTTCTATTAATCCTAAAGTTTATGCTGGAAAAAATATTGCTTGTGAATTTTGCACTTATAAAGACTTATGTTATATGAAAGATCCTGATCAAGTATATCTTGATAAAGTTGATGATTTATCATTCTTAGGAGGTGATTTATAATGCCAAGTTGGACTAGTGAACAACTAGATGCGATAAACTTAGAAGGAAAAAATATTATAGTATCAGCTGGTGCTGGTAGTGGTAAAACAGCTGTTCTTACTGAACGAGTATTACGTAAACTAAAAAGTGGTATTCATATAAATGAATTACTAGTATTAACATTTACTAATGCTGCCGCTGCTGAAATGAAAGAACGTATTAGAAAAGCTATTAATAAAACACCAGGACTAGAAGAAGAAGCTACTCTAATTGATGGAGCATACATCACAACATTTGACTCATTCTCTCTATCAATTGTAAAAAAATATCATACTAGATTAAACATAACAAGTAATATTAAAATTACCGATGAAGTTATAATTGATATTAAAAAGAATAAGTTATTAGATGAAATAATGGATAAAAATTATTTATCTCCTAAAGAAGACTTTACTAAGTTAATTCAAGATTTTTGTCTAAAAGATGATAAAGAATTAAAAAACTATATTCTAAATACTTATAAAAAAATAGAATTAAAATATGATAAAGAAAAGTACTTAGAAGAATATATGTCTCAAGAATTTACTAATGAAAAGATCTCTTCATATGTAAATGAATATTTAAATTTAATTGATAGTTATCGTATAAATATTTCTAATCTTTTAACAGAATTAAATGATTATTTTGATGGTGATTACGTTACATCTTTAGAAGATCAATTAGCTAATCTCTTACAAGCAACAAGTTATGAAGATATTGCCAGTTCTGTAGACTTTAGATTAAAAGCAGTTCCTAAAGGAAGCCCAGAAGAAGGTAAAAAAGTAAAAGAAGCTTTATCAGATCAAATAAAAGAATTAAAAACTCTTCTAATCTATGAAACAACAGAAGAAATGAAAGAAGAAATTCTATCTACTAAATCAAATGTCAAAGTAATAATAGACATTATAAAAGATTTAGATAAAGCTATATCTACATATAAACAAGAAAATGAGTTATATAATTTTACTGATATAGCCCGTTTAGCTATAAAAGCAGTAAGTGATTACCCAGATGTCCAAAAAGAATTAACTAATTCTTTTAATGAAATTTTAGTTGATGAGTATCAAGATACTTCTGATACTCAAGAAAAGTTTATTTCTCTTATTTCTAATAATAATGTTTATATGGTAGGAGATATTAAACAATCAATCTATCGTTTTAGAAATGCTAATCCCTATATCTTTAAAAACAAATATGATACTTATCGTGATACTGATGCCGGTATAAAAATTGATTTAGTTAAAAACTTCCGTTCCCGTAAAGAAGTCCTAGATAATATAAATCTCTTATTTGATTTATTTATGGATGATGAAATAGGAGGGGCAGACTATAAAGCCTCTCATAGAATGGTATTTGGTAATAATGCCTATATTGAACAGGGTAAAACTAATCAAGATTATAATTTATCTTTATTAACTTATAAAGAAGTAGAAAAACCATTCACTAAAGATGAACAAGAAGCTTTTATTATTGGACAAGATATAATAAATAAAGTATCATCAAAATATCAAGTATTTGATAAAGATACAGGTATCTTACGTAATATTGAATATAAAGATTTTGTTATTCTTCTAGATAAAAGTAAAAACTTTGATTTATACAAAAAGATTTTTGAGTATTTACATATACCTCTTGCTATTTTAAAGGATGAAGCTCTTCGTAAAGATCAAGATATCTTAGTAATAAAAAATCTTTTAAAATTACTAATCTGTATCAAAGAAAAGAATTTTTCAGAAGATTTTAAATATAGTTTTATGTCTGTATCTCGTAGTTTCTTAGCTAAAATTCCTGATAAAGATATTTATAATCATCTAGTAAATAATACATATAAAGAAACAAATCTTTATAAAAAATGTCTAGAAGTACTAGAAAATATTGATCTAATGGCAGCATCTACTTACCTAAATTATGTTTTAGAATCATTTAATTATGAAGAAAAACTAATTACTATTGGTAATGTTAAATCATTTAGAATAAGAACTGAGTATTTTTATAATTTAGTAAAAGATTTTGAACAAAATGGAAATACTATTTATGATTTTACTAATTACTTAGATGAAATGTTTGATGCTGACTACGATTTAAAATTCTCAGTTAATACCAGTAATTCTAATAGTTGCAAAATAATGACTATTCATAAATCTAAAGGTTTAGAATTCCCAATTTGTTACTTTGCCGGTTTCTTTAGTAAATTTAATACTTTAGAATTAAAAGAAAGAATTATTTATGATAATAAATATGGTTTAGTTCTTCAAAAAGTATCTGGTTATTATAAGGATACTATCTTAAAAACTTTATTAAAAGTAACTACTAAAAAAGAAGAAATATCTGAAAAAATACGTCTATTATATGTTGCCGTAACAAGAGCTAAAGAAAAGATGATTCTAGTAGTACCAGAACAAGAAGAAACTAGAGAAGTATTTGATTTAGTACCAAATTATGAAAGAACTAAATATAATAGTTTCTTATCAATTATTAAAAGTATTTATTCAACTCTTCTTCCCTTTGAAGAAAAAACAGATATAAAAGTAACTAGGGATTATCAAAAAACAGAAAATAATTTAAAAGATGAAGAACTAACTACTTCAGATGATTTAGAAGTAACGGAATTTAAATCAATTGAAAATAGTTATGTAGACGAATCTCATTATTCAAAAGATACTCTTCACATAATAACAAAAGAGGAAGAAGAATTAATGAAATTTGGTACTATAGTCCACGAAGTACTAGAACAATTAGATTTTAGCAATCCAGATCTTGACAATCTAAATCTTTCAAAATCAATAATTGATCATATAAAAGATTTCTTAAATACTGATATTATTAAAAATAATTTATCTAATAAAATGTATAAGGAATACGAATTTACTTATCAAGAAAATAATAATTACTTCCATGGAATAATTGATCTTCTAATTGAATGTAAAGATAAAATGATAATTATTGATTATAAATTAAAAGGTATTACAGATGAAAACTATGATAAACAATTAAATGGCTATCGTAAAGTAATTAAAGAAAAAACAGGTAAAGAAACCTATTGTTACTTATATTCAATAATTGATTCTAAGTTCCGACAAGTTTCCAATGAAAATTTATAAAAATCAAAACATTGAATAAAATATATGCGTAGATTTTATATTGCTTATTTAAAACAACAGACACTGTCTGTTGTTTAAGTTTTTATTACTGCGAGTTAATAGGATGTTCTTTATAGACAAGTTATATTGACTAAATAAGTCCTCCGTGCTATAATATGTGCCGATTAGAGGGGGAAAGATTTATGACATCAGAGCATAATAAAAGCATTAAATTTCAACTATCACTAATAACAAAAAGTTTCTATAATCGTTATGCTTTTACCGGCCTTTCTAGAGAAGAATTTAATAACTTTGCATCTAATTGTCTACATGATGCTAAGTATGCTGAAAATACTTCTCCAAAAACAATTTTAGAATTATATGCGGATATTTTAACTGAAAGAATGAATGCTTATACTAAAAAACAATTAGAAAAAAGAGAAGAAGAGCTTATAAATAACTATTTAGAAAGAATTATTCCTATAAATGCAAAATGGTATGAATTTATAAAACGGCTTTCTAAAGCCGATGACTTCTTAGAGTCTCTTGGGTATAATCTTTCCTTAGAAATGGCTACTACTTTAATTGAACGTAATCAAAGACTAAGTTCAGCATTAGATGCTATTTTTACACATGATATTAAAGAACTTACTAATGGTGATATCTTTTTATATGCTCCAATAACCACTATATTCATTCAAGCCTACTGTAAGAAAAAGGGGCTCGACATTTCTGAAATAGAAGTAAATGATTATGATGATAAAAGTTTTTTTACTAAAAAAACAGTTAGAGAATTAGGTAGCAAAGAAAACTCTAATGTTTTTAAAGGTTGCAAATCTACAATGCTTCATAGTAAAAAACTAAGTCAGGCAAAGATAAAAGAACTTATTACTCAAGCTAGACAAGGTAATGAAGAAGCCCGTAATTTATTAATAGAAAGTAACATCAGTTTAGTTTCCCATATGGTTCAAAAATACTATGCAATAGGTTACGATCAAGATGATTTACTTCAAGAAGGATTAATTGGCTTAATGCGTGCCATTGATAAATATGACATAAATAGTACAAATAACTTTTCAACTTATGTTGTCTGGTGGGTAAAAAGTTTTATCACAAAAACTTTGCGTGACAATTCTAGAACAATTCGTCTTCCTGCTGATATTCATTCAAAATTTTATAAATTTGAAGAAACTAAAAGAAGATATATTAAAGAGTATGGACATGAGCCAACTATAAAAGAATTTGCAGCCATACTTGGAGTCTCAGATGAAGAAATACTAAAACTAAATAGTTATCCACATACAATAAGTTCTAATTCTCCTGCTTTAGAAAATGATTTTTTTGAAGATGATGAAGATATTGAAGATTTAACTCCAGAAGATGTTGATGATATAGTAGATGTCTTAAGTAGAAAGAATCTTCCAAATGAAATATCTGATTTATTTAAAAAAGCCAATGTTTCGCCAAGACAAGAATTTGCCATAAGATTAAGATATGGCTTTGAAACAGGAGAAATTATGGCACTTAAAGATATTGCTCAAATTATGGGTATTTCTGATGAAAGGGCTCGTCAAATAATTTTAGCAGGATTTACAAGGATAATTAAATGTCCAGACACTGAAGCCTTTGCTATTTATATGCAACGTCCAACGGTTGCTTTAGAGACAATTCAAGCACTCAGAAAGGAAAATTCCAAAAAGTCAACTTATGTTCTCCAAGATTCATATGATGTCTATGAAGATATAAGAGTAAATGGACCTATAGTATTTCCTGAGATTGCTGACCATCAACCAGTAAAAAATTATACAGCTGAAGAATTAGAAAGTTTAAGTGATGAAGAACTAGCAGAATATTATAATTCAATTAATGAGCTATGTTCTAGTATTACTGAGGAAGTAATAGAACAAAAACGTACATTACCAAAAGAAACTAAGAAAGGCAAGGTTAAAGTTTATGGAACAAGAGCTATTAGAAAAAATAAATCGTGAAATAAAAGCAATTGATCTAGTAAATAAAGAACTAAAAGATGAAATAGAAGCCCTTGAATTGTCAATTAAAAAGAAAGAATTAATTCTTCAAAAATTAGAACTAGAAGAACTTTTAAAAAATCAAAAAAATTAAGGGGAGAAAAAATAATGAGTGAACTAAATCAGATAGAGCCAGAAGAAGACTTATTAATTGAAGAACTAACTGAAGAACTTAAAACATCTAATCCTAATAGACTAGCTAAAATATATATAAGAGAAACTCAAAACTATCCAGTTCTTGACCAACAAACAGTAAAAGACCTTGTTATTAGAGCTCAAAACGGCGATCAAGAAGCAAATGACTTACTAATTTTTAGTAATATTCGTTTAGTAATTAAAATTGCAAATTTTTATAAAAATAAAGGACTTGATCTAGAAGACCTTATTCAGGAAGGAATAATTGGCTTGATAATTGCCATTCAAAAATATGACATTAATGAAGAAGCAAAACTATCAACATATGCGGGAAAATGGATTATGAATAAAATTGCAAGAGCCGTAATTTTTAAAAGTAAAAATATACATCTTTCTATTAGAAAGCAAATTAAAATATATAAAGTAGAGCAAGCTAGAAGAAAATATATTTATGATCATCATACGGAACCAACAACAAAACAACTAGCTCAAAGTTTGAAAATGCCACTAGATAAATTAGAAAAACTATTAGTAGCTCCTTATACTATAAGTTATAATGAAAAATTAAGTGAAGAATCTGAAGAAGAAATAGGCGATTATCTTACTGCTGATGATTCAGATTTATCTGATGCTTTATTTGGGAAAATATCAAAAGAAGAAATTGAAAAACTTTTTGACGATACAAATCTATCAGAAACAGAAATTAAAGTTTTAAAATTAAGATTTGGCATAGATAGTCTAGAAGGTAGAACATATAGTTTTGATGAAATAGGGAAACAATTTGGAATTACTAAAGCAGGAGCAAGTAGAATTATGGAAAGAGCCTTAGGAAAACTTATTACTAATCCTAAGACAAAAGCTCTTGCCATATATTTAGCACGTCCAGATGTAGGTAAAGCAACTGCTGAACAAATAATAAGTACTGAAAAATATGTAAGTCATTATTATCATTCAAAAGCCGAAAAAACCTACGAAGAAATTAGAAAAAATGGTATTTCAAAAGAACTTCAAGAAAAACAAGCTGCTAAAGCTCAAAAATTAGATGAAACATTAAGTCTTCAAGAACAAAGAACATTACTTCATAGAAGAGAACAAGAACTAGATGAAGCAATTGCCCAAAAAAGAACCTCTTGCATTTCAGAAAATAAGCCTCTAACTAAAATGAAAAATTAACATTTAACTAAAATAATGAGAAGGTGAAACAATGACTCAAACTAATCTTAGAAAAAAGACGTTTGATAACATTTCTGATGAAAGCATCCAAATTTATCTAGAAACTACAAAAGAGTACCCAGTCCTTAATCAAAAACAAACAAATGAATTAGTTATAAAAGCTCAAAATGGAGATTATGATGCTAGAAATAAGTTAATTATTAGTAACCTTCATACAATAGTAAGAATTGCTAAAAATTATCAAAATAGGGGACTTGACTTTGATGATATGTTTCAAGAAGGAGTGTTTGGATTAATCTTTGCCATTAATAATTATGATTGTAATAGTAAAATATCTCTATCAACCTATGCAATTCGCTGGGTTACGAATGCAATTTCAAGAGCCATAATTTTTAAAAGTAGAAATATTCATCTTCCAATTGAATTACAATTCAAACTACAAAAAATTGAAAAAGTAATAAATGACTGCAATGAGCATAATAATCAAGAACATACAACTGAAGAACTAGCTAAAAAATTAGGAATGTCTACATCTAAATTAGAACAGTTTCTAACTACGCCATCGACTATTAGTTATAATGATATAATAAATACTGATTCTGAAGATAGATTCATTGATACATTTTCTCTTGATGATCAAGATTTATCTGAAAAACTTTTTAATCAAGCCACAACCCCAGAAATTATAAAATTACTTGAAGAAGCGGGGTTATCGGAAAGAGAAATAAACGTTATTAAATTAAGATATGGTATAGGCCAACCTGACCAATCAATGAAAAGTATAAAAGAAGTTGGAAACATAATAGGAATTACACATACTGGGGTCAAAAAGATAATTGAAAGAGTATTAGGGAAACTAGTAAGTCATCCTAAAACAAGAGAATTAGCTATTTATATGGATCGACCAGATATTGCAAGAGCAACCTCAATACAATTATCTAAAACTCCTTATCGTAATCGAGATTATTCGCATATCATTGCTGAAGAAGTATATGAAGAATTTCAAAAAAATGGCATCCCTAAAGAAATTGTAATTGCTGAAAATGAACAAAATGATCCTAAAATAACTGGTATAGAACCCGATAAGCTACCAGAAAGACGAAAACATATATATGAAATTCTAAATATTTCAAAAGAACACTATGAAAGATTACTTGCTCCATTATTAAGTCCAGAAGAGTGTTGGCTAATTAATTATAGAAGTACTGAAAAAGGCCCACTTTCGCCAAAAATGCATAATCGCTTCCATAAAGAAATAATAGATAGGTTAAAACCAGAAGTAATTCGTTTAAATATACCAAACGTTGTAACAGAAACTGAAACACTAAAAGAAAAGAAAAAACTACGTAGTAAAAAACTACAAGAAACATTAGAACTTCAAGAACAAGTAACAAGACTACGTCACCAAGAACAAGAACTAGATAGAAAAATTAATGAAAAGAATAATAATAAAAGTCAAACAGAAAGAAAAGTAAGAGCAAAAAAATAGAAAATAGGGGAAATATATTATGAATAAAAAAAACAAGCTATAAAGTGATACCTGTTTTTGAAGAATTTTATTCTTTGATAGGATATATAAATCTATCATCAAAAGACTATTTAAAAATAGCTAGAAATTGTTTTGAAGATGCTTAATATGATTCAAGAAGATCCACAATATAAGCTAACAAATTTTATTGAAGAAAAATGATTGAACAACTAGAATCCTAAATAAAATTAGAATTAAATGAAAATAATAGTATTGATCCTAAAAAATCAATAAATAATTATTTTGAACGTTACTTATTTTCAAAAATGAGTAACTTTGAAGAAAAACCATCATTAGTAATTAATGTTGATAAATTAATTGTCTCAACCAAATTAACTCCAAGAAAATTAGAAGTTTTAAAACTAAGATATGACCTAGATACTTATGATAAAGAACCAGTATTGCTTATAGATGCAGCAAAGATATTTGATATTTTTCAAGAAAGATGTCATCAAATTCAACAAAAAGCTTTAACTAAATTAATAAAAAAATAAAGAAACTAGATATTTAGCTATCTACATGGATAATCCCGATGCCGTAACAGAAACACTTGATGAATTAAATCGAAGATTAAAAACAAAGATACCATGCAGATATTTACCTAAATCTCGTTTAACTTCAAGTTATTATAAAGAGACTCCTAAAATTTATCAAAAAATATTAGCATCAAAGCAAAATAAATAGTCAGTAATAATCATTTATAAAGGTTATTACTGATTTTTTTCTTTAACGAAATTGTTTTTTTAGAGACTTCTAACAACCGAATAAACTGTTGCAAATTATCATGTTTTATGGTATAATACACAAGAAATTGAAGAGGGGGATTACAATGGATTTTACAGTATTAGACTTAGATGATGTAACCGAAGAAGAACTTATGGCCGCTATTTCTGATAATATAAAAACTGCAAGACTTATGGCTAGTGAAATAGATAAATTAAGAAAAACTACATCAACTATTGGTCAAAGTCAAGAGCAAGAAACTAAAATAGGAAAGAAAAAACAAAATAATATTGATAATCAAAATATTGATAAAGCCTTTGAAGACGAAGTAGCTTTCTACTACCAGCAATTATTAAAAGCCACTATTGAAGAACTTGAAAGTGATGATACAGAGATTTTACCAGAAACTGATGATTATCAATATCAAAGAATTTTATATAGACTTAAAGCTGAAGTAATGAAAAATATTAAAGAGATAAGAGATGTTGTAGCCGATGAAGGTATGACTATCGAAGAAGCTATTGAATTTAAAGACGATTTATTATTAGAACAAAAAAGATTAGCTTTAATTGATAAAGGTTTTAATTCTAATGAAAAAGAAGAAGAGCAACCTAAAGAAGAAGCAATAGAAAACAAAATAATATTTGTTCCAACTACTAGTGGAAATATTCAGGTATTAGAAGAAATTGAACATATTGATCCAGCTTACTACAATAGATTTTTAAGTTTATTCCAATCTATAAAAAACGGAACTTTTAAAAAATATAAACGTTTTAGTGGTAACAGTGAACTAACTGGTTTAAGTCAAGTAAAGGCCTTCAAAGTTCGTGTAGCTTTTGTCAGATTACAAGATAATTATTATGCAGCTATAACAGCCTTTACTAAGAAAGATAACAATAATTTAGGTTATAGAACTACATTAGAAAAAAAGTATCGGGATTTTTTAGCTATTAAAGGAACTTTAAAAAATAATTTATTAAATGCCGAGTTTTTAGCTTTAAATGAACAATATGAACAAGAACTATTTTCAATTCTTTCTAGAAATACTACTAAAGATTCACCATTAGTAAAAGAAAAGGTGGCGAACGAAAATGTTTAGATTTTTAGATGCTATTGCCGAAGAAAAGCAAAAAAATATTGATGAATTAGATACTGAAGATGTACGAATTGATTTTTATAAGAATCTCTTAAAAGATGGTACTCCAACTGACATTATACAAGCTGCCAAATTAGACGATTTAAATTTAATGACTGCGATAATATTTGATTATTACCCGAATCTGAGTCATGATCAAATGGAAACAATTTTGGCATCTATTTTGACTTTTATGAATGATAAATCAATAAGCAAAATTTATCTATATCTTGATAAATTAAAAGATATTGTTGTTGACCAAGATAAATATTTAGAAGCATCTTCTTATCTTAATGGTTTTTTATTTTTCCCATTAATTTTTTTAGATAAAAAATCAAAAGCTCAAAGTGAAAGATTAAAAGAAATTGATAATTTAATAAAAAAAATGAATATGTCAAAAGAAGAAACTGCTCTATTTTTAAAAATACTACATGCTTGTCTAGATGGAGTTACAACAGCAATTCATACAAAAATGGCCCTTCAAATTGTTTTATCATCATTTAATAATTATTCAGAAGCTAATAAGAATATGTCATATTCTAATATAAAAAAATTAGTCAAAGAAGATTTGAAAGGAAAGATAAATTTTGAAACTTTAATGGATATAATTAATTGTGCCATTAAAAGAGGCGAGAATGCTATAATTACTGACCAAAAAAATAAAAAAAAACTAGCTAAAGCCAATATTATGTATGATAGGCTAAAACAAGACCTTATCAAAGCCTTAAGTGGTGGTGAAATAAGAAATGCCGAAGAGTTACTTAGTAAAATTCCAAGTCCTAAAGTAAGATTAGAAGCTTTAAGATTAATCTATCAACATAATAAAAAAATTTATTCTAAGATGGCAGCTGAATATAATGAACTTTCTGCTAATAACAAATCTCATTATCAAGTACTTTTAGCTAAATATGGTATTTTATCAAACGATCATAACGTAGAAATGGCAATGACTAAATCACTAGTAGATGCCTCTAAAATATTTGAAGATTTAACTTCCGTTGGATTGACTACACCAAGTATTTTGCTAAAAGCAGTATCAACCAGTGATAGTGAAACAATTGCTAGATTAACATCACTTATTTCTAAAGAAATTATAACTAATGATTTAGTTATTAATAATGAGTCATTATTTGATAAATATTCAACTGAGTATGCCTCTCTTATGAATAATCTTGATTTCTTAGTTGAGCAAAAGGCCAATCCTAAAGCATTTAATACCGGTAGTATTCTTTTAACCGAACCAGTTCTACTACAAGAAAATTATCAAGTTTTATTAGACTATGAGTTAATCTCATCTTTAAAAACAGACCTAAATCATTCTTTCTTAGCCCAAGAAGATTTATCTCATTCAATAGATACATTATTAGAATTAGGATATGAAGACTACTTAGAAGAAGACTTAAATTTATTAAATTATAAAGATCGTTTTGCTAGACTAAGACTTGTAAAAACTCTAAATATTCCAATTGATACAAAAGATGAACTGTTAGCTGTTCTAACAACTGATAAGTTCTATGTTCCTAATGATGAAATTTATGACTACTTATATAATGCTGTTGACTATCAAGAACAAGTAATAGAAGAGAGTAATGAAACATCAAGAGAATCAACTGAATCATTAGAAAACTACATCAATACAAAACGTACTTATAGTTTTGCTGGAGTAATAATTTCTAAGAATAAAGTAAAACGTAATTTAGAAAAATCTCCATCTTTAACACCAGAAAGCTTATTATCTAGTGTTGTATCTGGTAGTACTTTAACTGATCAAGAATATGTAAAATTAAAGTCTTGCTTAAATCCAAGTAAAAAAATTTAACAGTTAAAGAAAAATCTCAAGATTAAGGGTCTTAAAAATAAATAAAAACGTTGAAATATATAGAAATACGGACCAAATTATTTGACAAAATGCCAGTTGATATGTTACAATCAATGTGTTTGACGCCTCATGCTCAAACCGCATTGAAAAGGTAAAAACAAGTTTACTTGTACCTTAAGAGCGAGTCTTAAGTTAATATGAAGGAGGTATATTATATGAATGCTGTAATTAAAGTCGGTGGAAAGCAATACTATGTTCAAGAAAATAGTGAAATTTTCGTTGAAAAATTAGAAGCAGAAGCTGGAGACACAGTAAAATTTGATCAAGTATTAATGCTTGATAGTAAAATAGGTAGTCCTTATCTTACTAACGTTACTGTTGAAGGTGAAGTAATCAAAAACGGTAAACAAAAGAAAATTAAAGTTTTCAAGTATAAGTCAAAAGACAGATCAAATCGTAAGACTCAGGGACATAGACAACCTTATACAAAAGTAAGAATAACTAAAATCAATGGATAATCATGATTAAAGTAAAGGTTACTAAAGAAAATACCAATTATAAAAAAATAACTGTTTTTGGTCATGCTGAATATGCTGACTATGGAAAAGATATAGTTTGTAGTGCTGCTAGTAGTATTGTTACTACAACAATAAATGGTATTTTATCATTAAATAAGGATAGTCTAAGTTATGAGGTTAATGATAAAGGTTTAGAAATTACTAATATTAGTAATGAAAAAAATACCCAAACATTAATCAAAAATATGATTAATCTTTTGAAAGAGTTGGAAAAAGAATATCCAACTAATGTAGAAGTAAAATAAGGAGGAGAATTATGAATTTTTTAAGATTAGATATTCAATTATTTGCTCACCATAAAGGGCAAGGATCAACATCTAATGGTCGTGATTCTGCAGGACGTAGATTAGGGGCTAAAGCTTCTGATGGTGAATTCATCACAGCTGGAAGTATCATATATCGTCAACGTGGAACTAAGATTTTCCCAGGAACTAACGTTCGTCGTGGAAATGATGATACTCTATATTCAACAGTTGACGGAATCGTTAAGTTTGAACACTTAGGAAGAGATAAGAAAAAAGCTTCAGTTTATCCAGTAGAAGCATAATAAAAAGAAAGTTCAAAAGGCTATTAACAAAAAAGTTAATAGCCTTTTACTATGCAAAAAAAATTATAATAAAAGACAAATAAGTAAATGTACCTATTTGTCAATGAACTAAATATTTTTAAACTATTCGTTAGGTTTATCAGTGTTATTATCTCCGCTATCAGTAGGAGGTTTTGTATCACCATTATCACCGGTACCAGAGTTATCATTATCACTATTGCCATTATCACCTGTATTTGAATTATCTTCATTATTACCATTATTATCGTTATTATTGTTACTATCGTCTTTGTCGCCATCGGTACTGTCGTTTTTATCATCGTCCTTACCATCATCTTTGTTGTCATCTTTATTATCATCTTTCTTACCAGAAAGAGTAAGTTTTAAAGTTCCATTCATTAAATCAATTCGCTTATTTGCCGGAAAGTTTTGAGCAACTACATATCCTGAATTCCCTTCAAATACTACTGAAATTCCAAGTCTGTTTGCCGTAGCTCTAGCAGTAGCCATATCATCACCAGTAAAATCAGGAAGTAATTTATATAAACTAGCTGAACTATAAGGTCCTTTACCAATAACCGGCCTTTCATACGGATCATTAATAGAGAAAGAGAAGCTTTTAACTATTTCATAATTGATTAAACCTAAATTTTGTTTCATAGCTGTAACAATATCATTACGACTATTTTTATTAGGAACATAATTATAAAGAACCATACGCATACGTTCATCATAAATCATTTGTCCATTACCTTCTAAATATAATTGTTGAATATTAATTAAATCTGCTTCTTCAGAAGATAAACTTTTCTTAATAATATCTTTACCAACATTATAAAATGATAACATCTGCTTAGTAGTAAGATTTGTATCTAAACTATTAGAAATAGTATTAATAATTTCCATAAACTTAGAAACATCAGTAATATTTTTAAACTTATTCGCAATAGCCATAACTATTTCTTGTTGATGTTGATTTCTTCCAAAATCCCCATTTGGCAAATCATGTCTATTTCTAGCATAAACTAATGCTTGCTCACCATCTAAAGTCTGATATCCTGGTTCAATACATACTTCACCACCACGATCAGAATTATCAGTACATAATCTTCTATCAACATTAATCTCAACGCCACCAACAGCGTTAACTAATTTTACTAATCCTTTAAAATTAATCTTAGCATAATAATCAATATTAACATCAAAATATTGTTCAATTGTGTTCATCATACAATCAGTACCATATCCAGCTGCATGAGTTATCTTGTTTTCTGCCTTATTAGACCAACAAGCAATAGGTACATAGCTATCACGTGGTATAGAAAGCATTGTTGCATTTAAAGTTTTAGGATTAAATGTCATAAGTATTAAAGTATCACCATTTGCAACTGCATTCTTTTGTAATACTTCAGCTGTCGAATCAATTCCCATTAAAAGTATTGTAAATGGTTCCGTAACATCCTTACCACTAGAACTAGTTTCAAAGTTTGAAACATCAGCTTTTTTCATTTCTTTTTCTTTAGTAACAATAATATGAGTATCATTAGCAATATTTTCATATCCAGCAATACTAGAAAACATATCAGGATAACTTGTAGGTAAAATCATAGCATTAATTTCATTAACATATAAATCTGTTAACATACTAGAATAATCATCATAATTAATAATCTCATTATTATCATTTAACTTATATTCTTTAATAATATCCTGTGGAATTATATATCCATCAGGAGACTTTTCATCATTTAAAATTGCAATCTTAAAATTCTTAACATCCCCAATTTTTTTAGCACCACTTGTATTCATAGTAACTAAACTAGATGAATAAGTTACATAACCAGTATTCATATTTTCCAATTGGCCATATAAGTAAGAAATTACTGATCCAACTGCACCACAAATAATAGAATATATTACCATAAATACAATAAAACCAATATGTTTAGAATGTCTATTTTTAACTTTCTTTTTAAATATACACAATCCCTTTATTATAATAAGCAAATTAAAAAGTATTAAAATACCAATAACTATATATCTAATTAAGTTTTCAATTGAAGAAAGCTTAAACAACTGATATATCAAAAAAGCACTACTACCTAGTGATAACACCGTAATTATTAATATTATTAATTTTAAAACATTTATCTTTTTTGCATCATTTTCTTTAGCCATAAAAAAACCTCCAATTCGCAAAATCATACTTATAATTATACTCATATTTTATAAATATATCAAGCCATATAATTGCACCTTAATTTACCCAAAATTGCTTATTTTAACCTATATTCCTTATTATAATCAATTTAAAATAACTAAATTTTCCTGTCAAATATTTGTCAAAATACTCATATTTAAAATAAAAAACTTAAGTTACATGTCAAAAACTGCTATAATATAATTGATAAAATATCGGAGGTGAAAAATGAAAAAGTTTTTATATATAACATTTATAATATGTACTATGTTTATTCTAAGTACTATTGATGTAAAAGCTTATTCATCTGCCGATTACCAGTATCGCTCTTTATGTGGCAATTATGAATTATCTGCCTTTAAATCAAATGGTTCTATTGAGGTTGTAAGTTGTCATAATACTTTTGAAGAAGCAAAGCAGGCTATGATTAAAAATGGTGCTGATGATTTAGGAATAATGACTTATGTTAATGGTGTTGTTAAAATATTAGATGCCAATGTTGCCTTATTAGATTTTAGTGTTAATCCAACAACTCTAACTTATTTTTATCGTACTAGTGAAATGAATACTTTTCGATATACTTATATGGATACAGGTTCTCTTTATGGTGGAGTAGATGGAGCTATTATTGAAACAGTTCTTAATTCTAAGGGTATTTGGACTGCTTTAGTTAAAATTGGTAATCAAACTGGTTGGGTTCCCCAAGAAGCCTATGAAGTGGTTCCTATAACTTGGGTTAAATCGACTAGTAGTTATACTGTTACAAATGACTACATAAGACATAACTACGTAGCTAAGATTCAAGAACCATATTATGGATCAGCTGGTTCAACAATAGGACCTAAACCAGATATGTTAAAACCAGGAACTTATTATAGCTATGATGGACATTATTTCTATACTGATATAAAAACAATGATTTTTGATTATCGTAATAATATTCATACTAATTCAGTTAATAAAAATGAGCCTTACTATAACTATTACATGTATTTATCAAATCATACTAGAACAACATATTCTAGTTTAAATATTGATGAATATATCAGAAATAACTTAGGAATTAGTGAAGATGCCTATGGAAACAAATCAAATAATGGTAGCTCTAGGCTTTATGGAAAGGGTCAATTTTTTTACTATGCCCAAGAAAAATATGGGGCTAATGCTCTTTTAGCCCTAAGCCTAAGCCGTAATGAGACATCAAATGGTAGAAGTAATTTAGCAATTAATAAAAATAATGGTTTTGGTCTTAATGCTGTTGATTCTAATCCTTCAGAAGCTGCCAACTGGTATGCAACATTTCCAAGCAGTATCTTAGGTTATGCTTCAAATTATGTTACATATGGTTATGCTCATCCAAGAGATTGGCGTTATTTTGGTCCCCAATTTGGTGATAAGGGCTTAGGCATGAACGTAAACTATGCGTCGGATACATATTGGAGTGAAAAAATGGCCGCTAACTATTATGCCTTTGATAAATCTAAAGGATTACAAGATTATAACTTTTATCAACTAGGAGTAGTAACCGCTCCCGTAAATGCTATGAGTGATGCTTCAAACAGTTCTAAATTCATTTATACTTACCCTGAAGCAGAAGACGCCCTTGTAATTATTGGCGAAAAAGAAGGCGAAATGATTAATGGTTCAAGAATTTGGTATAAAGTAGTAAGTGATTTAAACATTGATTCTGCTTTTAATGAAATAACATCAGGAAATTATAATTGGAATAGTTATGTATATGTACCATCTGCCTATGTAAAAAAGATAAACAAAGGTAAAAATGGTTATATTTCCCCAAATGAGGTAACTGAATATCTTGATAAAAATTATGAATATGACTTTTATGATTCGGAAAAATATTTAAAACCTAAAGTAGCAATTACTACTAAAAATAGTAGTTACTACTATGACTCTAGTTTACAAAGTAAAACAGGTAGTATTGTTTTAAAAAACAAATACGTTATGGTTTATGCGACTGCTTATTCTGAAGGAAAACCAATATCTTATTTAATAACTTCAAATTACTGGCATGATCAGAAACATTGGGTAAATGCCGATAGTATTGACTTTGTAACTTGTGCCTATGGACACGTTACTCTAACTGTTCCTGGGAATCAATATACTTGGGTAAATTCTATTACTGAGGATACTGAAGCAACTATAATTGGTGGCCAATTTACGAATTCTTATGTACCAGTTCTTGAAGAAAGACGAGTAGGAAATGACTTATGGTATAAAGTCCCTGTAAACTTAACTGGCACTTCTAATGAATATGGTTGGACATTAGCAGCTTCCCCTGGTATAACTGTAACATTATACACATATACTGTGGAAAACACTGCTCCAGAAATTATTGCTATGGATAAAACCGTTGCTCAAGGTACAAAATTAGATGAATTAAAAGATGTTAAAGCAACTGATAAAGAAGATGGAGATCTTACAAAAAGCATTATTGTTGAATCATCAAATGTAAATATTGATGTTGTTGGTACTTATCAAATAACTTATAAAGTAACAGACTCTAAAAATAAATCTACAACTAAAACTATAAATGTCACTGTAACAGAAAATAAAAAACCTGAAATTGTCGCTAATGATTTAACTATTGCACTAGGAACAGAATTTAATTCAAAAGATTATGCTACCGCAACCGATCCTGAAGATGGAAAAATTACTAATATTGAAGTAATTAAAGATGATGTTGATACTTCAATTTTAGGAGAATATCACGTAATTTACAAAGTAACTGATAGTTTTGGTAATTCAGTAACTAAAGAAATAAAAGTAACTGTAATCGAAAAGAAATTAATTGAAAAAGATGGTGAGTTCTATCTAAATGAATTAAGTTGGAATAAAACTTCTAAAAAATATACTATAAGTGGATATCTAATTATTTTAAATACTAATAATAATGATAAAAATGCTGAGTATAATTTAGTCTTAAAAGAAAAGTCTACTTCAACTGAATATTCATTAAAAATCCCTTCTTGGACTAATGATGTGCCATACGATATTGGTATTGATAATGGTTTTGATTATAATGGTTCTTGGTTTAAAGGAGAAATTGATTTAAGTACTATTCCAGCAGGAGATTATGATTTATATATGCAGGCTACTAAGAATGAATTTCATACTGAGCAATTAGTAACTAATTTATTTAATAAACCAATCGATAGAAGAGCAGAGGATCAAGAAAATGGATATAATTTTAAAGTTCAACTATCATTAAAAACAAAGAAAATTGAATTAAATATTCGTAAAGATTCTCTTATAACTACTAAAACTGCTAATACATTTAGAAATATGATTAATAATTATGATGATATAAAATTTGTTGATAATAAACTTCAACTAGTTGGAACTTCTTATAATTATGATGGAACCTATAGTAAAGAATCAGATATTACTAGAAAACTAATTATTGAGGATACTAAAACTTATAAACAATATACTTATGATTTAGATAGTACTAAAATTGGTAGTTATGAAGTAATATCAACTGATGGCAAAAGTAAAGATTATGCTTGGTATAACAAAAAGATTGATATTTCTAATTTACCAAAAGGTACTTATTCTCTAATTGTTTATACTAAAACAATTGATTCTGAGGATTATGGTGAAATAAGTGATATTTTTGGAAGTATTAATAAAGCTGAAGCAACTATTTCTGGAAAGAAATATAGAGTAGTATTAAATAAAAATCGATTAAATAGAATTGAATTAGTTGTTGAATAAAAATTACAAATAAAAAAGAAAAATGACTTCATATCAAAATTGAAGCCATTTTTTATTTGCAAAAATCTTAGTCAAAAGAGCTAACGCTTTTTCTCTTAGAATATTGGAAATAATATTCTCTTCTTGGAAGAATACTTTTAATATTATCTACCTCGTAAACATTATTTATAGTACCAACAAGTCTTCTAGCGGCTTCTTGATCACTAGTAATATTACCAAATCTATCAAACAAAATTGTTCCACTTGCTAGTAATCTCCTACTTAAAAATTCTCTTTGATTTATTGCTTTAGTAGAAAAATCAACAGCATTTTGAATAGAAAAGCTTATTCTTTCATCCTTATAAATAGTATTGAGTCTTTTAATATTTTCATTTATCTTATTATATTCTTCGTCAGAATTACAGACCGCCTCATCAACACTAACCATGTTATTATAATCTTTACTATTATTATAAACAGTAACAATATAAATACCTGATTGTCCTGAATTTTTCGCATAATAGGGAAGCATATAAACTCCTTCTACCATTGATATAGTAGTAATATCATCCATAAATAGATTAATAGTATCTACTTCTTGATTTGTTAAATAAATTTTTTTCATTCTAATCTCCTTTTGCAGATACTAGTATATTATCTATAAAAGTCGAAATTTGTCGAAAAATGTCTGAATATAAATAAAAGAGCCTAAATTAGACTCTTAATTTTATTTAGCAATCTGAATTGTATAAGCCGAGCTGTTGCAACTGGTAATTGATGAACCTGGACCAATACCACCGATATAAGAGCCGCTAGTTGCATCTCCACCGTCAACTCCGACAACATTAATTTTAACATCGGAATAATTTGCAGCAAAGAAAGAATATAATTGTGACTTAACAGTTTCAAATCCTGAATAGTTTGCAAATATATTATTTAAATTTCTACCAATTGTATAAGTCTTAGGCGTACAAGTAGGAGTAGGAGGATTATTAGATTCTGAATTAGCTCCTCCATCTGAACCACTATTAGTTGGAGGTTTAACGCCATTACTAATGGTAACAGTAACCGTTGTTCCTTGTGATACCTCAGATCCTGCTGAAATCGATTGACTTATAACTTTACCAGAAGCAACTGTATCACTATATTTGTAAACGAAACTATAATTAAGCGAAGCTTTCTCAAGTTTATCAATTGCCTGATTTTTAGTTAGCCCCTTAAGATTTGGAACTTCAATTCTTTTACCATCCGATATTGTAACAATTACCACATCATTATTCTTAATAGTACTACCAACATCATAAGAATATTTAATAACTTCTCCAACTGGAACGTCATTACTAAATTCATGCTGTTCTTCATATGTAACACCATACTTATCAGCCCATTCTCTAAACTGAGCATAAGATGAAAAACTTTCCATAACTAACTTACCCTTAGAAAGAGTAACTACAATTACTGTACCTTCCTCAACAACATCATCTTTTTTATAATTAACATTTAACACATTATTTTCTTTTACTGAATCATCATATTGATCTTTAAATTCTATCTTTAATTTGTTCTTAATAACCCAATTAGTAATATCAATAACACTCATCTTTTTTAAATCTGGAATCACAATTTTTGGACCTTTACTAATTGTAACTTTAACAGTCTTAATATCTTCCCCAGTAATTGGAACCATCGTACCAGCTTTAACATCTTGTTTAACAACATTACCTCGTTTAATCTTATCAGAGAAGTCATAATCAAATTCATATTTAATACCATGTTGTTTTAAATAAAATTCAGCTTCAAATTTACTTTTATTAACTAAATCGATTAACTTAACTTCACTATAATGTCTTTCATCTCCAAATGAGAAAGTAAACTTAATTTCATCATTTCTCTTAACATTACCACTTTTACTTTGTTCTATAAGAGTATTTTCATTTTCACTGCCTTGTACAAACTCAACATTTACATTTGTTAAATAGTTTTTCTTAATAAAATCTAGTACTCTATCAGTATCCCAACCAATCATATTTGGAAGTACTATATCTTTATAAGGACTAGGTCCTTCACTAATTGAAACGGTTAAAGATTTAATCTTATTCAATTTTGTTCCTGGAAGAACATTCTGCCCAATAACATGATATTCTTTAATCATATCACTATATTCATATTCCTGAGTGATCTTAACATTATTATTAGTTGACCATTCAACTACTTCAGTCAAACTTCTTCCTACAAAATTATCAACTTCATTATTAGGCCAAGTAATAATTTCAAAGCTTGTTAAGCATCCAACTACTTGATAGCCAAATAGTATAACTAATGCTAAATAACTAGTTGTCTTATTTTTACTTGGATTAGTAGTCGAAGCTGCTATAAATAATATTGAAATTCCAAGCATTAATAACCCATTAACAACATCACCTAAAGAATTAAACTTTAATAATGAACAAGTAAAATAGGCTAAACTACTAATTAAAACTAATAAAATTAAGAAATCTAAAAATAGGGAATTTTTCCTCTTAACTGGACTAATCTTATTCGAATTAACTTTACTTTCAGCCTCACTTGTCTTTATATCAGTCTTATCAACTTTTATATCTTTAATTATAGTATCTTTATTATTATTCTTTTTCTTCTTTTTTTTTGCCAAAGCATATCACCTCAATCTTAATATAATTATATAATAAATAGTGCTAAATAGAAACAAATACCCTAAAATGAAATGTCAAAGAATGTCCAAAATAATAGAATAGAAAAATACTCATAGTTGTGCTATAATCAAATTAAGTAAACAAAAGATGGTGGGTGCGTTATGAATAAACTAATAAAACAAAATCTAAATCTATTTTTAGGAATATTTATCCTTCTCCAACCAATTCTTGATTTAATTACAGGTCTTTGTCTTCATATTTTTGATATAAATTTAACAATCGGTATAATTATTAGAATGCTATTCTTAATATCTATTATGTATATAACCGTCTTTATCTATAAAAAGAAAAGACCTCTCATATACTATACTATTTTTATTTTATATTCTATTCTTTATTTATTAGGAAATATCATTTTTAAAGATATAAATATTCTTAGTGAATGTCAAGGATTATTAAGAACGTTTTACTTTCCATTATTACTTATCTCTTTATATGAATTAAAAGCTGAAATAAGAATAAGTAAGTTAACTCTTTGTACTACTTTATTTCTTTATTTAACGCTTATCTTTATTCCTATAATATTTAACACTGGTTTTAAGAGTTATGAAGTTGCTAAAGTAGGTAATCTAGGTTTTTTCAATTCAGCTAATGAAATTGGAGGTATTATCTCTATATTAACTCCAATAGTATTTATCGTTTTTTATAATAAAAAAAATCTCATTCTTAAAATATTATTTAGTCTATTATACTTATTTGTAATCTTAACTGTTGGTACTAAAACTCCTTTATTATCACTTCTAATAACTATAGGGGCAACTTTTATTTGGCTAATAATACACTTCTTTAAAAATAGAAAATATAAATTAATATTCATATTTTCTTTAATTATAATTACCACAAGCCTTTCTATAATAATTCTAATACCTAAAACTAATTTTTATAAAAATATTAAGATACACCTAGATTACTTAAAAGTTGATAATATCACTGACGTCTTAAAAGATGAACTATTAATTGATCATTTTATCTTTAGTGAAAGATTAACTTTCTATAATGAAAAATCTCATATTTATGATGAATCTAGTTTTTATCAAAAACTATTTGGAATTGGATATATTAATGATAATAAAACTACTAAGATGATTGAAATGGATTATTATGATATTTATTTAAGTCATGGTTTAATTGGTTTTTTAATTTTCTTTAGTATTCCACTTTATGTCTTATTAAAACTTGCTAAAGAAAAAGGACCATATAATTTTGATTCATATATGATTGATGTTAGCTTATCTTTAGGTATCATTTTATCCTTATTAACAGGCCATATCATTACCGCTCCTTCTGTTAGTCTTATTTTAATAATTATTATTTTATCTTCTGATCGTAATAAAAAGAAAAGTCTTTTCTTTGCTTCATATAACTTAGATTTAGGAGGAATAGAAACCGCTTTAATAAATTTATTAAATAATATTAATTATGATAAATATAATGTAGCCTTATTTTTAGAACAAAAAAGTGGTATATTCATGCAAGAAGTAAATGAATTTGTCCAAGTAAAAGAATTAAAGGTTTCAAATCACTCTAATATCTTTATTAGAAAAGTTCTTAACTTTACTAAAAAACTATTATTTACTATTTTTAATTATCAAAATTATGACTTTAGTTGTTGCTACGCTACCTATAGTTTAAGTTCTAATAAATTAGCTCTTATTGCTTCAAAGAATAGTTCCCTATATGTTCACAGTAACTATAAGTATTTATATAAAACAGAAGAAGAAGTAAGAAACTTCTATGATATAAGAAACATAAATTCTTTTAATCACTTAATCTTTGTATCAAATGAAGCAAAAGATGATTTTTTAGCTATTTATCCAAATTTAAAGAAAAAATGCCTAGTCTTTAATAATTTTATAAATGTCTCAAAGATTAAAGATTTATCTCATGAAAAAATAAATTATTACAAGCCTAAAGATAAAACATTATTTGTCTTTGTTGGTCGACTTGATGATCATTCCAAAAAAGTATCTCGAATTATTAATCTAATTAATAATTTAGAAACTGCAGAACTTTGGATAGTAGGTGATGGTCCAGATCGTAAAATGTATGAAGAAGAAGTTAAAAGACTAAAATTAGAAAGTAAAGTGACATTCTGTGGAAAACAAACTAATCCTTACCCTTATATAAAAGAAAGTGATTATGTAATTTTAACATCTGATTATGAAGGCTTCCCTGTAATTTACTTAGAAGCAATTACTTTAAATAAACCAATAATTACTACTATAGATGTTAGTGATGATAAGATTAATATTGGTAAAGATTATGCTTATATAGTTTCTAAGGATGAAAAGAAAATGATAAAAGAAGTAACAAAAATTTTAACTAAACCAACCCAAAATAAAACTATTGATCTTGAAAAAATTCAAAAACAAAGAATGAGAAAATTAGAAAAATTATTTGATGAGGTGAAGTAATGCCAAAATTTAGTATCATAATTCCCGTGTATAATGTTGAAAAGTACCTAGATAAATGTTTAAGTAGTGTTTTTAATCAAACAGAAAAAGAATTTGAAGTAATTGTTGTTAATGATGGAACTAAAGATAATAGTATGGCTATTGCAAAAAAATATCCAGTTAAAATAATTACTCAAAAAAATCAAGGATTAAGTGTTGCCAGAAACACTGGAGTAAAAAAAGCACAAGGAGATTATCTTATCTTTTTAGATAGCGATGATTACTTAGAAAAAGACTTATTAAAGAAAATATCTTCTTCCTTAAAAAACAACCCCGATTTAGTCAGATTTCAAATTCAAGAAGTAACTGACAATGGAGAAAAAACTACCTATCCAGAAGACCCATTTGAAAATAAATCCGGCGAAGAAGCCTTTGAACTTATTACAAAATATCATTTTGTAGAAAATGCCTGGTGCTATGCTATCAAAAGAGACTATTATGAAAAAGAAAAATTTTCCTTTAAACCAGCTACGATTCATGAAGACTTCGGTTTAATTCCCCTAGTTATAATTAAAGCCACTACAGTAAATAGTATTTCATATATCGGTTATAACTACTTAAAAAGACAAGGCAGTATTATGAATAATAATAACTATGAGAAAACTCTAAAAAAAGTTAAAGATACTTATAATCATTATCAATACTTAATTAAAGAGATAAACAAAACTAATTTAAATAGTAAAATATTTAAAAGTTTTATAGCTAATAATTTAATTTTAAAAATCTGTGAATTAAATAATAAAGATTATAAAAATTATAAAAAACTTTTACTTAAAGAAAAAGTCTATAATAATATACTTACAGATACACTACCTAGAAAAATAAAAAAACTTTTTCTAATTATAAGTCCTAAACTATATTATCAAAAAAGAAGTAGGTGATAAAATGCCAGATATAAGTATAATTGTTCCTATCTATAATTCTGAAAAATATTTAACTAAATGTCTTGATTCCTTAATAAATCAAACTAAAAAAGAATTAGAATTTATCTTAATAAATGATGGTTCAAAAGATAATAGTGAAAAGATTATTAAAAAATATCAAGATAATCGTATAAAGTATTATAAAAAAAGAAATCAAGGTATTGGTAAAACACGTAACTTTGGTATTACTAAAGCAACTGGTAAATATATAATGTTCTTAGATAGTGATGATTACTTAGCTCTTGATGCTTGTGAAAAAGCTTATAATAAAGCAATAGAAGAACATCTAGACTTAGTGGTATTTGACTTCTATCGAGTAGAGAAAGATAAACTAAAAGAAGTAATAATTCCGCATTTTAATAACTCATCATTAATAAAAAATAATAATTTATTATTAGATATAAATCTAGGACCATGTAATAAGTTATATGAACGCGAACTCATTACTAAAAACAATATAACTTTTCTAGATAATATGAAATATGAAGATATGACTTTTGTAATTGAGACAATTAATAATTCTAAAAAAATAGGTAAACTAGATGAATTTCTTTATTATTATGTTATTCATTCTCAAAGTGAAACTACAGTAAGAGATAATCGTATCTTCGATATTATAACAATTGTTCATATGATAAGAGGATACTTTGATAAGAAGAATTTAGATGAAGTAGTAAAAAAATTATCAGTAAGAATTTTAACTAATTACACAATTCAGCAACGTGATCAAAAAGACAAAAAGGTTGGCTTAAAATTCATTGACTGTTCCTTTGAATATCTAGAAACATTTGTCCCTGACTATAAAAATAATAAGTATTATCCAAATAGAGGAATTATTAGAAGAACTATTGAGAAAAGCAAATTTTTAACAAAATTATATTGTAAATTATATTGGATACTATATAGGAAGTAGGTAGTTAAAATGAAAAGAGTACCAATTTTATATGTTGTAATACCTTGCTATAATGAAGAAGAAGTATTACCAGAAAATACAAAAAGAATGAAAGAGAAAATGACTAGTCTAATTAAGAATAAAATTATTTCTCCTAATAGTAAAGTTATGTATGTTAATGATGGTTCAAAAGATAATACTTGGTCAATTATCAAACAAAATCATGAAAAAGAACCATTATTTACTGGTATAACTTTATCTCGAAATAGAGGCCATCAAAATGCTTTGTTAGCTGGCTTAATGACGGCTAAAGAGTATGCTGATGTTGTAATTAGTATGGATGCTGATCTTCAAGATGATATTAATGCCATCGATCAAATGCTAAAAAAGTATTTAAATGGAGCTGATGTAGTTTATGGAGTTAGAAAATCCCGTGAAAAAGATACTTTCTTTAAACGCTTTACAGCGGAATCATTTTATAAAATTATGAAATTCTTAGGAGCTGATGTTATTTATAATCATGCTGATTATCGCTTAACATCAAAAAAAGTCTTAGACGAATTTTCTAACTTTAAAGAAGTAAATTTATTCTTAAGAGGAATGTTTCCTTTAATTGGTTATCAATCAGATATTATCTATTATGATAGAAATGAAAGATTTGCCGGAGAATCTAAATATCCCCTAAAGAAAATGCTAAACTTTGCTTGGGATGGAATAACTTCCTTTAGTGTTAAACCTCTAAGATTTATTTGTATAACAGGCTTTTTAATTCTCTTAATTAGTATTATTATAATGATCTATTCATTAGTTCAAAAAGTACTAGGAAATACAGTAGATGGTTGGACTTTCTTATCAATTTCTATTTGGTTTATTGGTGGTTTACAAATGATTAGTATTGGTATTATTGGAGAATATATTGGAAAAATGTATAATGAAACCAAACAAAGACCACGTTATATTATTTCTGAAAACTTAGAGGAGAATTAAGATGAAAGACTACTTAAAAAAACTATCAAAAAAAGATAAAATAATTTATTCTACTTTTACTATTTTAACTATCATAATACTTCTAATTAATTTTATTTATCCTAATAGTTATAGTTTCACATCAATTAGCTTCTTAGCTAACTTCTTCTTAATTATAATAGTTAGAGAAGTCCTAAAATTATTAAAAGTAAAATTTACCAAAAAAGAACTTATTGGAATGACTATAATTATAATTTTAATGTATCTTTTCTACATAATAAGTATTTTAAATCGTCAATTTTTGTATTTTTTTGACTATGCTTGCTACTACAATATAGGATTAGCATCTAAAGAACATTTTGCAATTAGTCTGCTTGATGGTATCAGATATTTTATTAGTTCTACTTGGTCAGGAGAATATGGTAATTTCCTATCATTTTTCCCAGAAATTATTTTTAGATTTACGAATCAAACAATAAATAGTTATATATTAAGTTATATCTTAGCCTATACACCATATTTAATTATTACTCTTGGAATTCTTCTAAAAAAATTATCTGAAAAGCTCCAAGTAAAGAAAGAAACACTTTTCTTTAATCTAGCTCTTTTAACTACAGTACTATTTCCAATTTTTCATGCAACAGCCATTTATGGTCAACCAGACTTCTTTGGCTTAGCTTTTATTTTTCTAATTATTTCATTAACTATAAATTATGATTTTAAAAAATTAGAAGTGCTAAGATTAATTCTTTTACTATTAATAACATTTATGCTTACTATCTCTAGAAGATGGTATATATATTGGATAGTTAGTTATTATTTCTGTTATCTAATTGGAATTATTATTCTAAACTTCAAAGACAAAAAGTCCCTAAAAGCAATATTTAAAAATATTTGTCTATATGCCATTATAGTAATTATTTTCTTTATATTAACTTTATTTCCAATGCTTAAAAATATCTTATTTGGTAGTATTGGTAATTATTCAGCTTTTTATTTGGATGGTGGATTTAAAACTGAAATGACTTCTCAGTTAAGTCATCTAGGTTATTTAATGTTAATACTAATGTTAATGGGGGCCATATATGGACTAGTTTCAAAGAAATATCGACTACTAACTATTTTAAATGTTATAGATTATTTCCTTATGATTTTCTTATTTACTAGAATTCAAAATATGGGACTTCATCATAGTCCAATTCTTCTACCTAATTATTTATATTTCTTATATTTATGCTTTATTTACTTTATTAATACCAAAGAATCATATGACATTAGGTGCTGTCTAGTAATTTTTTCTATTATAATAGTTAACTTCTTAAATGGCCTTTTATCTAATACCACAGATAACTTATTTACTAAAATAAATTTAACTGTTCTAAGTGAAGAAAACTATCCTCAGTATGTTGAAGTAGCTACTTGGTTAGAAGAACATATTAATGAAAATGAAATAGCCTATATGATTTGTCATAATAGAAAATATAATCCTGATAAATTTCGCAATATTTTTATGCCTGATAAAACAATATCTAATTACTTAGCATATGGTTCAGCCATAATTGGTAGTCACAAATTCCCATATGGCCTATTCGATGCTAAATACATACTAACTATTGATCCTTTTGAATCTGTTTCTATTGAATATAAATATAATGATGTATTTAAAGAATTAGTAGAAAATAATAAATTTAAATTAATTGAACAATTTGATATGAATGATGGTTTTAATATTTTAATTTATGAAAGAACTACCAAAGTAGATGAAGAAGAAATATCTCTTTACTTAGATGCTTTAAATGAGGAATCCAAATTATATCCTGAACTATATAAAAATGTAATTGAAAACTATGAAATAAAGGACTAATTAAAGTAACTTAAAATATCAAATTACCATTACTAAAAACTATGTATACATTAATTACTAAATCACCAAATTGACGACTCTAAAGTATGTATGTTATAATTTTAAAAGATTAAAAAGAAATGGAGACATAATAATGAAAACACTAAAAAATATATTTGCCAATTTCAAAAAATATCAATTTTTAATGTCACAACTAATTTCTAGGGACTTTAAAGTAAAATATAAACGTTCTGTATTAGGAATTGTTTGGAGCTTGCTATATCCTATATTAATGATGGCTGTTATGACAATGGTCTTTTCCCAAATGTTTAGATTTAAAGTAGAGGGAATTAACTACTTAGTTTACCTAATGACTGGTATAGTTATGTTTAACTATTTTAGTGAAGCGTCAAATTCAGCCATGACTTCAGTAGTTACTAATTTTGGTTTAATAAATAAAGTTTACATTCCAAAATACATTTTCCCTTTAGCAAAATGTATCTTTGTTGGAATAAACTTTTTATTAACCTTAATTCCTTGGATAATAATAATTTTATTAACACAGTTTGGTTTAGGAACTTATCCTGCAAGTATTAATATTTATTATCTAGTAATTCCCTATATATTTCTATGCTTCTTCTTATTTACTGTTGGAATAGGATTATTGTTATCTTGTGTATCCGTATTTTTAAGAGATGTTTTTTATATCTACGGAATTGTTATAACAATTTGGAATTACTTTACACCAGTATTTTATAGTATAGAAATATTGCCGGATTATCTTCAACAGTTATTTAAATTTAACCCATTATATCAATTTATAACAGCGGTAAGAAGCATTGTCTTATACGGACAATGTCCTTCAATTGGTACCTTAGGTTTAATTGGTCTAATAGGGGTTGCAACACTTGTAATTGGATCAGTAATCTTTAAAAAAAATCAAGATAAATTTATTTATTATATATAGGAGGAGTAATTAAATGATAAGAGTAAATAAAGTTTCAATGAAATTTAATTTGGGAATAGAAAAAAACTTCTCCATAAAAGAAGCATTTATTTCTGCTTTCAATAAGAAAAGAAGACCTAAAAGAAATGATTTTTGGGCCTTAAAAAATGTATCATTTGAAGTAAAAAAAGGAGAAGTTATTGGCTTAATTGGAAGTAATGGAGCCGGTAAAAGTACTTTATTAAAAGTAGTAAGTGGGGTAATGAAACCAACTACTGGTAAAGTTGAGGTAAATGGAGATATTTCCCCAATGATTGAATTAGGTGCTGGATTTGATATGGAATTAACTGCTAGAGAAAATATTTATCTAAATGGAGCAATCCTAGGATATTCCAAAAAATTTATTGATGAAAAGTTTGATGAGATAGTTGATTTCTCAGAACTACGTGATTTCTTAGATGTTCCAGTAAGAAACTTTTCTTCAGGAATGGTTGCAAAGTTAGCTTTTTCTATTGCAACAATAGTTAATCCCGAAATCTTAATTGTTGATGAAATCCTTTCAGTAGGAGACATTAAATTCCAAGAAAAAAGTAAAAATAAGATGATGGAGTTAATAAAAGGTGGAACAACAGTTCTTTATGTATCACATTCGTTAGAATCAATAAAAGATTTATGCGATCGTGTAGTTTGGTTAGAGCATGGAGAAGTAGTTAAAATTGGTCCAGCTAAAAAAATTATTGAAGAATATTATAAAGCCCAAATGGGAGAAGAAATGCCAAAGAAAGTGTCTTAAAAGGCATTTTTTTAAGGGAAAAAAGGATTAAAACCATTATAAAATAACGATAAAAATGTACATTTGTTTTACAAATAAATAAAGGTATGCTAAAATTAAAATGTCTATTATCAGTAAAAATATCATGATTAGAAAATATAAAGTGAAAATCTATGATTTATACAAGATAATTTAGATAATAGTTTATATTTTCATATAGAAAGAGGTAGTAATAATGAAAAAAGAAAGTATGTTTAAAGACAAAGTTCTACTAATTACAGGTGGGACTGGATCATTTGGAAACAAAGTATTGGAAATGTTTTTGGATTCTGATTTAAAAGAAATTAGAATATTTTCAAGAGATGAAAAAAAACAAGATGACATGAGAAAAAAATATAATAACCCTAAAATTAAGTTTTTTATTGGTGATGTAAGAGATATAAACACTCTAGAAAATGTTATGCCAGGAGTAGATTATATCTTCCATGCCGCTGCCCTAAAACAAGTTCCATCTTGTGAGTTTTTCCCAATAGAAGCAGCTAAAACAAATGTCTTTGGTTCATATAATGTTCTAGATTGTGCAACAAGACATGGTGTTAAAAAAATTGTTTGTTTAAGTACCGATAAGGCAGCTTATCCAATAAATGCCATGGGAATGAGCAAAGCTTTGATGGAAAAAATAATTGTTGCTAAGGCAAGAATGTTAGGCGATGATGCCAAAACAACTATCTGTCTAACAAGATACGGAAATGTTATGGGTTCACGTGGCTCTGTAATTCCTTTATTCTATAAATTGATAAAAGAAGGAAAATCAATAACTGTAACAGATCCTAGCATGACAAGATATATGATGACTCTAGAACAAGCTGTAAAATTAGTTATGTTTGCTTTTGAAAATGGTAAACAAGGTGATTTATTTGTTCAAAAAGCACCAGGTGCTACAATTCAAACATTAGCTGACGCTGTTAGAAAATATAAAAATAGTGATGCTGAAGTAAAAATTATTGGAACAAGACATGGTGAAAAAGATCATGAAGTTTTAGTTACAAGAGAAGAAATGACAAAAGCTCAAGATATGGGAAATTACTTCAGAATTCCAATGGATAATAGAGATTTAAATTATGATAACTTCTATCAGAATGGTGATGGACAAGTGAAAAAATATGAAGCTTATACATCAAACAATACTCATCAATTAGATGTTGATGGAATGATTGAACTATTAAAAGAAATGGGAGAAATCGAAGAATGAGAATTTTAGTTTTAGGAAAAACTGGAATGCTTGGCCATGTAGTGTACACTCATTTTATTGAAAAAGGTTATGAAGTGTTTGGAACAACTACTGCAAAAGGACCATTTCACTATGATGCCTATACTAATTTAGAAGGAATAGAAAAAATCTTAGTAGAAGTTAAACCAAATGTAGTAGTAAATTGTATTGGTATATTAAATCAAGTTTGTGAAGAAAATAAACCTCTTGCTGTAAAATTAAACAGCCTATTACCACATTACTTAGATTCACTAACAGAAAAATATAATTTTAAATTTATTCATATAAGTACTGACTGTGTTTTTGAAGGCACAAAAGGTAAGTATGATGAAGCAAGCTATACTGATGCTACTTCTTTTTATGGACGTAGTAAAGCTTTAGGTGAAGTTATAAATAATCGTAGTCTAACTTTAAGAACATCAATAGTTGGACCTGATGCTAATCCAAAGGGAATAGGCTTATTTCAATGGTTTATGAATCAAAATAAAACAGTTGGTGGATATACTAAAGTAATTTGGACAGGTGTTACTACTATTGAACTAGCAAAACAAATAGAAGTTGCTATAAAAAATAATTTAGCTGGCCTAAATCACGTTGTAAATAATGACTTTATTAGTAAGCATGATTTACTAGTCTTATTTAAAAAGCACTTTAACAAAGATATTGAAATAACTGAAAATAACTCTGTTTCCAGTGAGAAGACCTTAGTAAGAACTCCAGCTTCATTTACTTTTAATATCCCATCTTATGACCAAATGGTAAAAGAGATGAAAGACTGGGTTCTTTCCCATAAAGAACTATATCCAAATATAGAAGTGGAGGAAAACTAATATGCGTGTAATGACAATTGTTGGAACAAGACCAGAAATTATTAAATTATCAAGCACCTTAAAAGAATTAGATAAATATACTGATCATATCTTAGTTCATACAGGTCAAAACTATGATTACGAACTTAATGAAGTGTTTTTTAAGGACTTAGGGCTAAGAGCTCCAGATGTATACATGGATGCAGCAGGCACAACTGCTGCTGAAACAATTGCTAATGTAATTGCTAAATCTGATGAACTAATAAAAAAATATCAGCCAGATGCAATATTACTTTATGGTGACACTAATTCTTGTTTATCAGTAATTTCTGCAAAAAGAAACAAAGTACCAGTATTCCATATGGAAGCAGGAAATCGTTGCTTTGATGAACGAGTTCCAGAAGAAATTAATCGTAAAATCGTTGATCATTTAAGTGATATAAACATGGTCTTAACAGAACATGCAAGACGCTATTTAATAGCGGAAGGAATAAGACCAGAAACTATTATTAAAACCGGTTCAAGTATGAAAGAAGTTTTTAGAACAAATGCTAAAGCAATAGAAGATAGTAAAGTACTAGAAAATCTACATCTTGAAAAAGGAAAGTATTTTGTTCTAAGCATGCATCGTGAAGAAAATGTTGATAATCCTAAAAACTTTGAATCTTTAATTAAATCTATTAATGATGTAGCCGAAACCTATAAAATGCCAATTATTTTTAGTGCTCATCCAAGAACTAGAAAAAAAATTGAAGCCGGAAATTATAAATTCAATGAATTAGTAAATTATATGAAACCTTTAGGTTTTAATGATTACAACTGTCTACAAAAGAATGCTTT
>CALVRD010000001.1 GCA_944358435.1 uncultured Bacilli bacterium | reverse complement strand
AAACTAGTCTTTTTCTTTTGATAATTAATTTGTTGTGTGAAAGTGGTTGTATTATATAAGAAAGTAGATTTATTATAAATATTAAGAATTTAATGATTAATTTATACTCGTATAATCTATTTGTATTTACAAGTATATTTTATTGTAGAATAAATTTCATATTGTAAATTAGGGTGTCTAATTTTGTAACATTTATTGATTAATTTATTGGTGTAGGGTATCCTAATAATAAGGAGTGTGATATGTATGATTTATCCATCTATTGACAAATTACTTAATATTGTTGATTCGAAATATGAATTGGTTCATATTGCAGCTAGACGAAGTAAACAAATTTCTAAAGACGGATATTTACAAATGCCAGAATCTGCTTATAAGAGTAAAAAAAATATTGGACGGGCACTTGAAGAAGTTTCAGAAGGAATGATTATAGTTAACAAGAAAGGGTAGTACTTCTTTCTTTTTTCTTTTTCTGATATACTAGTTTTAGGTGATATTAATGAAAATATTAAAGTATAAAAAGTTGTCTAATGGACAATATAAGTTGACACTTGAAAATTGTCAAGAAGTGCAGTTGTATGAGGAAACTATTTTAAAGTATGAATTTCTTTTGCATGGTATTATTGATAATATAGATGAAGCTAGAGAGTATGATAAACAGTGGAATATTTATTATGTAGCTTTGAAAATATTAAAAGCTAGGTTTAAAAGTTCTAAGGATTTAAGAGATACTTTACTAAAAAAAGAATATCCTGCTGATTTAGTAGATGCTACTATTGATAAATTATTACAACAAGGGTATTTAAATGATGCGAGTTTTGCTAAAAGTTATATTAATAATCAGATTGTTACCTCTTCTAGGGGGCCACTTAGAATTACTAAGGATTTATTAAGTAAGGGTATTAGTTCTGATATTATAAATAATGAGATTTCTATTTTTACTGAAGATGTTCAGATAGAGAAAATTAATAAAGTCATTTCTGTTTCTTTAAAAAGTAATAAGACTAGAGGAGGGGGAGTTTTAAAGAATAAAATAGTTAATGACTTGGTTGGTTTGGGTTATGAATTATCTGTTATTAATAAGGTTATTAAGGATTATAAATTTGATAATGATGAGATAATTGCAAAGAGAGAATATGAAAAGCTATATAGAAAATATAGTAGAAAATATAGTGGTAAGGAGTTAGAATATAAAATTAAAGAAAAATTGTATCAAAAGGGGTTAACTTATGAAGATTAAAAATTATTTTAATAAGAATAGGACTCTTTTTTCAATTTTATTATTTATTTTGGGATTATCTTTGTTTTTATTATTAACTGCTAGATTGGATCCTGATTATTTTTGGCATATTAAAGCTGGAGAGTATATGTTTAATAATGGGATTTTAAAAAAAGATGTTTTTTCTTGGATAGTTAATGGTAAGTATTGGATGTCACATGAATGGCTATTTGAAGTTATTATTTATGGGTTTAAATTACTGTTTGGTCAGGTTCATATGTTGATATATGTATTTATTTGTATATTGACTTTATTATTAATTATCTTTTTTGGTAATAGAGATGATTATTTAAAGAATATTCCTTTTACGTTGTTTTGGATGGTCTTATCATTAATTTTAGTGGTTTATATGCAAGTTAGACCTCATTTAATTAGTTTTTGTTTTGTTGGAATTACAATTTGGTTTCTATATGATTTGTATAAAAATGCAAATTCAAAGAAGATTTATTTATTACCATTTATTTCAATATTATGGGCTAATATACATGGTGGTTCTAGTAATTTAAGTTATTTGTTTTGCTTGATATTTTTAATAGGTGGTTTATTTTCTTTTAGAACTTCTAAAGTTGAAGCAATTAGGATTAATAAGAAACAGATTAAAAAGTATTTGGTTGTAATGGTTTTATGTATGTTTGGTGTTTGTTTAAATGCTCATGGATTTAAACTTTTTATATATCCGTATACTAATATGATGGATAGTGTGATGATTAATAATATTTCAGAATGGCAACCTACTACTTTGAATAATCCTCAACATTATTTATATTTTGGTTTGTTGTTGTTAATTGGTTTTATATTATTATTTAGTAAGAAGAAAATATTGTTTATTGATTTGATATTGTTAGGTGTTTCTTCTTTTTTAGGATTAAAAAGTATAAGATTTTGGGGATATACTTATATTATTATGTCATTTGTAATATTTAAATATATTGAAAAAAGGAAGTATGATAGGGGTACTAATTTAAGTGTCTGTTTAGTAGCATTAGTGTTTATCGGTTTCTTTATAATTAATATTAATTCTACTTTTAATAATTTAAATAAATATAGTTTAAATGAGGATGTTGTTTCAATTATAAGAAAAGAATCTCCTAAGAGATTATATAATTTTTATGATTATGGTGGAGAGCTTATATATAATGATATTTTAGTTTTCATAGATGGACGCGCAGATTTATATTCTAAGTATAATTATGAGGATTATTTAAATATTTCAATGTTACAAGGTGATTATGTTAAATTAATTGAAAAATATAATTTTGATTATTTTTTAGTTAACGATAAATACCCAATTAATACGTATTTAAAGTATAATTATAACTATGAAGAATTGTATACTAAAGATGGGGTTGTTTTATATAAAAAAATCGACTAGATTTCTAGCCGAATTTTTTTTATGCTTTTGATTGTTCAATTAGTTTGTTCATATAATCATTATAACTTTTTTCTAATTCAGAATCGTTCCATTTAATATTTTTACTTTCTCTAAATTTTACTAATGATTCATAATAAAGAGAATTGTCTTCTGATATTTTTTTATTTGTTAAATTTTCTTTAATTTTATCTTTTACTTTATCAAGAGATTCTTTTTCTTTTTGATCAGTTTTAAGAATTATATGATATCCAAATTTTGTCTTTACTGGTTCTTTTGTATATTCACCTTTTTTTAGTTTGATTACAGCATCTTTGAATTCTTCAACCATATCGTTAGGATCAAAGTAGCCAAGGTCTCCACCTTTTTCTTTATTTGATTCATCATCTGAATATTCTTTTGCTAAATCAGCAAATTTTTTGCCATCTTTTAATTTTTGTAAAACTTCATTGGCTTTTTTTTCAGCAACTTCATAAGCTTCCTTTTTTTCATCTTCTGTTGCATCATCAGCAACATCAACAGAAATTAAGATGTGATTTGCTTTAATATCACCATAGATATTTTCTTCATAATATTTTTTGATTTCTTTATCAGTTAAGTTATCACTAATATAGTCTTTTACTGCTTGATTTCTTTTGTATTCAAGATGTAGCATTTCTTCAAATTCTTTTTCACTATTAACACCAAAGTATTGTAGAAGAAAGGCTTTATATGTATTTTCATCTGAACCGTAAGTGTTTTTAATTTGATCAATTTGTTTTTTTACAGCGTCATTTTCATTTTCATCTGTAGGATAACTTTTATCTAATAAGTTATGGTCAATCATATCAATTAATGTAGTTATATTATCTTTTTTTATTTTTTCATAATATTCAGTTGCTGTGAATTTTGTACCTTTTACTGATACAGCTACTTCAGCACCATCTTTTAATTCAACTTTTTTTCCACAACCAGTTACAATTAATGAGGCAACCATAATAGCACTTAAAACTAAAAATTTTTTCTTTTTCATAATATCCTCCCATACAATTAATTATAATAACAAAAAAAATATTTTCATGCAATAAATATGACAGAGATAATCACAAAATTCTCTTTTTACCATAAAATAAGATGAAAGCATATAAAAAGGAGGAAAAAGCATGAACAATTGTGTATCTTCTTCAGCTATCATTTTAGTATTATTTATTCTTCTAGTTATTCTTTTAGGTGCTTATGTTTAAGGAGGTGTTTTATGTCTTGTCCTGAAAATACAAACAATTGCAGGAGAGGTAGCGGGTTTATTGTAATTATTATTTTATATATTTTATTAGCTATTATTTTAGGAGGTTTTAATAACCGCTACTAGGCTTTGCTTATAAAAATTTTTATAAAAAATACCAAGATTATTCTCGGTATTTTTATTATATTAATTTTTCAAATATTTCTCCAACATCATCAAGTTGGTCTTTCTTATAAGAAATATCAGCTCCATCATTTGGATATCTTGGAATTAAATGAATATGGAAATGTTTTATTTCTTGACCTAATTCATTATTTTGGGCTAAAGTTAATCCTTCACAGTGAAGTCTTTCCTTTAATAATGGATAAATTTTATTTTTAGTTACTTCAAGACTATGAGTAATTATTTCTTGATCAATATCAATAAAATTTAAATAATGTTTTTTAGGTAATATTAATAGGTGACCATTGGTATTAGGATTAATGTTCATAATTATTTTAATTAATTCATCTTCATAGACTACACTTGATGGTAATTCTTCTCTTATTATTTTACAAAATAGACAATCTTGCATATTTTTCACTCCTTTATTTGTTCATATGTTATATTATTTTTAGTTAAAATATTACTGTTTTTACTATTAATTATATCATTAATAATAGATGCTAGAGTTTTATTATTTTCAATCTGTTTTTTAGTTAAATTATTTATTTTAATTGATTTATTTTCTCCTTTTTTATCTACTAGTATTAGATTATAACTTTTGGGATTAATATTATCTTGAAGTAGGCGGCTATGAAAAGAAATAATTTCTTTAGCAATAGCATCTTGACTCCATGAAGTCTTAAGAGTTGTTTCTAAAGAATAAACTGGTAGAGAAGAAATGTTTTCTTCTTTGATAAATTTATCTTTGATTTGTTCACTTGATTTATCAAGAGTTGTTAGAATAGTTACTTTGAATTCTTTGCTATACTTAGTATTTAATTCTTTTTCAATATCAGAACTTATTTTTGAAAGTAGTGTTTTTCCTTCTAAGTAATCTTCTTTATATGTATCTGTTATTTTTTTATTAGAATATTTTAAATAAAAGTATAAATCTTTATTTTCTAGTGACGTTATCTTTAACTGGTAGACAGTGTTCTTATAATTAGTATTACCAATTTTTAATTCATTTATTATAGATGTATAATTTTCTTTTAAGTAAGAATTTAATTTTTTGTCAATTCGAGATGAGAAGTATGGTGCTGTTTTTTCTGTTACAACGATTACTCCAAAACAAACAAATATAGTAAATGCAAATATTGCCATTCCTATAGTTAATTTTTTTTGTTCTTTCATAACATCACCATTTTTATTTTAACTTTTTTTTGATAAGATTGCAATCAATTGAGTATTAATATTTTTTCAGAAAAGTAGTTGTTTTGGCTATTCTTTTGTGATATTATAAGTATTGTAAGAATATGGGATGGTGTTTAGTATGATGCAAGTGCAAAAGGGACAAGTAAAGTATAAGGATCGTAGTGATATTATTTGTACGTATGGTATTGATGATTCTGGAAAGCAATATTATTTTTTGGACGGTGAAAAATTAAGTAATGGAAGTTTGATAGCTTCTACAGCTTTAGTTGAGGCAATAGATCCTTTAGCAATGGCATCTAATATTGGAGTTATTAGTTGTGAGGGAGAAGTTGTTATTCCTTTTGAAAATAAGGCGATTAAACCAATTGCTGATACAGCTTTGTTGGTTGAAAAGGCTACTCCTACTACTCAAAGTGTAATTGACTCTGTTAATATGCGTAAGGATCCATTATCTGCGACTAAATTGGTTACTACACCAGCTACTATAAAAGATCGAATGAATGCTAAGATGGGAAATGGTGGTCGATTTGTTTTTAATGATCAATTTTCTGAAGCTAGTGTGTTTGATTTAGATGGTAATAATTTATTAGATGGAGAATATTATAGTTTTATTGGATTGAATGATGATACTTTATATATGAGTAAAAATACAGTGGATTCAGAAATTGTTGAATGTAAATTGGGTAAAAAAGAGGAAAATAATCCTAGTCAAGGAGAACTTTTAGATGTAAAAGAAGTTGTAGTAAAACCGGAAGTTATTGATAAAGCTATGCAACCTGTAGTACCACCTCAAGTAGAAACTGAAAATGGTGTACCTTCTACAGATAGTAAAGCTGATAATATTGATAATGGTGATAATAGCGAAGATGCTACAAATGTTTTGCACCCAGTTACTTTCCAGGAAATTGAATTTGATGATAAATTTAAGTCTAATGAAGATAAAGAGGTAAATGTTGTTGATGATACTAAAAAAACATTCCTTCCTAAGAAAGAAGAAAAGGAAACAAGAGTTTCATTATTTGAAGGATTAAAGTTTGATGAAGAACCTGCTCCTGATACTAATAAATTTAGTGTTTCAAGTGATGATAATGATGATAGGATTATTGAAGATACAGCGGTAACTCTTTCTAAATTGATTGCAAAAAACAAAGAGCAAAAGGTAAAAATAAGTTCTTACGAGGCTAAACTTGATGATTTAATTGCATTTAAACGTCAGGCATTTAATGAAAATAAAAAATTAGTTAAAGAAATAGAAATGTTAAAGAAACAAGTTGCAGATTTAGAAACTGAATTAGTAGATAAAACTAATAAAGTAGAAAAATTAACTGCACAAATAGCTGGTAAAGATGATTTGGTTAAATTGCTAGTTGATGCTAAAGATTTATTAGATGAATAATATATTTAAGAGTGGAATTTTTCCATTCTTTTTTTGCATTGAAATAGTTGAAATACAAATACATTCACTATTAATTGAACTTTGTTTTTTTGTGTGAAATGCAAACTTCTATTATTTTAAGAGTGATTTTTACTTTAAAAATAAAAATTGTTAAATATTATCTTTTATGTTAGAATAAGTTATGCTTAATTTTCAATATTTTTTGGGATTTTTTTGATATAATATGTTATTAGATGGAGATGGGTCATGATGATGAAAATTGAAAATTTAAATGTAAAAATAAAAGATACTGATATAGATATTTTAAGAGATTTTTCTTTAGAGATAGGTTCTGGAGAAGTTCATGCTATTATGGGACCCAATGGGGCTGGTAAGAGTAGTCTTTCTAAAACTATTATGGGACATTACAAATATGAAGTTACTAATGGAAATATATATTTTGAAGGAGAAGATATTTCTAATTTAGAAGTAAGTGATCGAGCTAAAAAAGGTATTTTTCTTTGTATGCAGGATCCTATGGTTATTGAAGGAATATCTAATAGTGAATTTTTAAGAACAGCTCGAAGTGAAGTTAGTTCAGAAAAAGTTAATCTTTATACCTTTATTAAAGATATGGAAGAAGTTATGAAGAAAGTTGAACTTGATAGTAATATGTTACATAGGTCTTTAAATTTTGGTTTTAGTGGTGGCGAGAAAAAGAAAAATGAAATATTACAAATGTTATTTTTAAAACCTAAATTTATTATTTTAGATGAATTGGACTCAGGACTTGATGTAGATAGTTTAAGAATAGTATGTGAAAATATAAATGAATATTTAAATGATAATCCAGAGACTTCAGTATTAATAATTACGCATTATACAAGAATTTTAGATTATATTAAACCTGATTATGTACATGTACTTGTTGATGGGAAAATAAAAAAGACTGGAAATAGTGATTTAGCCTTTGAGATAGAAAAAAATGGATATTCTATGATTGGAAATGATATAGATGAGTAAAATATTATATGTATTAGATGACAATAAAAATAGTAATTATAAATATAATATAAATGAAGATACTATTATTTATCATTTCTCGATTAATGGTAGTAGTGATGTTGAGATTAATATGGTTAAAGAAGGAGTTAGTTTATATTACTATTATTCTAATATAAATTATGATAATAATTCTTTTAAGATTAAAGTTACTCATTTAGCTAGTAATACGCATAGTGAAATATTTAATCATGGTGTTAATGTTTATAATAATAAATTAACTTATTTTGTAGATGGTATAGTTATTAAGAGTAGTAGTAAGTGTATTTGTAATCAGGATAATCAAATTATTAATATGAATGATGGTAAGAGTACAATTTGTCCTAATTTATTGATTGATAATTATGATGTTGATAGTAATCATGCAGCATATATAGGTAGTTTTAAAGAGGATATTTTGTTTTATATGATGAGTAGGGGTATTTCTAGAGAAAAGGCTAATCGTTTATTATTAAATGGATTTTTGATAAATAGTGATAGTATTGACAAGAGTAAGATAGGAAAGTTTATAGATGAAATAAAAAATATTTAGGAGGTGATATTTTGCATAGAGAAGATTTTTTAATGCTTGATAGTGATATTGTTTATTTTGATAATGGAGCAACTACATTAAAACCTAAGTGTGTGGTTGAGGCAATGGATAAATATTATACTGTCCATACTTCTAATATTCATCGAGGAGACTATGATGCAGCAATAGTTACAAATAGGCTATATGATGAGACTAGAGATATAGTTAAAGAATTTATTAATTGTAATAATAGTAGTGAAGTTGTTTTTACTAGTGGTGCGACGATGTCAATTAATATGGTAGTCTTTGGATATATGAAGAAGCATTTAAAAAAAGATGATGAAGTTTTATTAACAAAGAGTGAACACGCATCAAATGTTCTTCCTTGGATGAAGTTAAGTGAAGAGATAGGAATAGTTATAAAATATATTGATTTAGATGATGATTATTCTTTTACTGTTGAAAATGTTCGAAAGAGTATAAGTGATAAAACAAAAGTTATTTCAATTGCTCATGTAACTAATGTTATTGGTGATGTTAGAGATATTTACACAATAGGTAAAATTTGTCGTGAGAAGAATATTTTATTTTGTGTAGATGGAGCTCAGAGTGTTCCGCATATGAAAGTTGATTTTAAAGCAGCTAATATTGATTTTTTAAGTTTTTCTGGGCATAAGATGTTAGGACCTACAGGAGTTGGAGTATTAGTTGGAAGAGAAGAATTATTAAATGATATGGAACCATTATTTTATGGTGGTGGAATGAATAGTTATTTTGAGGCTGACAATAGTTATGAACTTAAGAAGACTCCAACTAAATTTGAAGCTGGTACACCACCGATTGCAGAAGTTATTGGGTTAGGTGAAGCAATTAAGTATTTAATGAAAATAGGAATGGATAAAGTCCATCAATATGAGAAAGAGCTAAAAAAATATTTAATTTCTGAATTGGAAAAAATACCTAATTTAATTTTATATAATAAAAATTCTGATTGTGGAATTTTGGCTTTTAATATTGAAGGGGTTTTCGCACAAGAAACATCTATTTATTTAAATCATTATCATATTTGTGTTAGAGCAGGTAATCATTGTACAAAGATGCTTAAAGATAATTTAGGTGTTAAAAATACAGTTAGAGTAAGTATGTATTTATATAATAATAAAGATGATATTGATAGATTAATAGATGTTTTAAAAAATAGTAAGGATATTTTTAAAGTTGTGCTTTAGGTGAATATATGGATAGTAATTTAAGAAGAGAAATAATATTAGATAATTATCAGAATCCAATGAATAAAGGTTTAGTTGATGATGATAGTTATATTAAAATTAAAGTAAATAGTGATAATTGTATTGATAATTTGGATTTTATTATAAAAGTTTCGGATGATAAAATTGTTGATATAAGATTTGATGGTGAAGCGTGTGCTATTAGTACTTCGGCTACTTCAATTATGATTAGGTCTTTAATTGGGAGAAGGATTGAAGAAGTTAGAACAATACTTATTAATTATAAGAAAATGATTAATGAAGAGGCATATGATTCAGATGTGTTGGGTGAGTTAAATGTTTATGATGAAATTTGTAAACAGCCAAATAGAAAGAGTTGTGCTCTTATTCCAAGTAAGGCGGTAGAAAAGTTGTTGGAGGTGTTAGACAATGAAAATTGATTCAAGTAAGATTAGAATTGCTGATCTAAGATATTATGAGGAAAATAAGGGAATTGAATTATCTGATAGTTTGTCTAAAGTAATTTTAGTAGATTATAGTGGTGATGGAAGTTATTTTAATCCATTTTCTTTAGAGGAAGAGTATCCAATATTTAAAAGAGCTCCTATTTCTAATGTTAGAAATGATGGGATATCTTATGGGACAAAGATGTATTATGTAGGTAATGAATTAGTTACTGGACCTTGTTGGGTGTTAACAAATGTTGATTTTGGTGAAGTAAGTGGAATAAGTAGTGTTTCTATGTCTGATTTGGAAGATTATATTTTAACTTCTCCTGAGTTTTTTAAGGATCGGGTGCTAATTGCAAGTAATCGTCTTGGTATTTCTCGACAAGCTAATAAAATGAAGAAAATAATAGATAATGATATAGGTAATATAGAAAAGATGTATAATTTTTTTGAAGAGAGAAAGACAGGAAGACAAAAAGTAAAAGAAGACTAGGTGATACTTATGGAAATTAAAGGAATTGATGTAGAAAAAGTAAAAGCAATTTCTAATATAAAAAAGGAAGATAATTGGGTTACTGACTATAGATTAGATAGTTTTTCAAAGTTTGAAAAATTAAATATGCCTAGTTTTGGTCCTAAAATAGATTTGGATTTTTCAGAGATTATATATTATAAAGCTAATGAAAGAGATGAAGCTATTCAGAATGATTGGAATAATGTCTTAAAACCAGTTGTTGATGAGCTTGATGAGTTAGGTGTTTTGGAAAGTGAAAAGCATTTGGGTGGAATGGGTGTTCAGTATGAGAGTGAAGTAATTTATCATAAAATGCTTGAAGAACTAAAAGAGAAAAAAGTAGTATTTACTTCAATTGAAATGGCAATGAAAAAATATCCAGGACTTGTAAAAAAATATTTTGGAAAGATTGTTAATAATGGTGAAAATAAGTTTGCAGCTTTAAATAGTGCTGTTTTTAGTGGAGGTAGTTTTATTTATATTCCTCCTAATACAACATTGGATAGACCTCTTCAAAGTTATTTTAGAATTAATAGTAAAAATATGGGACAGTTTGAAAGAACATTGATTATTGTTGATGATAATAGTAGTCTTCATTATATTGAAGGATGTACGGCTCCGACATATAGTGAATCTTCTTTACATGCAGCAGTTGTTGAAATTTATGTTGGTAAAAATAGTCATTGTCGTTATTCAACTATTCAGAATTGGGCTCCTAATGTTTATAATTTAGTTACTAAGCGAGCTATGGTTGATGATAATGGTTCAATGGAATGGATTGATGGTAATATTGGAAGTAAGGTTACGATGAAATATCCTTGTTGTGTATTGAAAGGGGATAATTCACAAGGTACTTGTATTACTATATCGGTTGCATCAAGTGGTCAGGAGCAAGATAGTGGAGCTAGAATGATTCACCTTGGTAAAAATACTAAGAGTAATATTATTTCAAAGAGTATTGCAAGAAATGGTGGTAATGCCACTTATCGTGGAAAGGTTTTAATAAATAGCGGAGCGGAAAAGAGTATTAGTAATGTTAAATGTGATACCTTAATTTTAGATGAAATTTCTAAGAGTGATACAATTCCGGTTAATTCTTGTTTTAATAAATCTAGTAGTATTGAACATGAGGCAACTGTTTCAAAAATAAGTGAAGATAACTTATTTTATTTAATGAGTAGAGGTATTTCTAGAGAAAGAGCAATGGAGCTTATAGTTTTAGGATTTTTAGAAAAATTTAGGGAAGAGTTACCAATGGAATATGCTGTAGAGTTAAATCAACTTATTAAAAGAAATTTATAAAGTTATAAACTTTGATATTTATGATTCTTAATATTTTTGAAAATGAAATTTTCAGTTAGAGAATTTCATTTTTTTTGCGACTTTTTTAAAGCATTATTGTTATTTAGCCGTTTGAATGATAATTAAATATTTAATATTATAAGCCATGAAAGGAGGTGAAATATGTTAAATCAAATAGTACTTGTTGGTAGACTTACAAGAAATATTAAAATTAATAAGTCTGATAATGGTAAAAAAATTGCGACAATATCTTTAGCAATTCCAAGAAGTTTTAAAAATATGGATGGGACTTATGATACTGACTTTATTGATTGTATTGCCTTTGAAAATATTGCGGAAAATACAGCTAATTATTGTGCAAAAGGAGATATTGTGGGGGTAAAGGGACGGGTACAATCAAGAGTAGTTGAAAATGATGGTAGAAAGAAATATTTAGTTGACATTGTAGCAGAAAAAGTGACATTTTTATCTAGTAAGAAGGAGGATGAAAAAGCAGATTAGTTCTGCTTTTTGTTTTTTTATATTTATTTTATTTTGATGTAATTTAGAATTGAAAGCTAGTTTTTTTTGATTTGAGTGTGTTATAATTGTTTTATAAATAGTAGAGGTTGATGATTAAAATGATTATAAGAAAGTACAATGATAATGATTTTTTTGATGTAGTAGAAATAATAAAGAATTCTTTTCCAGAAATCTCAAAAGATATTGTTGCTTCTTTAATTACTGTTGATGATTTAAAATTAGGGAAAAGTTATATTCAATTGGTAGTAGAGGAAGATGAAAAGGTAGTTGGTTATGCTTTAGTATCAAGAAGTATTGATCCTATTTTGAAACATACTAATTTTTGGATAGATTATGTCTGTGTAGCTCAAAATTATCGAGGAAGAGGTATTGCTAGGGGCTTACTTACTAGAATTGAAGAGATAGCGATAAGCGAAGGTGTTAAGATGCTACAGATGACTTCTAGTAGATTTAGAACCTCTGCTCGGAAATTATATATAGATTTAGGTTATATTATTAGAGAATCTGATATATTTAGGAAGGTGTTATTATGATAGTAGATATTATTAATAAGAAAAGATTAGGAAGAGCTTTAACTTATAATGAATTAAATTATTTTTTTAATGGATATTTAAAAGGTGAGGTTAAAGACTATCAGATGTCTTCTTTATTAATGGCAATTTGTATTAGAGGAATGAGTGATGAGGAAATCTTTGCTCTTACGAAAATATTTATTGAAAGTGGCAATGTCTTAGATTTTTCTGATATTCCAGGTATTAAGGTTGATAAACATTCAACTGGTGGAGTAGGAGATAAAACTACTTTAGTGATTGCTCCTATTGTTGCGAGTTTAGGGGTACCTGTTGTTAAAATGAGTGGCCGCGGTTTAGGCTATACTGGTGGAACTATTGATAAATTAGAAAGTATTCCTGGATTTAAAATTGTTTTATCTGATGAAGAAATAATTAAGCAAGTAAAAGAAATTGGAGTTGTTGTTACTGGACAGACTGCTGACTTAGCTCCAATGGATAAAGTTATTTATGCCTTAAGGGATGTTACGGGAACGGTTTCTTCAATTCCACTTATTGCTTCTAGTATTATGAGTAAAAAAATTGCAAGTGGTGCGGATAAAATACTTATTGATATTAAGGTAGGAAAGGGAGCTTTACTTAAGACAAAGAAAGATGCAAATAAGTTAAGTCAGTTAATGATTAAGATTGGTAAATTCTACAATCGAGAAGTTCGAACAATAATAAGTGATATGGATGTACCTCTTGGCCATGCAATTGGTAATAGTTTAGAAGTGTTAGAGGCAATCAATATTTTACGTGGTAAAGAAAAGAAAAGTAATTTAGTTGATTTATGTATACAACTTGCTAGTGAAATGGTAAGTATGGGTAAAGGGATTACTGTTGAAGAGGCAACTGTTTTAGTAAAAAAGTCTATTAAAAATTTGAGTGCCTATGATAAATTCTTAGAAATGATTGAATATCAAGGCGGAAATATTAATGAAATTAAAGTTAACAAAAAAGTTCAAAAGATTAAATCTAGTAAATATGGAACCATTGTTGGAATTGATGCATTAGAGTTTGGAAAACTTGCTGTTTCTTTAGGAGCTGGTAGGGTAAATAAAGAAGATACTATTGATTATGGTGTTGGAATTTACTTAGAAAAGTTAGTTGGACAGAAGGTACGTAGAGGTGAAGTTATTGCAAAAATATATTCTGATGTAAAACTTGACCAGGATTTTGTTGAAAATATTTTTGTTATTGAATAAAAATACTTTTAAAAAATTAAATGTATGGTATAATAATTTGTATAAAGGTAGGTAATAATATGGAGAAGATTTATATGGAGAATAATAATAAAAACAAACGTTCTAGTAATAAATTATTTAGGTCTAAATCTCTAATTGGAGTTTTAGCTGCGGTAATGGTTGTAGTTGTGGTTGCTGTAGTTGTTGGTTTTGATAGGTCATATGCTATACCTGATGTTGACTATTCTTTACCAGATTCTTTTGAGACAAAGGATGCAGATCAGCGCTTTCAGAGTGATAGTGGCTTTTCGGTATTTCCTTATTATACAGATGGTGGTATTCAAGTATTTTGTTTAGAACATAGTATTGATTTTCAAGGAAATACTATATTTAATAAGGGGGAAGCTATTACTGATTATGGATTACTTTATTTAATGGCTAATATTTATCCAAATGTTGAGTTTGATACATTTTTAAATGATGGTCTACAAACTTGGATTTCTCAGACTGCTATTTGGATTTATTTATATAGATTAGAGGACCTTAATAATGATGGTGTTGAAAATTTAAATGTTGCAGAAGATAGTCCAAATTATATTTCATCAGAAGACTTAGATAGAATTAAGAAAGCACGTGGAGTAGTTGATGCTGATGATGATTCATTAAATTATTATACAATTAATCCTGCAACTGGTGGTATATCAGTTGGAGTAACAACAGATGAAGATCCACTTTTATATGGTGTTATTGACAATTTAGTTAATAAAGCTATGAATAATAGAAATGTTCCTAATAAAGTTTTAGATATTGATTATAACGAAGATGTTGCTGTTACACAAGATAATAAATATTATCAAACTTCACAAATATCTGTTGTTGGTTCACCTTCTGATAATTTTAATGGATATAAGATAGTGATAAAAAATGCACCTGAAGGAACTTTTGTAGTAGACTCTAATGGTAATAAGATTGATGATTTAACAAATCTTAAGGCAACAAATAAATTTTATTTTAGAATTCCAATTGATAAAGTAACAGAAACTAATAAAATACTTAGTTTTGAGGTTGTTGGATCATTTAAGACATACGAAGGTAATTATTATGTTGCTGAAGGAGCACAAACAATTACTAGCGTTAAATCTGTAAATAATAATATTAGTAGAGGTGCTGATATTCCTCTTGATTATACTCCTGATGTTCCTGATACAGGAATGAACACTGCCCAAACAGTTTACTTTATCGGATTAATTATATTATTAAGTGGTGTTGGTATTATTTATGCAAATGTTAAACCGGCAGAAGAAAAGTAATAAAATAATTAAGAAGAGCCATTTATTAATAATTGGCTCTTTACTTGTATTTTTTGGAGTAATTGTTCTTTCATGGAATCATTTATTATGGTTAAAAGATGCAATATACTCTGATATGATGCTTATGATTTCTGATGAAGTGCAACAAGAGGAAATTATTGAAAATATACCTGATGTGGAAGTATTACCTAAAGATGATGAAAATGATAATTCTAGTGGTAATAATATTGCTCCACCAGAGGAAACTCAACAGAAGCCTATCAATTATGATAAGTATTTAGGGGTTTTAGAAATTCCGAGAATTGGTTTAAAAAGAGGATTTTACGGTACCGATTCAAAGTATAATGATATTCGGTATAATGTAACAATGGTTAGTGGTTCTAGTATGCCAGATGTAAATAGAGGTAATTTAATATTAATGGCTCATTCTGGCGATGCTTATATTTCTTATTTTGCTTATTTATATAGACTAAGTATTGGTAATGATATTTATGTTACTTATAATAAAGTAAAATATCATTATAAATTAGTTAATATTTATAACGTTGATAAAACTGGTAAAGTTTCAATTGTAAGGAATTATGATAAAACTACTTTAACACTTATTACATGTACGAAAGATGATAGTACAAAGCAAACTGTTTATATTGCAGAATTAATTTAATATGGAGGTGTTAGTATGTTTATGAATTTTTTCGAAAAGTTACAGATTATTTTTAAATATGCTTTATCTTCTTTTCTTGGGATAGAATTACTTATATTAACACTTCTTTTCTTTATACTTCTAGGACTTAATATAAAGTATAAAAAGAAAATTATTAATTATTTTGCTATTATTGTTGTTGGAATGTTTATTGTTACCGTTATGGTTTTAAATAAGGATTATGTTTCTTATTGTATTGATTTTTTATTAAAAGGTATAATGAAGTATATATATTTTCCTTCGACTGTTATTTATTTTTCTATAATATTTTTAATAACAATATTTATAGTTATTACTGTTTTAAGTAAGAAATTAACTTTATTTAAAAAAGTTATTAATTATTTATGCTTTGGTATACTATACTTTTTATTTTTTAGTTTTATTAGTTCTGTTATAAATAGTGGTGTTAATTTAGCAGATAAGGTTCAGTTATATACTAACGATTTAATATTGGCTATTGTGCAAATTAGTAATTTTATATTTATAGTATGGAGTATATATACGGCTTTTTGGTATTTATTTAAATATTTTAAAAGAAAATATGATTAAAAAAGATTGACTTTAATTTTGTCAATCTTTTTGTATGTAGTAATTTTTAATTATTTTTGAATGTTTTGAACATAATATTCTTCATATGTAATATTGTGATTATGAATAAATTCAGCAATTTCTTTACCAACATAGCGATAGTGCCATGATTCATAACTATATCCAGTTTCTCTAACTTTATCTTTGGGAAATCTTAGAATAAATCCAAATTTGTAAGCATTTTCTTGCATCCATATAAATTCTTGGGTTACTTCGAAATTTGTGTATGATTCCTTACCATTACAAACATCAACGGCTAAACCTGTTTGATGCTCTGAATAACCAGGTCGAGCAGAATATGTATCGGCATTTTCTTTTCCATCTTGTTTAACATAATTATTATATAGTTGTTCTTGATAGTCATAACTTCTATATGTTGACATGGCAAGTACTGTAAGATTTTCTTGTTTAGCTGCTTTTGCCATTTCTTCAAAAGCATCCTTTGCATAACTTACTAGATATAACATATTTTTGGCTGAATATTGGCTACTTATTTCTTGAAGATCAGCTGGGATGTAGTCTTTGGATAAGTAGTTATATTTATTTACTAAGATGTATTGGCTATTTAATTTTTCTACAGGAATGTCATTAGTATAGTAAGGGTTATCTAAGCCGATATTTACTTCTGTTACAATTTGTTCAGTAGTTAATGAGGGGTTTAATTTACGATAGGCCCTATATCTTGTATCATTTTCCTTACGATAATAACTTAATTTACTGGCTTTTTCAAAACTAGTGTCTTCTTCTTTTATTGTGGGAGTGTTATCTTTTTTTTGTAATTTATTTTCTTTATTAGTTAATTGCTTATTATTTATTATATTAATGCCATAAATGATACTAATTATTATTAAAACAATACATGTTAGAAAGATAGTTGAGTTTTTCTTTTTTATTTTTAAATGCTTTTTTCTTATATCTGTCATATTATCACCTAGTTATATAATAGCATTAAATTTTTACTTTATGTATAAATTTATTTTGTTTTACATAAAAAATGATAGGAGGTAGACATGAAAAAGATACTTATTTTGATTTTATGTATAGGTTTTATATTAAGCCCTTTTACAGTATTTGCCGAGAGTGTTGATATTATACCAGATGCGGTTAGTGGAATACTGATTGAGGCTGGTAGTGGAAAGGTTATTTTTGAAAAAGAAAAAGATAAACAAGTTGCAATTGCATCAATGACAAAGATGGTAGCTCAAATTATTATTTTAGAGCAAATAGAAAGTGGTAAATTAAGGTGGACTGATGTAGTTACAGTTAGCAAAAATGCAGCTGATATGGGTGGCTCACAAATTTATTTGCAAGAAGGAGAAAAAATTACAGTTGAAGATTTAATGCGAGGAATATCGATGGCTAGTGGAAATGATGCGACTGTGCAAATGGCAGAAGTTATAAGTGGTAGTGAAGAAAAATTTGTTAAATTGATGAATGAAAAGGTAAAAAAGTTAGGACTTAAGAATACACAATTTAAAAATTGTACAGGATTAGATGAAGATGGTCATTATTCGACAGCATATGATATGGCTATGATTGCAAGAGACTTAGTTGTTAATCATTCGGAAATATTAAGATTTTCTTCAATGTATGAAGATTATTTAAGAGAGGAAACTGATAATAAATTTTGGCTAGTTAATACAAATAAACTAGTACGTTTTTATGAAGGTGCTGATGGATTAAAGACTGGTCATACTGATAATGCAGGATATTGTTTAGCAGCAACTGCTAAGAAAAATGGATTACGCTTAATTGGGATAGTTTTAGGAGTTCCTAATAGTCAAACGAGAAATACTCAAACTATGAATTTATTAGATTATGGTTTTAATAATGTTAGAATGAATGTTTTAAAGAAAAAGGGTAAAGTAATTCAAAAAGTAAAGTTAGATAAAGCAAGTTCTGAGAATATAGATATAATTTTAAAAGATGATTTATCTGTTGTTGAGAATTTGGATGGATCAGAACATACATATAATTATGATGTTGAAATTAATAGTATTAAATTACCAATAGATTCTGGTGATGTAGTTGGAATAATTAAGGTATTAGAAAATGGTAAAGTTATTTCTACTGGTGAACTAACTGTAAAGGGGAAAATAACAAAACTTAGTTATTTTGATTTACTACTTAACTCATTATTGGACATTTTTTCGGGAGAAATATAGAAATATTTCTCTTAATTTATTTAGACTATGTTATAATTGTTTTTGATTGAATGAGGTGGTTTTATGGCTAAGAAGAATAGTAGCAAATATAATAGGTATGAAAAACAGATGAATATGATTAAAAATAATAATAATAAGAAAAATAATGTAGATAATAGTTCTAAAACTATAGAAATAGAAGATTTAGATTCAACAAAAAATTTAGATATTAGTTTTGTTGAAGGCAAGTTTAATAAAAAAGCAATTGAACAAAAAACAGAAATACTTGATATAGATGAAATAGCAAAAGCTAATGAAGAATTTAAAGAAAGTTTAGCAGTTCTGAATGAAAAAAGACGGATTTGGGTTTTAGTTTGGCTACTAATGCTTGCTTGCTTATTTTTATTATTATTTATTATTTATCATTTTTGTACTATAGATCATAATAAGGAAAAAATAGTAGAAAAAGAAGTTATTAAAGAAGTGAAGGTAGTTGATGATAACTATTTGTTTTTAGGAGATTCAATTACAGAACAATATCATTTAGATAAATTTTATGAAGATTTACCAGTTGTTAATAGTGGTATTTCTGGATATACAACAAGTGCTATTTTAAAAAGAATGAATGATATGGTATATCAATATAATCCTTCTAAAGTATTTCTTCTTATTGGTACAAATGATTTAGAGTTGAAGGTTAGTAATGAAGATATAGTTAATAATATAAAGGAGATTGTTAAAAATATTAAGGCTAATAGACCTTATGCAAAAATATATATTGAATCTATTTATCCAATTAATAATAGTGATGATGATAAAATTTCAAATGATGTTATTAATGGTAATAGAAGAAATGAAGATATTATAGTTATTAATAAAGAATTAGAAAAGTTTGCTAAAGAAGAAAAAATTACTTATATAAATATATATGATGAATTAATAGATGATGATGGTTTATTAAAATTGGACTATACAATTGATGGTCTTCATCTTACAGATGAAGGATATAAAAAGGTTACGGAAGTTTTAATGGATTATATTAAGAAATAGAATTTGTTTTTGGATTATTTCTTATAAGATTTTAGAGAGAAAAGTGGAATATATATTTATTTTTCTCATAGTATTTAGTACAGAAAGAGAGGAATTAATATATATGGAAACACTTAAAGTAAGTAGTAAGTCTAATCCAAATAGTGTGGCAGGAGCTTTAGCTAATGTCTTTAGAGAGAAAGGAACTGTTGAGATTCAAGCGGTTGGGGCTGGTGCTTTAAATCAGGCAATCAAGGCAGTAGCAATAGCAAGAGGATTTGTTGCTCCTAGTGGGAAAAATTTAGTTTGTATTCCAGCATTTCAAGATATTGCAATTGATGGAGAAGAAAGAACCGCAATTAAGTTAATTATAGAGGCTAAGTAGTCTCTTTTTTTTGAATTAATTTATTTATTTTGTTGATTTTAGATTTATGTGATAAACTAATGGTAGAATGGTGGTGGAGAGATATGGTTAAGGAAGAAATGATAACTTGTCCTAGATGTGGGGAATTGATGAGAAAAAGTCAGCGTAATTGTTTAAAATGTGGGCAACTAAATTATGAGAATGTTGATAATCAGTATATGGAGAAATATACGAGTAAATCAAAGAATGGTGAAGGTACTTATGTTATTGGACAAGGTACAATGAATAATAGAGGCAAATTGTCAATATTTAATAATTCAAGACCAATTGAAAAGTTAGCTGATAATACAGGTAGTTTAACAGTGTGTGCAGTTTTTAATATTTTATTTTTTATTGCAGTACTAGTTTTAATTTTTTTGTATGGATTATCTATTAATGGAGATATGAAAGCAGTTTTATTAAGTGAAAAGTTTTCGTATTTTATAATAATTTATTCACTTTTATTTATATGGGGATATTCATTTCAACTTTTATTTATGAAAGCTAATAGGCGTTGGTGGAAAGCTTTAATTCCAGTATATAATTTATATGTTTTATACGATATTGTATTATTTAAGGGATGGGTCTTTTTTCTTACTTTTATTCCAGTAATTGGTGTTTTTGTTTTACTTTATATGTTTTATAGATTGGGTAAATCGTTTGGAAAAAATCCATGGATTACACTTATATTAGGACCAATTATGATACCTTTTATAGCATTTAGCTATCTTGGAGGCTATAATGGAATTATTTATGTTAATGAAGCAGAAAAAAGTAAATATACTGAGAAATTATTTAAATGGAATAAGTTTATTTTGACTTTAGTATTTATATGTATTTTTAGTGGTGTTGCCTCTATTATATATAATAATAGTGATTGGTTTATATATAAATTTAAACAAATTAAAACGAGAACATTTATTAAAGATGCGGAATATATTATGAAGGACGCTAAAGAGAGCATTAAAAACGATCGGTATTTTTGTTCAAATAATTTGACTATAGATGAGCAAGATGTATATTATATTCAATTTGATAATGTTGGTAATTATTTTTATAGTGATAAGTTAAATGATTCATCTTTAAGTAGAGAATATTATCGAGGATATATTAAAGTAGTTAATCATGATAATAAGAGTGACTATTATATTGCTCTTAATAATAATGTGTATGGTATTGATGAAACAAAAGATAATATGATTAGAAAAGTTTATGCAGAAAAGGGGAAGAGTGTTGAAATACCTGAGGGATCAGTTATTTGTAAAAAATAATTCTTGATAAATATATGGCAATAGCATATAATATAAATAAGTCGATAATTAGAACCAATAATAAGATAATTTAATTGTAGAGAAATCGTGGTTGGTGAAAACGATATTAAATACTTATTTATCTACTCTATAGATGAAGAAATTCCGGGATAAATTCCGTTATCTAATTAAGTAAAAGAAAGGATGGTACCGTGCAATTATGCACTCCTTGGTGTACTGTTCTTTTTATTTTTAATTAGTTTGGGTAGATTGGGTAAAAGTGGAGGTGTTTATAATGATAGATATTAAATTAATTAGAGAAAATCCTGAAATGGTAAAAGAAAATATTAAGAAGAAGTTTCAAGATGAAAAGTTAAAATTAGTCGATGAAGTTAAGGATTTAGATGTTAGGGTTAGAGAAGTACAAGTTCGTGTTGATGGACTAAAAGCTGAAAAGAATCGTTTAAGTTCTGAAATTGGTAAATTGATGAAAGATAAAAAAATTGATGAAGCTAATAAAATTAAAGAAGAAATAGCAACTATGGCTGATGAGATAAAGTCTTTAGAAGATGAACAGGTTGTTTTAGCAAAAGAAATTAGAGATAGAATGCTTATGATTCCACAAATAATGGATTCATCTGTTCCAATTGGAAAAGATGATAGTGAGAATGTAGAAGTTGAGAGATTTGGGGAACCAGTTGTTCCAGATTATGAAATACCATATCATGCTGATATTGCTGCTTCATTTAATGGAATTGATAAAGACGCGGCTGGACGTACAAGTGGAGAAGGTTTTTATTTCTTGATGGGAGATATTGCTAGACTTCATGAAGCAATGATTGCTTATGCTAGAGATTATATGATTGAAAATGGATTTACTTATGCTATTCCACCATTTATGATTCATAGTGATGTTGTTACTGGAGTTATGTCATTTCCAGAGATGGAAGCTATGATGTATAAAATTGAGGGAGAAGATTTATATCTAATTGGTACTTCAGAACATTCAATGATTGGTAAATTTAAAGATCAAATTCTTAAGAAAGAAGAATTACCAGTTAATATGACTTCATATTCTCCATGTTTCCGTAAAGAAGGTGGATCTCATGGATTGGAAGAAAGAGGTCTATATCGTGTTCATCAATTTGAAAAACAAGAAATGATTGTTATATGTGAACCAGAAGAATCAATGGATTGGTATAATAAGATGTGGAAATTAACAGTTGATTTATTTAGACAATGGGATATTCCAGTTAGACAACTTGAATGTTGTAGTGGAGATTTAGCTGATTTAAAAGTTAAATCTTGTGATGTTGAAGCTTGGAGTCCACGTCAAAAGAAATATTTTGAAGTTGCTAGTTGTTCTAATTTAGGTGATGCTCAAGCTAGACGTTTAGGTATTAGAGCTAAGGGTGAAAAAGGAACATATTACTTACATACATTAAATAATACAGTAGTTGCTTCACCTAGAGGATTGATTGCAATGTTAGAGAATAACTATCAAGAAGATGGTAGTGTAAAAATACCAAAAGTTTTACAACCATATATGGGTGGTAAAGAAGTAATTAGACCAATAAATAAGTAATTAATATTGAAAGGTATCAGAGATACTTTTCTTTTTTTACATAAAAATTGCATTAAATCAATATATTTATATTGGTGATATGATGAGTAAAGATAAAAATATAATAGATACTGTTAAAAAAGAAGCAGGACTTCATAATATTAATATTGATTGTAATTCTAAAGAAGGAAAAATATTAGTAGAAGTTGTGGAAAAAGAAGCAGGATTTAAAAAATATGAAGATAAATAATCTTCTTTTTTTAAGTTTTAATTTATGCTAGAATATAGTTAGGTGATGATTTGTGCCGTTTTTAATAGGGGTTATTTTTCTGGCTTTATTTATAATTTTTGGGTATTTATTTATTAGAAATAAGATTAAACAATTTACTAGAAAATATTTTGGTGGTAATGACTTAAAAAGTATAATTGAAGAGGCTAGACTCGAGGATGAAGAAGTTCCTAAATCTTTATCAAGTATGGATAGTATTTATTTAGAGCAGATAAAACATGATTTTCCAGATTTAAATATAAATGAATTAAAAAGAATGAGTGAAAATGAGATAATTAGTGTTTATAAAGCAATTGAAACTAAAAATATTAAAGATATTAAGTGTGAAAAGATAAAGAATTTTATTAATAAAGTTATTAGTAGTTTAAAAAATGATTCAGTTGGTTTTAAATGCTTAAAAATACATACGACAGTTGTATCTAAATATGAAAAAAGTGGTGGAGTAGCAACTATTTATTTATCTACAGCCTTTGAATATTTATTATATAAAAATGATAAGTTAGTTAGAAAAGTTCAAGATAGAGTTAAGACAGAGTATATTTATGTTATAGATGCTTCTAAAATATCTATTTCTAAAAAAGTTATTGGTGTTAATTGTCCAAATTGTGGTTCACCAATTACTGATTTAAGTGGAAATTGTTGTTATTGTGGAAGTAAAATTATTGATATTGTTAGTAGAGTATGGATGATTAATGATATGATTAAATATTAATTTATATATTTATGACTTTCTAAGCTTTTACAAGTGTTTTTTATAAAATTGTTAAAGAAATTATATTTATAATAATTAAAGCATGCTAAAAACACCAAAATTACCTAATTTTTTAAATTTTTGGTGTTAAATAGTTGTTATATATTAAAAGAAGTGCTAAACTAATATTGTGTTTGTGAATCATTCATACATATTGCATAAATGATTCTTATTAGTTTAGTAGAACAGGCAGTTAAACAAGCGTAGTAATGTTTACCTTCCTGTTTTTTCTTTTGGTAATAAATATAAATTGAATTTTCTTTATCGAGTTTAGCAGACAAAGTTATAATATTACGACTACAATTAAATAAAATTTTTCTAGCATATCTATTTCCTCTTTTAGAAATAGGGCCGTGATAATTAATAGATTTACCAGATTGAATTATCGTCGGATCTAAACCACAACTTGCATTTATTTGTTTAATATTATCAAACCTTGTTATATCTTTCAATTCAGCAATAATAAGTGAAGCAGACCAATCTGCTATTCCAAAAATACTAGTAATTTTGTCAAAGTTTTTAGTTCGTTTAGCAAAAGTAATCATATTTTCTTTTATCAAATTAATTTGTTTAGTTAAGTCAATTATTATTTGTGTTAATTGTTTTAAATTATCGGTGTCTTTAGAACTTTCAGCAACTCAAGGATACGAATTTTGTGCATGCTTTTTTATAGAAATAGCTTTCTTTTTATAATGATTTAAATGTCTATTATTTGTGTTAGCCATATTATAAGCAAGAGCATCTATTCGTTTATTTTTAATAATATATGCATGTGGAAATTCTTTAATAAAATTAAGGGCTGTTAATTCATATATTTTTCCATCCTTAAAACATAATTCAAATTCAGGGAAACATAAATGTAATAATTCTTTATAACGATTTTTATGTCTAGTTAATCCTTCTTCTAAATGATGGTATTGTCTAGATAACTCATTTAATTTACTATAAATATCTTCTTCGTTATAATTTCTATTAGGAATACTGCCTTTAAAAAATAAGTCTGTTAATTAAAAACAATCTTGTTTATCAGTTTTTGTTTTTCTAATAGTATTTGTAATTTCTTTTCCAATAAGTGGATTAAATACAATAACATGATAATCATTTTCTTTAAAATATCTTTCAGGTGCTTTGTGATAAATACTAGTTGCTTCCATAACAACAGTTAAATTATCTTTGATATTATATTTATTAATTTCAGAATTGATGAATTCAAAATTTGGTTTGTTGTGTTCATATTCGGTTGGTTCAATTAAAATTTCACCAGCACTAGAAGATAACATATACATACTTTTACCTTTAGCTACATCTAATACTAAAACATATTTCATACATACTTCCTTTCTAGTTTGACTCTTAGTGCTTAAAATTATCTCATCATGCGGTTTATATGGATACAAAGACCCCACTTTCTAAGACTAGATTAATAATAAGGTAAGAGACGGGCAGTCATAAAAATGGATACAAAGACCCCTGATATAATTTGCCCAAACTCAAACTGCAATTTTTAATCATTTTTATAAAAATGATTAAAAATTATTATACTATAAATCAAGGTGTTTTTAATCCGTTGATTTACATCTTAAAGTATACATGATATAATTAGGAAAAGATTGGATGTGATAAAGTTGGATGTGTTGGACAATAAGTGTCCAGGGTGTGGTGCGAAGATTACTTTTAATCCAAAGATTCAGAAATGGGATTGTGAATATTGTGACAGTAAATTTTCATTAGAAGAGATGCAGCAATATAATAACGCTAGCAGTGCTAAAGCTAATAAAAAAAAGAAAATTAATAAAGATAAAAAGTTAGAGAAGATGGATGTTTATAGCTGTAAAAACTGTGGAGCAGAAATTATGGCCGATGAGACTGTTACAGCAACATTTTGTGTTTATTGTGGTAGTACAGCTATTTTAAAAGATAAAATAGAAGATGGAATTGCTCCAACATTGATTATTCCATTTAAGAAAGTTAGAGAAGATGCTATAACAGCATTTACAAATCTTACTAAGAAAAAAATATTGACTCCAAAGGAATTTAAAGACATAAAAAATATTGAAAAAGTTGCTGGTGTTTATATTCCATTTTGGACATATGATTTACTGGCAGATGGTAATATGACTTTTTTATCTACTGATACTAGAATGTGGAGTGATTATAATTATAATTATACAGAAACATCTAGGTATAATGTCAATATGTATGGAAAGCTAGAATATTCTAAAGTTTTAGCAGATGCTTCAACAAGATTTGCTGATGACTTAATGGATTCGCTTGAACCATTTGATTTATCAGATTTAATAGAATATAATCATGCTTATTTATCAGGATTTCTAGCAGAAAAGTATGATGTTAGTGAAGATGATGGATTTGCTAGAGCAACAGAGCGAACAATGAAAACTTGCAAAGAATTAGTAGAGGCAAAAGTTAAACATCAAAGTAATGTTTTAGAAACAAATAATATGAATATTACTAAAGTCGATTCAGGTTATATAATGTTACCAGTTTTTATGGTAAATATTAATTATAAAGGAAAAAAGTATACTTTTGCGATGAATGGGCAAACAGGAAAACTTGTTGGAAATATACCAGTTGGTGTAAAAGAGACAATTATGTGGACAATTATTATATTTCTAGGATTTTTCTTAGTTATTTCAATGATTGTATATTTGGTATAGGTGAAGCTATGAGAAAGATTATAAGATTATTTATCTGTTTGTTAATATGTGTTTTTTTGGGTAATATTGAAGTTTTTGCTAGCACTAAGACATTTGAGAGAAATTATTCAAATAATTATTTAATTAATAAAGATATTGAAATTACGGATTATAGATTAAATAAAATATTGGAAACTCCAGCTGTTGATTCTAATGAAAAAATTTATGATTTTGCCGATTTATTTACTGATAGTGAAGAAGATGAGTTATATTCTATTATTAGTGATTATATAGATGAATTTAATTTAGATTTAGCTATTGTAACTGTTGATAATAATGGGAAAAGTTCTACTAAAGAGTATGCTATGGACTTTTATAATTACAATGATTTTGGATTTAATGGTAGTTATGATGGATTATTATTTTTAATTGATATGGATAATAGAGAATTTTATATGACTACTACAGGTCAAGCAATAACAATGTATACTGATGAGAGAATAGATAGGTGTTTAGATGTTGCCTTTGAGTATATTGCGAATGAAGAATATTTTAGTGGTACAGAAAAATTTATTGAAGAACTTGAGTGGTTTGCAGATGTTGGTGAACCTGATGAGTATGGAAATGAGCCCAGAGTTACAGGTGTTGTAAAGATAAAAATTATGCCTTGGGGTAATATCATTTTATTTTCAACTATTGGAACAGCAGTAGTAATGTGTATATTGGTTTTTAATAATAAACTAGTACATAAAGCTAATTCATCTAGACAATATCTTGTTAATTCTGATATACATGTAGTAAAAGATATGTTTTTAGGTAGAAGTGTACATCGCTCAGCTAGATATCATGATTCTTCTAGTGGTGGTGGCAGTAGTGGAGGACGTTCAATTAGTCATGGAAGTAGTGGAATGAGTCATGGCGGTGGAGGACGTAAATTTTAATAAAATAAATTATAGAAAAGAGGATTATTTATATGGGTTTAATTAAAGCAGCAGTAGGGGCTGTAGGAGGTACTCTACATGATCAATGGAAAGAATATATCAAATGTGAAGATTTAGGACAGGAAATTTTAATGAAAAAAGTTTCTACTCCTAATGGGGTAATTTCAAAGGATAGTGCAATTCAAGTTGCACCTGGACAAATAGCGGTTATCTTTCAAAGTGGACAAGTTTTAGATGCAACTGCAGAGTCAGGAATTTATACTTTCGATCAATCTTCATCACCAAGCTTTTTTGCTGGTCAGTTTGGAGCAGTATTTAAAGAAATGTGGACGCGTTTTACTTATAATGGAGCAGTAAATAAAGAACAAGCAGTATTTTATATTAATGCTAAAGAAATTATGGATAACAAATTTGGAACACCAGCACCAATTCCATTTCAAGATTGGTCTCATCCAATTCCAAATCAAATGACTAATACACTTACACCATTAAGAGTTGATGTTAAATGTTTTGGTAAATATACATTTAAGATATCAGATCCAGCAATATTTATGTCAAGAATTGCAGGAGTAGCGGAGGAATATAGAAAAGATGCTCTAGTTGAACAAATGCGAGCAGAAGTAGTTGGTGCTTTCCAAAATGTCTTAAATGAGTTAGGTACTGATAAACATAAAGTTCCAGTTTTAGAGCTTCCAAGTAGTACTGATGAAATTAAGAAAGCAATGGATGCTAAAGTATTTGATCAGCCAATTCGTGATCGTGGTATTAGTCTTGTTACTTTTGTAGTTGAATCAGTTACTTTAGATGATGAGTCTGCTAAGAAAATTGATAATTATGAATTATCATCTAATAGTTATATGCAACAAGGTACTCTTACAGGAGCTTATGCTGAAGCAGTTAAAAATGCAGCTAGTAATGAAGGTGGAGCAGCTAATGGATTTATGGGTATTGGTATGATGAATATGGCTTCTGGTGGTATGGTTGGTGGAGCAGTTACTAATGCATTTAATCAGCAAGCTAATCAAAATAGTGCACCTGCTATTACTGGAAGTGGAGCATATTGTGGTAATTGTGGATATCCAACAAGCGGTGGAAACTTCTGTACAAATTGTGGAAATAAACTTAAATAATTTACGTAAATATTATGTCAAATTTTATAAATTTATTTACGTAAATTAATCTGTAAATTTTAAAAGATTGGTGTAAATTGTACATTAATCTTTTTTTTGTAGTATCCTAATTATAGGAGGATATATTCATGAAAAGAAAAATTTATTATGTTATTTATGCATTACTTCAGGTTGGATTAGGAATTTTTACATTTTTAAATTGTGAAAGTATTGCTAAAGAGGCATTAAAATCTATTTCAAATGATTTAGAGTTTGATTTAAATACACTTGCTTTAGGTTATAAAATGCTTGCGGTTGTATCAGTGGTAATTGGTCTTATTTTACTAGTTAGAATTTTAAAAGATGGAAGACTAATTAATAAAGTATCTAATTTTTGTTTACTTGTTGCGGCAATTTTTACTAGTAGTCTTAGCATTACTATTTTACTATCAGTAGTAGCGTTAGTATTAATGGTTACTGATAAAGATGCAGTTGATGTAAAAAAGAAGGAGAAAAAGAAAATTCCACAAATTAGAAATTTAAAATCTACAAAGAAAGATTATATATCAGCTGCAATTTTAATATTAGTATTCTTTGGACAATTGTTATTTGTTCCGCTAATTTATAAAATTACTAATAATTATATGTTTTCAACAATTTTTTATGACTTAATTATCTTAAGTGTTGCTGTCTGGGCATTTATAGGAAAATATAAAAGTGATTTTAAGCATTTAAGAGATAATTTTTCTGCTTATTTACGTTCTTCATTAAAATATTGGTTATTAATGCTTGGAGTTGTTTTAGTAGCAGGAGTTATTATGACTTTCTTAGGAGCTAAGGCTGAGTCAGGAAATCAGGAAGCTTTAAAGACTTTACCACTTTGGTATTTAATTCCATCTGCTATAATTTTTGCACCAATAGTTGAAGAAGCTGTTTTTAGAGGTAGTCTTAGAAGATTTATAAAAAATGATGTGGCTTTTATTATCGTATCAGCTCTTACATTTGGTTTGCTGCATACATTTTTATCTGAAGAAGGCTTATATAGTATTATTGTACAATCAATAAATTATGTTGCTATGGGTGGAGCATTAGCTTATTCTTATACTAAAACAAATAATATTTATACTAGTATGATGGTACATGCTTTTCAAAATACATTTGGTGTTTTGATGATAATATTTCAATCATTTATATAATTAAGGCTCTGAAATATGAGCTTTTTTTGCATAAAGTTTAGCATTTTACTTCACTATTATAGTAAGAGTGGAGATGATAAATTTGACAAGAACCTATAAATCTGCTAGAATAATGAACTGTCACATGAACAAAGAGGTGTATAAAATGTTTTATGATGAACAGCAAGCTATTAATGCTTGTAGTGAGGAACCGTCCCTGATTTTTTCATTAATTAAACAAGGATATTTTGAAGTAGTTAATACATTAATAGAAAAAAATAAAGTGGATGTGAACTTGTGTGATAGTGTAGGCAATGATGTTGTTACAAGATTGTTGAAGGCTAAACAATATGAGTTAGTATTAAAGCTTATAAAAAAGCGTAATTGGGATGTAAATCACCAAAACTTAGATGGAGATACTTTTGGACACATATTAGCACTTGATAATTCAGTGTCAGCACTTATGATAATTGCACAATTAACTAAGAAGAAGAATTATCTTCCAAATATTAGAAATAATAAGGGTGAAACAGTATTTGATAGAGCAATAAATAATAATTATATTGGAGCAGCTTTTAAAATATTAGAAGATAAAAGATTTAACAATATTAATATTTTATCATTTAAAAAGTTGTGTCATGCATCTATTAAAAATGTTTATTATGGGAAATATTCTAAATTAAATAATTTAGAAGTAATTGTTGAAAATTTAGAAAAAAAAGAATTAGCTCCAAGTATGCAAAATTTAATAAATAAAATAAATGAAAACTTGGATACAATAAAAAAAGAAATAATGGATAATGGATACTCAGTACTTGAAAGTATTATTGAAGATTCATTAGAAGAAGCAACTATTTAGTTGTTTTTTTTTGTAGTGATGAAAATTTGTGATATTATAAATATATCTATTTGTTTGGGGGATATATTATGATAAATTTTAAAAAAGAAACTAATATGTATGATTTATTTGTTGATAATGATGTTGTAACTACTAGAGAGTTACTAGAATTAGGATTTACAAATAAAGATTTAACTAGATTAATTGAAGCTGGTAAAATTAGAAGAGTAAAAAGAGGGTTTTATGAAGTAGCAAATGTCTATAAGATGTTTTATTATTATAAATATTTATCTGGTTCTAGGATTAAAAAATATGATAGAGGGGCTCAAGTAATAGATAAATGTATTGAATTAGATCCTAATAATGGTTTATATCGAGCGGTTAAATTAATGAATAGAGTTTTTCATCAGGATTGGGAAGAAAGCCTTGAACAAATATCGTTTCTAGTAAAAAATGGAGATAATGATAAATATAGGAGAGAACATAATTTTTGGTTATATTTAATGAGTTTTAATATAGAATTACCTGATGATTTAAAAAAATATTTATCTAGTTTAAAAGTTACTGATATGTATGTTTTAGATGATGATGAAAGATATGCTGATAAAGAGTTACAAAATGAAGTTAGAACTTTAGCATTTGATAAAAAGATACAGCATGCTATTGATTTATTAAGAAAAAGTCCTGAATATGGAAATAAAAATGTAGCTAAACGTATTACGATGGGACTTTTAATTGGAGTAAGAAAATCATATCAAAAGAGGCAAGAAGAAGTTTATAAGCTAGTTAATGCAGGAGAATATGAAAAAGCAATAAGAGTAATAGAAGAAGAAAAGGAGTTTCATGGTATATCAAACTTTGATGGATATATACTTTTAATACTTAAAGATTTAAAAAGAATGATAGATGATAAAACTTTACCAATTATTAAAAGTTATGATTGTACTAGTTGTTTTTCTTCAATAGAAAATGCTAACTATAAAAAAGCTTTAGGATTATTTCAAGAACAAAAACAAGTTACTTCAAAAACTATGAAATTATTATTAGAAAGAGTAGTTGAAGAAGAAAATAAATTAGTTGAAAATAATAAATTATTTGATAAAATTAATGATCTTTTATTAAAACAAGATGTAGATGGTGCATTTAATAATTTAATATATTATTTAAATACATTAGGTACAAGTGAATACTTAGCTATATTTTCTTGTTTTATAAAACTTGATTTAATAAGTGATGATAAGAGTTTTCCTATTACTAAAAGAGAATTAGAATTAATGAAAGAAGGATCATATCAATTAGATGTTACTACTTTTCTTCAAGATTATTATTATGCTTTACAATATAGAGAGTTTGATAAAGCTAAAATTTATTTAGAACTTATATCTAGAGTAAAGAACATTACAGGAGAAGTTTTTGATATTTATGATTTAAGAAGATCTTATAATAGAAATATGGAAGATGATTTGTTTTCTAAGACAGATTTGTCTACTATTGGTACTAATACTATAAAATCAATAAACCCAGTACTTGAAAATCATTCATTAGTAATGTTTGAAGTAATGAGTGATGAAGAAATGGAGAAAATTAAAGATGAAGTTAGTTCTAATATCAATTTAGAGACAATTTACATAAAGGATGAAGAAGATAGAAAAAGATTAGTACTTAGATATAGAGATTCTTGTTTTATTGATGTTAAAAGTTGTCTTAGAGAAGCAGATTTTTATTATAAAAATGATTTTTATGATGAGGCTATAGAAATGTATAAAGAGTTATTATCGGCTTTTGATATGCCTAATAGTTTTAATTATCGTAGACTTGGATTATGTTATTATAAAAGAGGTAAGGAAGATGATTATGAAAGAGCAATTGACTGTTTAACTATAGCTGATTATATTTCTAGAGGTGAAAGGGAAATATTTGATACTGGTCCACTTATTAATAAGTTAAAAAGAACTACTTTTTATGATGGTGTTTCTAAAGATTATATTAGTAGTTATAATAGTGGGGATAAGCCTATTCAATATAAAAAATCTTAATTACAAAAGTTGATTTTTAAATAATCTTAAGTTATTATATTTTGGAATAAAAGAAATGGAAGTGATATGATGCGATTACCTGATTATAAAGAAGCAAGAACTAGAGATAAGAGGGATTATAAACGAGTAGAATTTATATTTGATGATAGTATTAAACAAAAATATATGGGTAAGAAGTTTTTCTTAAAGACCTATGGATGTCAAATGAATGAACATGATAGTGAGAATATAAGAGCTTTACTTAGTGAACTTGGATTTGAAGAAGTTGATGATTATAATAATGCTGATTTAGTTTTATTAAATACTTGTTCTATTAGAGAAAATGCTCATAATAAAGCTTTTGGTATGTTAGGAAGACTAAAACATTTAAAGGGTGAGAAAAAGAATTTAATAGTTGGATTATGTGGATGTATGGCACAAGAAGCTGGTGTAGTAGATGAAATATTAAGAGATTATAAATTTGTTAATTTTGTTTTTGGTACACATAATTTATATCAATTACCAGAAATTATTGATAAAGCAATTGAAGAGAACAGGCAACAGATTGAAGTTTTCTCAAGAGAAGGTGACTTAGTTGAAGGATTACCAGTAATTAGAACTAATAATTATAAAGCTTATGTAAATATTATTTATGGTTGCAACAAGTTTTGTACATATTGTATAGTTCCATATACTAGGGGAAGTGAAAGAAGTAGATCTCGTGAAGATGTCTTAAGAGAAGTTGATGAATTAATTAAAGATGGATACAAAGAAATTACTTTATTAGGCCAAAATGTTAATGCTTATGGAAAAGATTTATATGATAATTATACATTAGGTAATTTACTTGAAGATATTGCGAAGAAAGATATTCCACGAGTTAGATTTATGACTTCACATCCATGGGATTTTACTGATGAAATGATTGAAGTAATTGGTAAATATAAAAATATTATGCCTAGTGTTCATTTACCAGTGCAAAGTGGATCTAGTAGAATACTTAAATTAATGGGTAGAAGATATACAAAAGAAAGTTATTTAGAATTATTTGATAAGATTAAAAAAGTTGTTCCAGGAGTAGCAATATCAACAGATATAATTGTAGGTTTCCCAGGAGAAACTGAAGAAGATTTTTTAGAAACATTAGACTTAGTAGAAAGATGTAAGTATGATAATGCCTTTACATTTATATTTTCTGCAAGAGAAGGAACACCGGCTTGTAAGTTAAAAGATGAAGTATCTTTAAAAGAAAAAGAAGAAAGATTACAACGATTAAATCAAGTGGTTAATAAATATTTCTTAGAAAATAATAAGAAGTTAGAAGAAAGTATTGTATCAGTACTTGTTGAAGGTTTAAGTGAAAAAGATAATATGTATTTTGGTTATACAGATACTAATAAATTAATTAATTTTTCAGTAGATAAAAAGATTAATATTGGAGATATTGTTAATGTAAAGGTTACTTCAGCTAAGACTTGGAGTTTAGATGGTGAATTAGTTGGATAAAGCACTAGATGAAGTAATTAATTGTATTATTCTAGATGATGACTATAAGAAGCTTTTGGATATTAAGAAGCAGATGAATAATAATAAAGAGCTTTTAAATCTAATAGATGAGATTAAAAGCTTACAAAAGAAGTATGTTAATAGTGATAAAGATGAAGACTTGGAAGAAGTAAAAAAGTTAGAAGAAAAACTTAATTCTATACCAATATATGTTATTTATGGTCAGTATTTAGAGAGAGTAAATGAAAAAATTAATTTAGTTAAAGATGAACTTAATGATTATTTTTATAAAGTTCTTAACAATTAAATATTTTAGTTAGAAGCATAATTATTATTTGTTATGCTTTTTCTTTTGGTACTTTTCTTTAGTTTCTAGCATAAATTAGATTAGGAGGTTACGTATGACTAATTATAGAGAAATAGTTACTAAGGCGGTTATTGCGAAGGGTAAAAAATTATTTACAACAGAAAATGTTGTGTCTGTTAATAATAATCCATCGACAATACTTGGATGTTGGGTAATTAATCATAATTTTAATGGTGTTAAGACAGGAGATAAAATAACAATTACTGGTAGTTATGATGTAAATATTTGGTACTCTTATGATAATGATACTAAAACTGAAGTATTAAAAGAAACAAAGAATTATACAGAAGTTGTTCATTTACGTGATAGAGAAGAAGAGTCTACTGGAGAAGAAATTATTGTTAGAAGTTTAAAACAACCAAGTTGTGTTAAAGTTGATATAGATGGAAATAATATTAAATATACTATTGAAAAAGAACTTGGTATTGAATTAGTAGGAGATATAAAAGTAAAGATTCAAACTAATACAGAAGAAGATCCATGGGAAGAAATAGTGGAAGAATCTAAAATAGAGGAAGAAGTTAATAAAATAGATGATGCAGTAACAGAAAATTTTATAAATGATCATACTATTTAAAAGATAATAACTTAGGTTATTATTTTTTTGAATGTACTTTGAAAAAGAGATAGTGTTTTTAGTAAAAAAATAGTAATGATATGGGTGATTACTATAAAGAGCGTTGTATCAAAAATAAAGAATTATTTTAATGATATGAGTAATAGGAAGATAATATTTAAAAATAGTCTTTTGGACTGATGGTAGTGGTAATAATTACTATGAATTTAGGGCTTTTATTGTATTTAACTATTTTTTGATGGTGTTATAAAAAAGTGGTTGACAAGTATTTTTTTATATAATATAATAATTCCAGTAATTAGAAATGGAGGAGAGAAAATGGCTGTTAAATTACGATTAACAAGAATGGGTGCTAAGAAGAAACCTACTTATAGAATTGTTGCGACTGATTCAAGACGTCCAAGAAGTGGACAATATTTGGAATTAGTTGGTACTTATGCACCAGTTGGAGCAGAAGCACAAGTTAAAATTAATGAAGAAGTTGCTTTAAAATGGTTAAATAATGGAGCTATTCCTACTGATACAGTTAGAAATTTATTCAGTAAAGCTGGTATTATGACTAAGTATGCTGAATCAAGAGCAAAGAAGGATAAATAGTATGGATTTAGTTTTATTAACTGAAGAAATAGTTAAATCTTTAGTAGAAAATGAAGAGGCAGTTAGTGTTAAAGAGTTTTCTACTGAAGATGAAAATGTTATACTTATTCAAGTTATGGTAGCGGAAGAAGATATGGGAAGAGTTATTGGCAAAGGTGGAAAATGCGCTAATGCTTTAAGAACTCTTGTACAAGCTAGTAGTAGTTTGAAAGGTAATAAGTATGTAAAAATTGATATTGATAAATTTTAGGGAGTCTTTGACTTCCTTTTTTTTTCTGTATATTATATAATTAAAGTGAGGTAATAATATGAATGAAGAATTTAAAATACCAAAACATGTTGCGATTATTTTAGATGGTAATCGTAGATGGGCTAAAAAAAATAATATGACTCCACAAGAGGGTCATTATAGGGGCTTTACTAATTTAGAAAATTTAGCTGATTATATCTTTTCTAAAGGTATTAAAGTACTTAGTGTTTATGCTTTTTCTACTGAGAATTTTAAAAGATCAAAGATTGAAGTAGATTACTTAATGAATTTATTTTCAATGGCATTTAAGAAATACTTTGATCGATTAAATGAGAAAAATATTAAAGTAGTGTTTTCTGGAAGGAGAGAACCTTTACCAGATAAAGTGTTAATGATGATTGATGATATTACTGAGAAAACTAAAAATAATAATGGTTCTATTTTTAATATTTGTATTAATTATGGTGGTAAAGCAGAGATTGTTGATACTACTAAGAAATTAAGTGATATGGTTTTAGATGGGAAAATAGAGGTTTCTGATATTTCTGAAGAATTATTTGCTGCAAACTTATATCATAATTTACCACCAGTTGATTTAATGATTAGAACTAGTGGAGAAGAAAGATTAAGTAATTTCTTATTATGGCAGAATGCTTATGCTGAGTTTTATTTTCCAGAAGTAGAGTTTCCAGCTTTTGATGAGAAAGAGTTTGACAATGCGCTAGAAGAATATAGTAAGCGTAATAGAAGATTTGGAGGACAATAATGAAGATAAGAATTATTAGTGCAATCTTAATGATTGCAATATTTATACCATTATTAATAGTGGGTGAAATACCATTTGCGGTACTTATGACATTGCTTTCAGTACTAGGACTTTATGAACTTATACATACTAGAGAAAGTAAACGTAAGTTTCCAATTATATTAAAAATATTTGCATATCTATTAGTTATATTTTTTACTATAAGTAATTATGATTCTATACAATTTGTTTGTAGTATAGATTATAGAGTTATAAGTATTATTATATTTGCCTTTTTATTACCTATGGTATTTATTAAAGATACTAATGTATATGATTTAAATGATGCTTTATTTCTAGTTGGATCAGTTGTTTTTATAGGACTTGGATTTAATTTGTTAGTAGTGACTCGTAATTATGATGTTACTTATATCATATATTTATTATTGATAACTACTATGACTGATACTTTTGCTCTTATTACTGGTAATTTAATAGGTAAAAATAAATTAGCACCTACTATTTCACCAAATAAGACAATAGAAGGATCTATTGGTGGATCTCTTATGGGAACAATTGTTGCTTCTGCTTATTATATTACAGTTATTAATCCAGCTAATTCTTTAGTTTTAGTTATATTGGTAACATGTTTTTTAACTTGTGTTGGACAATTTGGAGACTTAGCTTTTTCATTTATTAAGAGAGAGTATGGAAAAAAAGATTTTTCTAATTTAATTCCAGGACATGGTGGTATATTAGACAGATTAGATAGTTTAATATTTGTTGTATTAGTATTTATTTTATTACTTGGAATAATATAGGAGGGATATATTTGTCAATTATTTTAAATATAATTTTATTTGTTTTAATTTTAGGATTTATTATATTTGTACATGAATTTGGACACTTTATTTTTGCGAAGATTACAGGTGTTTATGTTTATGAATTTGCTTTAGGTATGGGGCCTAAATTGTTTAGTAAAAAGGGAAAAGAAACTGAATATACTTTAAGAGTTATTCCAATTGGTGGATTTTGTCAATTAGCTGGAGAAGATATTGAGGATGATGATTTAAAGAAAGTTCCAGAAGATAGAAGACTACAATCAAAGAGTTGTTTTAAGAGATTTTTAATTATGTTTTTTGGAGCGGGTAATAACTTTATTTCGGCATTTTTAATTTTATTTTTTATAGCTCTTGTTTGGGGTAGCCCAACAATGAACCCGGTAATTACTTCTGTTGATAAAGGTTTTCCAGCAATAGAAGCTGGAATAAAGAAGGGAGATATTGTTACTAGAATAAATGGAAATAAAGTTAGTACTAGTGATGATATGTCATTATTTTTAGCTGTTGCGGATCCTAAGAAAGCATCTACTATTGTTGTTAAAAGAGATGATAAAGAATTAACATTTAAAGTTAAACCGGAAAAGATTAAAGAAAATGGTAAAGAAATTTATCGATATGGTCTTGGAATGCAACAAACTAATGAACAGGGGTTTATTAATGCTATTCAATATACATTTAAGAAGATGGGGTCAATTTTTAAACAAATGGCTTATACAGTAGGATATTTATTTACAGGAGGAATTAAGCTTAATCAATTAAGTGGGCCAGTGGGAATTTATTCAATAGTTGGAGAACAAAGTAAGACTGGTGTTGCGAATGTTTTGTACTTAGTAGCATTTTTAAGTATTAATGTTGGCTTTATTAATTTACTTCCATTACCAGCTTTTGATGGTGGACATATTCTATTTATTATAATTGAAAAGATTAAAGGAACTCCTGTTTCTCCAGAATTAGAAAATAAGATTCATGCAATTGGATTAATGTTACTTATGTTATTAATGGTTGTGGTTACAATAAATGATATTTTACGTTTGTTTTAGGTATATAAAAAGAATAGAGGGATAAAGATGAAAATAATTTTGATAGGTTTTGGTCTTATAATAGTCATTTCATTTGTTGTAGGAATGATTTTAATGGCAAGTGAAGAAAAGAAATTAGATGTTAATAAATTAACTGATGATCCAAAAATATTATTTGATGAAGAGGTAAAGAAAGATACTAGTAGTGAGATTATTGAAGATTTGACTACTAATACTAGTGTTGATACTTTAGATGAGGAAGAAATAATTTAGATGTATTTATTTTTGGAATAAGATCTTGATTTTAGGATCTTTTTTTCTAACTTATTTTGTATAATATTTATGAGAGGTGATACTATGATTATTGGGGTTTTAGTTGAATTATCAAATAAAAATATTGATAAAGTTTTTGATTATAGTGTGCCTAGTAATTTAGAAGGATATATTAAGATTGGTATTAGAGTAGAAGTCCCTTTTGGTAATCAGAAACTGGAGGGATTTGTTTTAGAAATAAAAAAAGAGACTGGTGCTTCTAACTTAAAAGAAATTATTGGTATTGTTGATAGTGAAGTTGTTTTAAATGAAGAGTTATTGATGCTAGGTAGAAAGATGCAGGAGATGACTTTATCGACTTTAATTAGTTGTTATCAAGTTATGTTACCTAAAGCTTTAAAAGCTAAACATGGTGTTTCTATTAGTAAAAAATATGATACATTTTATTCTTTAAATACTAATGTTGAAATTGATAATATTAATAGTAAGCAGGAAGAAATAATAAATTTATGTCGGACTGAGGGTTCTATTTTGAAAAAAAGACTTAGTGATATATCTCTTAGCAGTTTGAATACTTTAATTAGACGAGGTATTTTAGTTGAAGAAAAACGGGAACATTATAGACTTAATTATAATGAAGGGCTGTTAGAGAAAAAGCAATTAACTTCTGATCAAAGAAAAGTAGTTGATAGTGTTTCATTTGCTCATAATGTTTATTTATTACATGGGGTTACTGGAAGTGGAAAGACTGAAGTTTATATGGAACTTATAGATAAAGCTTTAGCAAGAGGAAAAACTAGTATTGTTTTAGTTCCAGAGATAAGTTTAACTCCACAGATGGTAGAAAGATTTCAAAGAAGATTTGGGAATAATATTGCAGCAATTCATTCAGCTTTATCTGATGGGGAAAAATACGATGAATGGAGAAGAATTGTAAGACAGGAAGCGAAGATCGTTATTGGGGCTAGAAGTGCTATATTTGCGCCTCTAAATAATATTGGAATGATTATTATAGATGAAGAGCACAGTGATTCTTATAAACAAGATGATTCTAATCCAAGATATAGTGCAAAAGATATTGCAATTATTCGTGGAAAATATTATGACTGTCCAGTAGTAATGGGAAGTGCTACGCCATCGCTTGAAGCATTTGCGAGAGCTAAAAAAAATGTTTATAAGTTATTATCTTTATCTAATCGAATTAATGGACGTGAATTGCCTAAAGTAGATATAATTGATATGAATTTAGGAATTAAGCAAAGTAAGGGACATTTTTCTTTAACCTTAGTTGAGGCTATTGCGGATAAACTTTCTAAAAAAGAGCAGGTAATATTGTTACTTAATCGACGTGGGTATTCATCAGTTATTAGTTGTAAGTCATGTGGTTATACTTTTAAATGTCCTAATTGCGATATTACACTTACTTATCATAAAACTAGTAATACGCTTAGATGTCATTATTGTGGATATGGTACTAAAGTTTATGATACGTGTCCAGAATGTAGGGAGAAGTCTATTAGTGATATTGGTGTTGGAACTGAGAAGATAGAAGAAGAACTTCATAAGTTATTTCCTGAAAGTAAAATACTAAGAATGGATGTTGATACGACAAGTCGTAAGGGAATGCATGAAAAGATGATTACAGCCTTTAAAAAGCATGAGTATGATATATTACTTGGAACTCAGATAGTTGCGAAGGGATTAGACTTTGAAGATGTAACATTAGTAGGAGTAATTAATGCTGATACTAGTTTAAATATTCCCGACTTTAGAAGTAGTGAAAATACCTTTTCCTTATTATCACAAGTTGCTGGTAGAAGTGGGCGTAGTAAGAAAAGCGGACAAGTTATTATTCAAACCTTTAATCCTGAACATTATGCGATAGAATATACTAAAAGACATGATTATATAGGTTTTTATAATAAGGAAATGAGTATTAGAAGAGAATTAAAATATCCTCCGTATTACTTTATTTGTTATATTAAGATAAGTGGAAAAGATAAAGATATTTTGGGTGGAGAAGCAAACAAAATTAAAAGAGCACTTGATCGAAATATTACTAATTCAATAATATTAGGCCCTTCTCCATGTACTATTTTTAAATTAAATAATATTTATAGATATGGTATTATTATAAAATATAAGAGTGATGGTAATATTAGAGAAGTACTTAATAAGATAATTGAACATTATAAGGGAAATCAAAAAATTAAAATAGATATAGATTTTAATCCTAGTCATTTTTAAAAAAATATGTTATTCTATTACTAGAATAGAGGTGTTTCTTTATGAAAAAGAAGCTTTTTAATAGAAAAAAGCATGATGAAATAACTGATGATACTTTTTCATCTTTTGAAGAAACTCCAGTTGAAAATATAATTAATCAAAGAAATGCAGAAGAGTTTGATAATATTATGAGTAATGCTTCAAGAAAAACAGATGGTTTTTGGGATAAGAATAATATTATGATAAGAATACTTACTTTTATTATTTGGGTTTTTGCAATAATAGGAGTTTTATATTATTTATTTATATGGTTTTCGAGTAAATAGTTAGATAAGTGTTTTGCTTTAGAGGTTGGTGAAGCGTGTGTTAGAGAAAATGTTTAAAAGAAAAGATGTTTGTGAATTTATAGAAGAACTTTTTTCAGACAATTATAATGATAAAAAGACTGATAGTTCGATTATTTATTGTGATATTTCAAGTACAGAGGAAGCTCTTTTTACATTTTTTAATGCTTTATTAAAATATGAAATTATTATTGAAACTGATGTTTTTTTAGACGAATATGTTGTTCAAGTTAGAAAGTTATTTAAAAAATTAGATAATTTTCATGATATAAATCTTGGGATTGCGACTATTATTGGTAAATTATGTGCTTTAAAACTTAATATTACTAATAGAGAAGATTCAGAAGAAAGAAGAAAATTATTACAATATGTATATAATAAATATATAGAAGAAGGATATTTTTTTCATGGATTTTCCGGTGTTTATAAAGAACAAATTAAAAGATTTGGCTTTGTTCCTGAACAATATCAACATTCTTATTCTAAATTTATTGAGATAGATAAAATATTTAATAAACATAATAGAATTTCAATAATGGAGAAAAGTTTTCATGAAAACTATATAGATTTTACAGATAGTTTTGTAATGGGATGCTATTATGGAGTTAATTCACCAATGTACTTTTATAGATTGTTAGGTGGAGCTTTAGATAGTGATTTATGTGATAAAGAAGCATATTTTAAGAATGATTATTTAGGGTGTTTTACTAATTTAAATAAGTTAATGAAGAAAGCTAGACTTAATGATTATGAGAGAAAGTACATTACTAAAATATGTTGTAATGAATGGAAAGTTTTACAGAAAGGTTCAGCTAATATAAATGTGATGTTAGTTAAGAGGAAAACATTAGGACTTAATGCTTTAAGAGATATTAATGATATATTAAATAGTGATAGTTCTTTAGGAGAAGCTATTTTTAAAATATTTAGTTCTAGGTCAAATAATATTCCAGTTAGTAAAAGAATAGAAAGTTTAGATATAAAATTTATAGAGATACCTAATTATAAAGTTTTATTTGCTTTAAGAAATAGTCAATCAATTGATTCTGTAACTAGAAATATAGTTACAAGAGGTAATGTTGAAAGACTTAATAATGCATATGGAAAGGTGTCAATATTAATATTACTTGGTTCTTTATTTATTGCATTAGGGGTAATTTTAACAATTATTACGATTAGTATGGGGGTATAGAAATGGAAAATATAAAAGTAGTATTTATGGGTACTCCAGATTTTGCGGTACCAATACTTGAAGGATTAATAGAAAATTATAATGTAGTAGGAGTTGTTAGTCAACCAGATAAAAAAGTTGGTAGACATCAAGAATTAGTTAGTACACCTATTAAACAAGTAGCAATTAAGAATAATATTCTTTGTCTTCAGCCAGTTAAAGTACGAGAAGAGTATCAAGATATATTAGATCTTAATCCTGATATAATAATTACTTGTGCTTATGGACAACTAATACCAGTAGAAATTTTAAATTATCCAAGACTTGGTTGTATTAATGTTCATGCTTCATTACTTCCAAAGTTACGTGGAGGAGCACCAATTCATAAAGCGATTATAGATGGTTATGAAAAAACTGGTATTACTATTATGTATATGGATGTTAAGATGGATAGTGGAGATATTATTTCACAAAGAGATACAGAAATAATTGATAATGACAACTTGGAAAGTTTACATAATCGATTAAGTTTAATAGGGAAAGAATTATTATTAGATACTTTACCGGAGATAATTAAGGGGACAAATAAAAGAATAAAGCAAAATCAAGATGAAGTTACTTATGCTTGGAATATAAAAAGAGAAGAAGAACATATTAATTTTAATATTACAAGAAGAGAAGTATTTAATTTGATTAGAGGTTTATCTCCAACGCCGGGTGCTTTTGTTATGTTAGATGGACAAGAAATGAAAGTATATAGTTCTATTATTAGCGACAAAATCTTTTCTAATCGAAAGATTGGAGAAATCACAGGATTATATAAGTCTGGAATAGGTGTAAATTGTAAGGATGGAGAGATTATTCTTACAAGTATTAAGCCATTTGGTAAGAAAAGAATGGATGCATCTAGTTATATTAATGGGCTTCAAAATAAAGAAAATATGGTTGGTAAGGTGTTAGAATAATGTCTGAAGATAAGAATGAAGAAGAAAAAGAAAATGTAAAAGAAAGTCAAAAAGATAGTGAAAATGCCTTTAAAATAATTAAGACTACTGTAAGTGAATTAAAGAAAACAGAGCGGGGAAAGGGAATATTATTTTTTGGAGTGTACTTTATTTTCTTTTTATTTGTAATTTTAGTTATTAGAACTAGTAGTAAAAATATGACGCGTCCTGAAGATTATGAAATGAATTCTTCTGATACTTATTCTGTTAGTAAGATATTAGAGGAAAATTATGATTTTACTTATAGAATAAATGTTGATAATAATGAAGTGATTTATTCTGGTGAAAAAGTTGGAAATATTGAGAAGTTTACTTTTAATGGGTATAATTACTATTATGATGGGGAAACTTTTTATGTATATAGTAATGATTCTTGGACAGTAAGTACAGATCCTTATGTATTTAGAGATTTTACGAATTTTAATCGATTAGGAGAAGTTATTGTTGATGCGACATATATATCTAAAACGGAATTTGATAATGGAAAAAGATTATTTAATTATCAAATATCTTCTAATAGTTTGATTAATAGAATAGAAAGAATAAATACAGATATTTTAGAAGTACCTAATAATATAATATTTATAGCTGATAGTGAGGGAATATTGAAAGAAATTGATTTAGACTTAAGTAGTTATGGTAAATTTATGAATATTTGTACTGATAGTTTTAAAATTACTTTAGAATATTCTGATTTTGGTAATAATAGTCAAATTGTTAATCCGATTGGATAACAATTTTTTTCCTTTTCTAAAGAAATATAGTATAATAATAAATATATGTTTTGGAGTGGTTTTATGAATAATATATATGGAATAACAATTGAGAAATTAGAAGATTATTTTATTTCTTTAGGATCTAAGAAGTTTCATGCTGATCAGTTGTTTTCTTGGTTATATGAAAAAAGAATTAATGAATATGAAGAGATTACTAATATAAAAAAAGAATTAATTGAACAAATTTCTAAAGATTATAGTATTTCTAAATTAAAAATAGTTAATGTTGAAAAAGATGTAGATGTTTGTAAGTATTTATTTGAACTTTATGACGGTGAACATATTGAAGCAGTTTTAATGAGACATGATTATGGTAATAGTGTTTGCGTTTCTAGTCAAGTTGGTTGTAATATGGGATGTAAGTTTTGTGAGTCTGGGCGGAGGAAAAAGGTTCGTAATTTAGAAACTTATGAGATGGTTTTACAATTGCTGATGATTGAAGAAGAACTTGGAAAGAGAATCAGTCATGTTGTGGTAATGGGAATTGGAGAACCATTTGATAACTATGATAATTTAATTAATTTTTTAGAGATCATTAATCATCCTAAGGGAATGGCAATTGGAGCTAGACATATTACAATATCTACATGTGGAGTTATTCCAAAGATTAAGGAATTTAGTAATTTAGGATTACAATTTAATTTAGCTATAAGTTTACACGCTCCTAATAATGAAATTAGAGATAAAATTATGCCTATTAATAAAGTATATCCATTGGATTTACTTATTCCAGTATTAGAGGAATATTATAATAATACAAGTCGAAGAATTACTTTTGAATATGTATTACTTGAAGGCATTAATGATGGGGTTGAACAAGCAATTGAACTTAGTAATTTAGTTAAAAATTTAAACTGTTATATTAATTTAATACCTTATAATGAGACAAATAATTTAAATTTTAAGAGAAGTAGTACTATTCAAATAATGAAATTTTATGATATACTTAAAAAGAATAAGATTAATGTGACGATAAGAAAAGAATTTGGAGGAAACATTAGTGCTGCTTGTGGACAACTAAGAAGCAAAAAGGAGGGTGTATGAAATCATTTTATTTGACCGATGCTGGAAAAGTTCGTAGTCATAATGAAGATAGTGTCATCATCGTAAAAAATAATGATGGAGAATATTTAATGGCTATTGCTGATGGGATGGGTGGTCATTCTGCTGGTGAAGTAGCTAGTTCGATTGCGATTGGATATTTAGGAAAACATTTTAAAGAAACATTTTTACATCTAAATAAAGTTAATGCTGTTAATTGGATAAGAGATGCGGTAGAAGAGATAAATACACTTATTTTCCAGCATGAAAAGATGCATCCAGAGAGTAAAGGAATGGGTACGACCTTGGTTATGGCTGTACTTACTAAAGATTATTTACTTTTTGGTAATGTTGGAGATTCTAGTGGTTTTGTAATGAAAGACAATAAGTTACATAAAGTTACTTATGATCATACACTAGTTAATTTATTAGTTAGTGCTGGAGAGCTTACAAAAGAAGAAGCTAGTGTTCATCCAAAGAAAAATGTACTTATGAAAGCTTTGGGGGCTTCATTAGAAATAGATGTTGATATATTTGATTGTGATATGGATATTACAGAAATATTGCTTTCTAGTGATGGACTTACTAATATGTTAGATAAGGAACAGATAGAAAAAGTATTACTATCTGCCGGTGATGTAGAAGATAAAGTAATTAAGTTAATAAAGAAAGCTAATAATAGGGGTGGAACAGATAATATTTCGGTTGCTTATTTGATTCGTGAAGAAGAAGGTGGCAAAAATTGATAACAAAGGGGCAAAAAATTAATGATCGTTACGAAATAATTCGTTCAATAGGAGAAGGTGGCATGGCTAACGTTTATCTTGGCTATGATACTATTTTGGATCGAAATGTAGCAATTAAAATATTAAGAGGAGATTTATCTAATGATGAAAAGTTTGTTAGAAGATTTCAACGAGAAGCTTTATCGGCTTCATCTTTAGCTCATCCTAATATAGTTGAAGTATATGATGTAGGGGAAGATAATGGCCTTTACTATATTGTTATGGAATATATTGAAGGAAAGACGCTAAAACAATTACTAAAGAAGCGTGGAAGTTTAACATTATCCGAAGCTATTGATATAATGTTACAACTTACAGATGGTATGGCTCATGCTCATGATGCTTATATTATTCATCGGGATTTAAAACCACAAAATGTTATGATTAAAGATGATGGGCAAATTAAAATTACGGATTTTGGTATTGCGATGGCTCTTAATTCAACACAGTTAACCCAAACTAATTCAGTAATGGGCTCGGTTCATTATTTACCACCAGAACAAGCTAGTGGCAAAGGCTGTACTACCCGAAGTGATATATACTCGATGGGAATTATTTTTTATGAACTATTAAGTGGAAGTTTACCATTTAAAGGTGACAATGCGGTGGAAATAGCGCTTAAACATATGAGAGATCCACTTCCTAGTTTGAGAGAAGATAATCCGGCAATACCACAAAGTATTGAAAATATTATTCTTAAAGCGACTGCTAAAAATCCAAAGAATCGTTATGATACAGTTAAGAGTATGCATTTAGATTTATTGACAGCTTTAGATGATGAAAGAATGAATGAAGAACCTTATAAGTACAAATATCCAGAACATGAATATGAAAAGAAGTCTAAAATTAAAGATATGAGTTCCTCAGATGATGATACTGCTTCAATTAAAATACAAGAAAATAATGATGAGGAAGATATGATAATTGCGACTAAAATAGAAGATAATACGGGAAAAAAGACTAATATAGTTATAATAGTTTTAACAGTTATTTTTTCTTTATTAGTTATTGCTTTGGTAGTAGTTTTTTTTGTTCTTCCTGAGACTAATTCGCCTAAACCAGTAACAGTTCCTAGTTGTGTTGGATTAAAAGTTAGTGATTGTGAAAAGAAATTACAAAAAGTGGGACTTGAAGTAGAAACAACAATTAAGACGGAAGAGTCTGATGAGATAGAAAAAAATAGAGTTATTAGAACGGATCCAGAAGAAGGAAGAAGTGTAAAAGAAGGAACAGTTGTGACGATTTATAAATCGGCTGGTGAAGAAGTTTATATAATTGAGGATTATACAGGTAAAAATTATATTGAAATTCAAACAATTCTTGAAACTAATTATGGATTAGAAGTTACAATTGAAAAGAAAGATATTGAAAATACTGATGATAAGGAATATGATGAACAAGAAATAATTGGACAATCTTTAGCGGCAGGATCAGAAGTAAAAGAAGGAGATAAAATTACCTTATTTATTCCAAATATAATGGATAAATTTCCAGATATGAATGCTGAAGGATGGACTATTAGTGATGTTGAAGCTTTTGCGAGTAAGTATCAATTAAATTTATCAGTTCAATATCAAGAAACTACGGAATATGAAGAAGGTAAAGTTATTAGTCAATCTAGAGCAGTTGGTAGTAATATATATAAGGGGACATCTTTAAGAATAGTTGTTGCTAAAAAGCCGGAGGAAAAACCAGAAGAAAAACCTAGTGAAAAACCAGGAGATGGAACTGGTGATAAAGATAATAATACATCTGATAATAATACGTCAGGAAATAGTTAGGGGGATTTATGCAAGGACAAATTATTAAAATAGTTAGTGATTTACATTATGTTAGTTGTAATGGTAACTTATATCCTTGTAAATGTCGTGGAATATTTAGAAAAGAACATATTACTCCATTAGTAGGGGATTATGTTCTTTTCAGTATAGAAAAAAAAGTAATAGAAGAAGTTTTACCACGAAAGAATGAGTTTAATAGACCAAAAGTTAGTAATATTGATCAAGCATTTATAATTACGAGCTTAGTAAGACCAGATTTTTCACTTAATTTGTTAGATAAATTACTTGTTACAATGGAATTACATAATGTTGAAGCAATTATTTGTATTACAAAAGAAGATTTAGTTAGTAAAGATGAATTAAAAGAGTTTTATAAAGTATTAGATTATTATAAAAGTATTGGATATAAAGTAGTATCTAATACTGATATTTCTGAAATAAAAAAACTTATTGAAGGAAAAACTAGTGTTTTTACAGGACAGACGGGGGCTGGTAAAAGTACTTTACTGAATAAGTTAAATCCAAAGTGGAATTTAGAAACTGGGGAAATATCTTTAGCTTTAGGTAGAGGAAAGCATACAACTAGAATAGTTGAATTGTTTGATTTTAATGGTGGAAAGATAATGGATACGCCGGGATTTTCGGCCCTTGACTTTTATGGGTATATAAAAGAAAATATTAGGGATAGTTTTAGAGAATTTAAAAATTATCCTTGTCCATTTAAAGATTGTATGCATACAAAAGAGTCAGAATGTGCTGTGAAAAGGGAAGTTTTAGCTAATAATATATTAGAGAGTAGATATGAAAATTATTTAAATTTTATAGAGGAGGTAAAATAGTGAAAGTAAGTGCATCGTTTTTAAGTAGTCAGGATATAGTTCGTGATTTAGTTAAGTTAAATGAAACTGATGTTGACTATATTCATGTTGATATAATGGATGGGAAGTTTGTAAAGAATAAAACTATGCCGTTTAGGGAAATGAAACATATTTATAAATATACATCTAAAAGGTTAGATGTTCATTTAATGGTAGAGGATCCAGCATCTTATGTTCCTTTATATGCGGGACTTAATACAGAATTTATTACTTTTCATGTCGAAGTAGATAAAAATATAGAGGAGTGCTTAAAGTTAATTAAAAGTTATTCAATTAAAACGGGTTTATCAATAAAGCCTAATACTAATGTTAGAGAATTAGTACCATATTTACCACTAGTTGATATGATTTTAGTTATGAGTGTTGAGCCTGGTGAAGGTGGTCAGGAATTTATAGAGGAAACTAAAGAAAAAATTGAAGAAATTAGGACTTTACTTGATACTTATCAGTGTAGTGCTGTTATTAGTGTTGATGGTGGGGTTAATGATAAGACTAAAAGTCTTTGTAGTAAAGCTGATGTTTTAGTAGCTGGAAGTTATATAATTAATGATGATAATTTTCAAGAAAAAATATCTAGTTTACGATAATTATCTGTGCTATAATGTATTTTAAGGTAGGAGGAAAGTCTTATGAATCAAGAAAATAATACTAATAGTCAAATTCCAGTTTCTAATAATGTTCCTGTTAATAATGATACTGTTGGATATAATAATATGTCTAATTCAAGTACTTCTGTTAATACTACACAACCTGTAGGTAATACTCAATCTACATATACAACAGTTTCAAATAATAATTCTTTACCTACAAATGGTATTGTTTCTACAGTAGCGGTAGGCCAAGTTAATCAAGTAAATGGTGGTGGAGCAGGTTCACAACCAGCTACAGTTCAAGTTCCACTACAAGGTGCTACTCAAGGACCAGTTCAAGCATCAGTTCAGAGTGCAACTCAAGCTCCGGTTACACAAGTTGCGCCTCAGACTTCTAGTCCTGTTCAGGAAGCAGTTAGTTATGAATCTTTAGAAGAAAAGAAAGAAGAAAAAGTAGTAGAAAATTCTGATGTAAAACATGAAGTTGCAGAAGTTCTTTCTATTAATGGTAAAGAAAAGGTTAATCTATTAACCTCAGAACAAAAAGCTGAGCTAACTAGAAAAAGAGAAGCTGCTATGAAGGAAAAGGAAAATTATCAACCTGTTCCAGTAAGTAAATTTAAGCGTTTTATGGCGGGAGCATTTATTGTTTTATTACTTTTGATAGTTATGTTTTTACCAGAAATAAATAGTTATGTTGTTACTATTATGAGTCGTGGTGATAATGGTAGTGATAATACGATTATTACTACTGGAACTTTAAAATGTGTCAATGATAGAGTTGATCAAAAATACAATATTAGTTATAGTTATGTGTTTGATTTTACAGATAGTAAGTTAAATAAGTTAACTTATGTTGAAGCAACTGTTGGAGATGAATTTGTTGATTCGGATGATTTAAATGCTCGTTTAGAAAGATGTAAGAATTTAAAAGGTGTTACTTCAGATGTATCTGGCATAAATGTTGTTTGTAGTTTATCTGGTGGAACTTTAACAAGAGAACAGACATTTAATTATAGTGCAATTGATGTAGAAGCAGCATCTTCTGCTTATGTTGAGGCTGGTGGAGAATATCCAGGAGAATTTCAAAATGAGGCTAATATTGATTCAATTGAGAAAAATATGAAAGCGGCTGGATATACTTGTGATAGATATCGTTAATTGCCAAATTATGTAAAGTGTTGTAAACTCCGTGTAAATATGATAATATCTTATTTACAGGGAGTTTTTGTATGAAATATTATTTGTTTTTAATTTTATTTATATTATTTTTACCAATTACAGCTGATGTTAATGATTTAGAAAGTCATGTATTTACTTCAAATATAATTTTGAATGATGATTTTGAAGGGAAAATTGAACCTGTTAAAAATAGTGATGAAAAAATTATTGTTAGTGATGTATTAGAAAGTCAGGTTGGTAAGCTTAGTCGATATGGAGCAGATTGCTATGGATGCAGTGGTTATCTAGCATATGGTGACTATGTTGGTGATGGAAGAATATATTATTCTGATTATGAATATGGTAATGTAAGAATATTAGCAGCTGATAGAAAGTATCCATTTGGGACAATTGTTAGGGTTAATACTACTAGTGATTCTTTTTTAGGAATTGTTCTAGATAGAGGTGGAGCTATAGGCTTTGGGAAAATAGCTTTATTTGATTTATTATATCCGTCAGAGTATTTGGCAAATATTGATGGAGTTTCATATAATACCCATTTTGAAATATTAAGATATGGTTTTAATGAGGTTATGTAAATTGACAAAACTATTAATTTATGGTATAATGAGCAAACATTTGGGGTGATGTTATGAAGATTAATGGTTATGATATTGATTTATATTTAAAAGGGATTAAAGTAGCAGAGAGCGATTATGATCTTGATAGACAAGGAAGTATTTTGTTTTCTGATAAGAAACCTTCTGAACAAAAAAGACACGTTAAAAATCCAATAAAATTAAAACAGGCTTTAAGAGATGTTAATGATGGTACTGATTGTAATTTATATTCGGTAATTAAACGTAGATGGGAAAAACAAATGGATCAACCTATGACATATTATAGGGGTTATACTAAGACTGCTAAAGAAATATTTGCAGAAGTTGATAAAATGTCTAAGGCTTTTGATGAGATGGGGTTAGAACGTAGCAATCAGATTGTTGCGTGTATGTCAAATACTCCAGAAGTTTTAGTTTTATTATTAGCGGCTTCTAGGTGTGGATTAATTGTTAATTTTATTGGGGCTGATTTTAGTACTGACTATATTGAAATGATATTTAAGAGAACACCTTTGAAAAAATTATTTATTGGTACTGATGATATATATGGTAAGATTGCAGGATTGGTTAAGGAAACTGGCTTTAAAGATAAAGTTATTGTATCATTAGTTGATTCACTTACTGAGGGATTTGATAAGTACGAAAAGTTTGATGAAAAAATATGTCCACTTGTTGATAGAGTTTTAGAATTTAAAAAAACTGATCGTGATATAATGAGTTATTATGAACTATTAAATATTTCTGAATACTGGGATAGTCATGATAATGGGTATGCTAAAAGAACTTTTTACTCTGGTGATGATGCGCTTGATGCTGCATTGACAATTACTTATACGATTCCAGTTGATTCTTATAAGATTTTACCAATAGTTCATTCTAATAAGTCTTATATTGCTATGGCTAGATATAGTGATAAAGATTTATTTGATAGAAAAGCAATGGATGGTATGCGTTCTTTAGCACATATGCCAACTTTTTTAAATGCTAACTTATCTACTTGTATCATTAATGAAGTTGCACATGGAAATTCGATAGCATTTGAGCCTATTAGTAATCCTAAATTTTTACTATATAGTATGGCTATTAATAAACCTAATATATTTTTTGCAACACGTAGTACTTTGATAGAAGTAATGAAACAAGCTGAACTTAATCCGGAATTTGCGGAATATGGATTTTCTAATGCTGTAATTGTTTCATCTATTTTGGAAGACGTTTCTAAAGGTGAAGAAAAATATATTAATGATGTTTTAAGGAATATTAATGCTGGTAGTGAGATATTACCTTTAGTAATAGGTTCTACTAAACTTTCAGTAAGTGCTGGTGATTTAGAGCATGGTAATATATTTTTTACCCCTTATAAAGCTCTTCATGAAAGGTTTTCTTTTGGTAAAAGTGTTAGAGAAAATTATGGACTTAGTCCATTGCAAGCTGTTGATTTAGCAGTTTTAGATGAAGCTGGAGGAGAGTGTGGTTATGAAGAGTATGGTTTATTAGTTGTGAACTCTGATTGTACAATGCTTGGATATCTTAGTGGTAATGATAATAAGAAGCTTAAATTAATGGATAATGAAGGAAAAATTTGGGGAGATTGTAAAGTCTATGGAGCAGTTTTAAAAAATGGTAATGTTTTAGTTAGAGGAAGTTATAATTCTGCTATAAGATTAGAAAATTTTCAAAAAGTACCATATTTTATGATTGCAGATAAATTAATGGAACAAGATGGAGTAATGTCTTGTGAAGTTGTTAAGCCAAAAGATAGAAGTGATGTTTTAGTTGCTCATATTGGTTTTCATCCGGAAGAAATAGAAGCAGGGAAGGAAAGGATAGATAGTTTATTATGTGGAGTTGAGACAATATGCCAAGAATCGTTAGCTTTCGAATTAGCTGAAAAAATTGTATATAAAGTTAGACCATATACCAATTCATTTCCACTTACAAAGATGCGTGTAAGATCAAATTTGGCTTTGGAAAATGAAGGAATAGAAGATTGCTACAAACCAAGTATTATTGATGGAAAAGTAGTAATGGTATCTGCTAAAGAATATTTAAATCAAAGAAAGGATAAGCCAATACAATTTGTGAAGAAAGAAGATTAAAAAATTATTGTATATTTTAATACGTCTAGGTTTTCGCTTAGGTGTATTTTTTGCTTTTTTAGATAATATATTATTATATATAAGTAATAAATAATATGTGGAATAATCTGTTTTATATCTAGGATGGATTGTATTACTAATAATAAGGTTTTTTCTTTAGTTGAACTTTTAGTGGTAATTGTAATACTTTGATTCCTTAGTTTCAGTTGTTTGTATTGAAACTGTTTTAGATAGAGCAGAAAAAACATTATTAAACACAGTAAAAAGATATTGTAATGGCTACCCAGAGTTTTACCAAAAGAAATTGGTGATTTTAGAGAAATTACTCTTCAAGGGTTATAAAGTAGAAAGCATATTGGAGATGTTCTTGTTCGTAGTAAAAATAAATGTACTGTGGTCTCAGTTACTATTTTTAAATATACAAAAGATGGATATAGTTATAGATGGTATTTAAAATGTCAAAAATATGAAACTAGTAAAGAAGATTATGATGAAAATGGACCAGAGATAACGTTATCATTAGATAAGAATTATACTAAACTATCTTTCTCATATGAAATTACTTCAAGTGGTGATAGTAAGATAATTAGTTATAGTTATGTTATTTATAAACATGGAGTACTTGTTAGAGATAGTGGAAGCATTCCAGTAAGTAGAGTTAATAAAGTTGATAAGAAGGTTGTATCTTTAAAGGATTTAGTTCCAGGTGAATTTGAAATAATTTTAAGATCTACTAATGTTTATGGATATAGTAGTACAAGGATTCACTGGTGAAAATATTTTGGCTCATTCTGATATTTTGATATCTACAAGTTATGAGACATTTGATCTGTTAGATTTTGATGAGACAAAAATATTTATTAATGATATTGAGTAATGTTTTACTTTGCTATTTATCTAAGATAGTTATAGTATCTTTATTTCTTTTAATTAAATTATCTTTTTCTAATTTTGATAATTCACGCATAAAATTACTTCGATCTATTGAGATATATTCAGCTATGGCTTTATACGATGTTGTTACTTTAAAAATTTTATCCTTATTCATTCTTTGTTTTAAAAAATAAAGTATTTTATGTCGGACTGTTTTTTGTGATAATAGTTCGATTTTTTCGTTTTGTTTTTTATTATCATTTATTAATAAATCATATAAAGATAAGACTAAATTATTATGAAAAGGACAGTTTTTTGAACAGCTTTTTAAAAGCGGATAATAATCAATAAATAATACTTCTGTTGATTTGTTACTTATGATATAGATTTCATCTTCAGAATTTTGAAAGAATAGATTAGAAAAGATATCATTATTTTTTAAATCTCTTAAAATAGTCGTATTACCATTAATATCAGTTTTCATTATATTAGCTTGACCATATATAATAAAGCCAATTTGTTTTTTTGATAGATTACTATTAATTATTACTTCTTTATTAGCAAATGATTTTTTTTGGACATTTACACAGTATGACAAATTTTTTCGAAAGTCTAAAAGTTTGTCATTTGTAATTGTATCAAGCATTTTATCACTCCTTAATAATTTAATTATAGCTAATTTTTATTTTTGTTGCAAATGCAACATTGAATGTTTTGTTTTTGGGTTAAAATTTAGTTTATAAGATAGGGAGAAATAGTTATGAGTGAAATAAGAATAGTTAAAAGAAATGGTTATTTAGAAGATTTTGATCCTTTAAGAATAAAGAAAGCAGTATGTGCTAGTGCTGATCGAGTTATGATAGAATTAACTGATAAAGCACTTGATAAAATAGTTAATATTGTTAGAGATTTATTAGAAACGCAGACTACTAATCCAACGGTAGAACAGATACATAGTTGTGTTGAGGCGGCATTAGAACAAGTTAATCCATTAGTTGCCAAGAGTTATCGTGAGTATCGAGATTATAAAAAAGATATCGTTCATATTCTTGATAAAGTATATAAGAAAGCACAAGTTATTACTTATATTGGTGATAAAGACTGTGCTAATATGGATAGTGCTTTAGTTACTACTCAGAGATGTTTAATATATAATAGTTTAAATAAAGAACTTTATAAGAAATTTTTTTTAACTGCTTCGGAAATAGAAGCTTGTAAGGATGGCTATATTTATATACATGATATGGGTGCAAGACGGGATACAATGAATTGTTGTTTATTTGATATGGCTCATGTCTTAAAAGATGGGTTTGAAATGAGTAATATTTGGTATACGGAGCCTAAGACATTACAAACAGCTTTTAATGTTATGGGAGATGTTATTACTAATACAACTGCGATGCAATATGGAGGATTTACTGTACCAGAAGTTGATACTATTTTAAAGAAATATGCCCAAAAAAGTTATGATAAATATTATAAAGAATATTTAGATATTAAAGGTAAAGAGTATACAGATGAGGCCGATAAATATGCTTGGGGTAAAACTATTAGGGAATGTGAACAGGGATATCAAGGTGTTGAATATAAATTAAATACTGTAAGTTCTAGTAGAGGAGATTATCCTTTTGTTACTTTTACTTTTGGTGTTGATAAAAATAAATTTGCGAAGATGATTACTCAAACTATTTTAAATGTACATAAGGAAGGACAAGGTAAGAAAGGTTATAAACGTCCAACTTTGTTTCCTAAGTTAGTATTTTTATATGATAAGAAATTACATGGCGATGGAGGAGATTTAAGAGATAGTTTTTTATGTGCAATTGAATGTAGTAAGAAGACTATGTATCCAGATTACTTATCTTTAAGTGGTGAAGGATATGTGCCGGAAATGTATAAGAAATATGGCAGGATTGTTAGTCCGATGGGTTGCCGTGCTTTTCTTTCTCCTTGGTATGAAAGAGGGGGAATGGAACCTATAGATGATAAAGATAAACCAGTTTATATAGGAAGATTTAATATTGGAGCAATATCATTACATTTACCTATGATTTTAGCTAAAGCGCGGGAAGAACAAAAAGACTTTTATGAAGTATTAGATTATTACTTGGAAATGATTCGGAAGATTCATATTCGAACTTATCGTTATTTAGCTAAGAGAAAAGCTTCTACTAATCCACTTGCTTATTGTCAAGGAGGATTTTATGGCGGAAATTTAAAGCCAGAAGAAGCAATTGAACCAGTATTAAAATCAGCAACAGCTTCTTTTGGAATTACGGCTTTAAATGAATTGCAAGTTTTATATAATGGTAAAAGTATTGTCGAAGATGGGAATTTTGCTCTTGAAGTAATGAAATATATTAATGATAAAATACTTGAATTTAAAAAAGAAGATCATATTTTATATGCTATTTATGGTACTCCGGCAGAAACTTTATGTGGATTGCAAGTTCAGCAATTTAGAAAAAAGTATGGAGTAATTGATGGTGTAAGTTCAAGGGAATATGTTTCTAATAGTTTCCATTGTGGAGTTTGGGAAAATATTAGTGGTATAAAAAAACAAGATTTAGAAGATAGATTTTGGGAACTTTTTAAAGGTGGTAGAATTCAATATGTTCGTTATAATTTAAACTATAATACGGAAGCAATGCTCACATATGTTGAAAGGGCTATGGATAAAGGTTTTTATGAAGGGATAAACTTATCACTTGCTTATTGTAATAATTGTGGTTATGAAGAGTTAGATATGGATGTTTGTCCAAAGTGTGGTAGTACTGATTTAATGAAAATTGATCGAATGAATGGCTATTTATCATATTCAAGAGTTCATGGTGATACAATGCTTAATAATGCTAAGATGGTTGAAATTTCTGAAAGGAAGTCTATGTGATGAAGTATCATAATATTACAAAAGCAGATATGCTTAATGGGGAAGGGCTTCGAGTAGTACTTTGGACTAGTGGTTGTTCTCATAAGTGTCATGCTTGTCAAAATCCAATTACTTGGGATAAAAATGATGGCTTAGAGTTTGATGATAGTGCTAAAAGTGAAATTTTTGCGGAATTAGAAAATGATTGGTGTAGTGGCCTTACTTTATCGGGAGGAGATCCACTATTTATAGATAGTCGTGAAGAAATTTATAAGTTGATTTTAGAAGTAAAGAGGCGATATCCAAGTAAAACTATTTGGTGCTATACGGGATATACTTGGGAAGAATTAATGAATCAAGTTGTAAATGATAGGAATTTAGAGGGGATTCTTAATAATATTGATGTTTTACTTGAGGGAAGATTTATACTACATTTAGCAGATGAAAAACTACATTATGTTGGTAGTAGTAATCAAAGAATAGTTGATGTTAAGAAAAGTTTAAAGAAAAGGAAAATAATATTATATATAGATAATAGTAAAATTGTGAGGAAATAGTTATGTTAGAAGAAAAATTATTGAAAGGATATACATTTTATTTTTCTTATGATAGAAAAGATAATGTTAGAGGTGGATATTTAAAGAAGATAGATAGGGGATTATGTCCACTCGAGCTTGATGGGGATGAGAAAATTTTAATTCAACAATTTTCTAATGTATTTAACTCTTTACAACAAGGTAAGACTTTGCAGATGTATAGAGGGGATATTAGTCATATGTTTATTGCAATGCTTGGAGATATAATAAGAGAAGGACCATATGGAGAGAATGAATGCTTTTTTGATATAGTGGTTGGATTTCATAATAGTCCAGTTTTAGCAATAGGGGAAGTTGAAAAGATATTGGAAAATAGTAAAGAAAAAGTAGTAGTATATAAAAAGGCTTATCGATTATATGGAAATGATAAGTATATGATTTATTAGGAGGAGTAAGAAAATGAGACAAAGAGGATTTGAAATAGCAAAAGGATATGAAGATAAAGATATACATTTACCAGTAAGAAAGACTAAACATTCTGCAGGATATGATGTTGAAGCAGCAGAAGATGTGATTATTCCTAAATATTATCCGGGAATTAAACCAACATTAATTCCTACCGGTTTAAAAGCCTATTGTATGGATGATGAATGTTATCTTCTACTTAATAGGAGTAGTGGACCCAAAAAAGGTTTTTTAATGGCAAATAGTGTCGGATTAATAGATTCAGATTATTATTGTAATACAGTAAATGATGGACACTTTTACTTTGCTTATTTTAATTGTAGTGACCATGATATTGAAGTTAAAAAAGGTGATGTTATTGGACAAGTAATTTTCCAAAAATATTTGTTAGTTGATAATGATATGGCTGATGGAATTAGAAATGGTGGATTTGGATCAACTGATGAAAAAATTAAAAAATTTTAAAAAATAATTTTTTAATTTTTTTAATTTTTTTATAAAATTTAAATACAAGTTTATTGAAAAATAAGAGAAAAATTGAAAAAGTAAACTTAAAAAATACAAAAAAATTAAAAATTATTTTTTTAAAAATGTATAAAAATGTAAATTGTCGTCAATCGAACAAAAATAAATTTCTACTAATTTCTTTATATAGCAACAAATAAAAAAAAATGGTAAAAAAAGTCAATTTTTGGGTATTGCTTTTTAATTAGTATGAACCTAAAATTAACTTAGAAAGTTACTTAAGAGGAGGTTAAAATATGAATGAAGTAATTGATAAGTTAGAGGGCTTAACTGTAATTAAAAGAAATGGTAAAAAAGTTGATTTCGATGAAACTAAGATTGCTTTAGCAATAAAAAAAGGTTTTGATAGTGTAGAAGTTGATGTTGATGAAGATGAGAAAGAAAGGAAATATACTTCTAAAGATGTACAAAAAGTGTATCAAGCAGTATTAAAAAGAATTGCTAAAGAAGCTAAAGATACAGATAAATTTAAGATTGAACAAATTCAAGATTTAATCGAGGAAGAACTTGAAGATAAAGGCTATGAAGATGTATATAAATCATTCTCTGAATATCGAGAAAGAAGAAATGCTTCTCGTCAATCTTTCTTTGATGATAAGAAAACACATAAGTTTTTAAAATCGTTAGAAAATTTAGGACTTAAGTCAGCAAATGAGGAAGACGCTAAAAGAGAAAATGCTAACATTGATGGAAATAGTCCAATGGGTACAATGTTACAATATGGAGCGACTGTTTCAAGAGAATTCTCTAAAGCATATTTAATGAAACCAGAATTTGCTACTATGCATGATGAAGGTACTATTCACATTCATGATATGGATTTCTTAGCAATGGGTACTACAACTTGTTGTCAAATAGATTTATCAAGATTATTTAAAAATGGGTTTGATACAGGACATGGGTTTGTTAGACCTCCACAAGATATATCTACTTATGCTGCATTAGCCGCAATAGTAATTCAAGCTAATCAAAATGATCAACATGGTGGACAAGCTGTTCCAGCATTAGATTATTATTTAGCACCAGGAGTTTTAAAGACATTTAAGAAACAATTTAAACAAACAATTTATGATTTTTTAGATTTAGAAGGATTTTTACCAGTAGTAAATGTTGATAGAATTATTCGAGAAATAGATAAAGTTGAAAGTATAGAAATAAATATAGAAGACTTTAGTGATTACCAAAAAGGATCTGATCGAATAAAAGAAATATTTACTAAGGGGTATGAAAAAGCTTTACAAAAAACTGATAGAGCTACACAACAAGCAATGGAGTCATTTATCCATAATTTAAATACAATGCATTCAAGGGCTGGAGCTCAAGTACCATTCTCATCAGTTAACTTTGGTACAGATACATCTCCTGAAGGTAGAATGGTTGTTAAGAATTTCTTGCTTTCAGCAGATGCGGGACTTGGTAAAGGAGAAACTCCAATATTCCCAGTATCAATATTTAAAGTAAAAGAAGGGGTTAACTATAATAAAGAAGATCCTAACTATGATTTATTTAGATTAGCTTGTAAAGTTTCGGCTAAAAGACTTTTTCCTAACTTTGCATTTATTGATGCGCCATTTAACTTACAATTTTATAAAGAAGGAGATCCTAATACAGAAATTTCTTATATGGGATGTCGTACAAGAGTAATTGCTGATGTTACTTCTCCTGATAATCAAGTTGTTACTGGACGTGGTAATTTATCATTTACAACTATTAATTTACCTAGACTTGGTATTAAATATGGTATTGCTTTAAAAGAAAGAGAAAAACCTGACATGGAAGGATTCTGTCAAGAACTTGGACAAATTATGGATATGGTAAGAGACCAATTACTTGAAAGATTTGAAGTTCAATGTAATAAACGTTGTTATAACTTTCCATTCTTATTAGGACAAGGTGTTTGGACTAATGGTGAGAAGCTAAAACCGACTGATAGATTAAGAAAAGTATGGAAGCATGGTTCATTATCAACAGGATTTATTGGTCTTGCCGAATGTTTAAAAGCTTTAACTGGTAAACATCATGGTGAAAGTGAGGAAAGTCAAAAATTAGGACTTGAAATTATTAAATTTATGCGTGATAAGTGTGATGAAAACTGTAAGAAATATAATTTAAACTTTACATGTTTAGCTACACCAGCTGAAGGATTATCTGGAAGATTTACAAGTATTGATAAAGCAATTTATGGAAAAATTAAAGGAGTTACTGATAGAGAATATTATACAAATTCTTTCCATGTACCAGTTTATTATAATATAAGTATTGTTGATAAGATAAAAACAGAAGCTCCATATCATGAGTTTACAAATGGTGGACATATTTCTTATATTGAATTAGATGGAGATGCTGCTAGCAATGTTGATGCCTTTGAAAGCATTATTCGTATTATGAAAGAGTCTGGAATTGGATATGGTGCTATTAACCATCCTGTTGATAGAGATCCAGTTTGTGGATATGTTGGAGTTATTAATGATGTTTGCCCAGGCTGTGGACGTCATGAATTTGAGGGAGTTCCAATGGAAAAGATTGTAGCACATGAGTGCTGCGGAAGATAAATATAATAGATAAAAAAGGAGATGTTAGATTATGGAAAAATTAGTAGGAGAAGGACAAGGATTTGAAAGAATTAGAAGAGTTACAGGTTATTTAGCAGGAGATGTTAGTCGTTTCAACAATGGTAAAAGAGCTGAAGAAAGAGACCGTGTAAAACATAGTGGTTATAAAGAACTAACTAAAAATAAGGCAGCATAATGAAAATTAGATTAGCTGCTAGTCTACAGCTAGATTCAATTGTTGATGGAGAAGGTATTAGAACTGTCGTTTGGACACAAGGTTGCCCTCATCATTGTAAGGGGTGTCATAATCCTTCAACACATGATTTTGATGGTGGTGCTTTAGTAGATGTTAGCGAAATTGTTGAAGAAATAAAACAACTTAAAGGACAAGATGGAATTACTTTATCGGGCGGAGATCCAGTTTGTCAAAGTGATGCTTGTATAGAGTTATGTAAAGCAGCTCATGAAGTAGGAATGAATGTTTGGTGTTATACAGGATTTACATATGAAGAAATGTTAAGAAACTCAAAACATAAGAAGTTATTAGAATATGTAGATGTTTTAGTAGATGGAAAATTCATTCTAGAAGAAAAAAGTTTAGACATATACTTTAAAGGTTCTAAAAATCAAAGAATTATTGATGTTTCAAAAAGTTTGGAACAATCAAGAGTTGTTTTAGTTGAAAAATATATGCAGGATAAGGATTATAGTTCTTCAGTTAAGAAACCAGAATATATGTTTGTTTAAGAAACTTAGTTTTCTTTCAGACTATTGACAAAAAGATTTGTTAATAGTCTTTTCTTTTAAGTACAAATGATCGTGTAATAAAATAGATAATTAATACATAGAGTCTCTATTGATACAATAGTTGTGAATTGAAATTTTACTTGTATTTTTATGTAAAAAGTGTTATAACATGTCTGCATTATTTAAGACGGGGATATTTTATGAATGTAAATAATATAATTAATATAATTAATTTATTTAAACCAAAAAAGTAGGAGGAGCCAAAACAATCTTTTAATTGCCAATATGATCGTAATCACATGGATACATTTGATGATATAAGAGGGTTATTTTCAAATTCTAATTCTTATGTTAGAAGAATAAATGATGATGGTAGTTTTTCTATGACATATGAAGTTTGCCCAGTTCAAGATCTTGTATTCTATTGTGGAAAATTCTATGATGATGATGGTGTTATATACAGCAAAGTCATTAATAGAGTTAATGATGCTTGGTATAAAGATAATTGTCAATGGCCAGTATATCCAGATGATTATGCGATAGAAAAAGAAGAAATAGTAGCTTTAAATATTGATGATTATAATATGCGTATTATTGGTGAAAACCTTCCATTTGTTTCTGGTAGTGCTGAATTTGATGATTATAGAAAAGTATTATCTGATTATGTAGCTTTAGGTCTTAGTCATTTTTATGTTGAAGAAGATATAAATAAAGCTTTATTTTTTAAGAGGGCTTATCATGTAACAATAGAAGAAGTTGAAAAGAAATTTGATGATCTACTAGAAGCAGATTTAGCTAAGGGCGAAAAAATATTTGTAAAAAGATTAATTAATAAACATTAATTATTATAAATAATAAAAATATAAAGACTAATTATTTGCATAGGAAGATATTAGTCTTTTTTTGTCGGTTTTTAGCTAACGAATCTTTTGATATGTTTTGTCGAATTACTTTAAAAAATAAATAATATTTTTTATATTTTAAGTGAGAGGTGAAGTTCATGCTAAATGTTCAAGTTGATGTAGTAAGAGGAATTACATTTATTAGATTGGAGGGTGATTTAACTAATAGAACTTTTGATGATTTAGATTTAGAATTAAATAATTTACTTTATAACTTAGGAATGAATTTTTATGTAATTAGTTTTGTTGATATTTTTAATATTGAGAATAGTGTTTTTCATAAAATCCAAAATAAATTGTATGAAATATTTTTATGTTGTGGAAAAGTAGTTATGTGTGGAATAAAAAGTACTTTTAAAGATAAAAGATTAGCTTATGTTAATTGTGAAGTGGAGGCATTTAAATATTTTAATATATAGAGGGGAGGATAATGGACGAGTTACTAAATTATGAGGGTTTAGTATATGGAATTATTAGTAAATATACTAAATATTTTGATAGGGATGATTTATATCAAGTTGGAATGTTAGGATTAATTAATGCATATCGACATTTTGATAATAGTCAGGATACTAAATTTTCAACTTATGCCTATTATTATGTTTTAGGTGAAGTAAAAAAGTATGTTAGAGAAAGTAATTTAGTAAAAGTAAGTAATGATTTAGTTAAAATTAATCAAGCTGTAGATAGAGCAAGTGAGAAAATGAGTCAATCTTTAGGACGTGAGCCAACAACTACGGAATTATCTTTATTTTTAGAAATAGATGAAGAAAAAATTGAAGAAGCACGAGTTGCTGCTTTAGATATTAGAAGTTTAGATTATGTAGCAGATGAAGATAGTTCGGAATTTTATAATTCTATTATGACAACAGATACGGAAATGAATTCAGAAATTTTAGATTTAAGAGTTGCTTTAGAGGAATTATCGCCAGAAGAGAAAATGCTTATTACTGCTAGATATTATGATGATTTGACTCAGAGTGAAGCTAGTAGGGAACTTGGCATGAGTCAGGCTCAAGTGTCACGAAAAGAAGGAAAAATTTTAGAAAAATTAAAATCTGTACTTTAAACTTAAGAATTTTTATTTTAAATTTTCTTAAGTTTTTTTGTATGAAAAAAAATATTTGGTTGATACTAGTAATGGTGATTAAAATGAAAGATAATTTGTATAATAGGATTGCTGATTTCCATAAACCGAAGGAAACTAAAGTAAAAAATGCAGTAGTTGCTTTTATTTCTGGTGGAGTAGTTGGACTTTTAGGGGAAGGGATTATAGAAGTACTATGTGGAATTGTTCATATGTCTAGGGCTGATGCCCAAGTGTTTATGAGTGTAATTTTAATTTTTATTGCTAGTTTAGCTACAGCTTTAGGTTTTTTTGATAAGTTAGTTTCTAAATTTAGGTGTGGATTATTAATACCAATTACTGGATTTGCTCATTCGATGACTAGTGCTGCTTTAGATTATCGAAAAGAGGGACCGATATATGGGATTGGATCAAATATATTTAAGCTTGCTGGGTCAGTAATTTTGTATGGAGTTGTTGCGGCTTGGTTTTTCGGAATGATTAGATACTTTATTGGAGGCGGATTATGACCTTTAAATATAAAAATGTCTATGTTGGAGATACTGTTACAGTAGCTGGTCCTTATGAGAAAAATGGACCATTAAAAAAATATTATGATAAGACATTTAATGATTTATATTTTGGAGAAGATTCTTGGGAAAAGGCTGAAATCAAGGCAATTAAAGATAATTTAGGTTTAATGGTTAGAAAAATAGGTAAGACAAAGAGTGATGTTGATTTGGTAATTGGAGGTGACTTATTAAATCAAATTTCGGCATCAACCTACGGGTGTTTGGGGTATGGTAAGTCATTTATCGGCGTGTATGGTGCTTGTAGTAGTAGTGCTTTAGAAATAATTTTAGCAAGCAATTTTATTGAGGCTGGGCAGATTAAAGATGCTATTTCTCTAGTTTCTTCTCATAATATGACTAGCGAAAAACAATTTAGAAATCCAACTGAGTATGGGGCACCTAAGCCTAGTAGTGCAACTTTTACGGCAACAGGAGCGGCATCAATTTATTTAACTAATGTAAAGACTGATGTTAGAGTAGAAAGTGCAACTTTAGGAAAAATAATTGATTATTCAGAAAATGATCCGAATAATATGGGAAGAGTTATGGCTCCGAGTGCTATTGATACTTTAAAAAGACATTTTGAAGAAACTGGAAGAACTCCTGATTATTATGATTTAATTTTAACAGGTGACTTGGGTATTTATGGTAAGGAAATTTTAAAAGATTATATGTTAAAAAAATATAATTATGATTTATCGAAAAATTATAATGATTGTGGAGTAATGCTTTATGATTTAGAAAAGCAGCTAGAAGTTTTAGCTGGTGGATCTGGTCCCGTATGTAGTGCTCTTGTTAATTATGGGTATATATATGATCAATTAAAGAAGAAAAAAATAAAGAAAGTTTTATTAGTCTCAACAGGGGCACTATTTTGTCCAACGCTTATTTATCAAAAACAAAATATTTATTCAATTGCTCATGCAGTTAGCTTGGAGGTGGTATAGTGTTATTAGTTAATTCATTCATTTTTTGTGGATTTGTTTGCTTAATTGCCCAAATTATTTTGGATAATACTAAGTTAACTCCAGGTCATATTACTAGTATGTTTGTAGTGGTTGGGGCCTTTTTAGACAGTTTTAGTTTATATGATATTATTATTAAATATGTTGGAGGAGGGGCACTTATACCAATTACTAGTTTTGGTCATTCATTGATACATGGTGCAATGGCTAAGACTGATAGTTATGGTTTAGTTGGAATACTTATGGGAATGTTTGATTTAACTGCTTCTGGTATTACAGCTGCTATTATATTTTCTTTTGTATTTGCATTACTTTTTAAACCTAAGAATTAGGTTATAAAAAAACACTTATTAGGGTAAGTGCTATGGGTACTAGACTTTGTTTAGTACTTTTTAATTTGCTTTTGATAAATTAATTATTAAATCCATATTATCATCTTTTGCCATTATATTTTTATGTTCTTGATGACATTTTTCACAGCGAAATAATATTTTATAGGTATCTTTAAATTTTTCAATTCCAGTTGGTTTTAAAAGACCCTTACAAGAATTAGCTCGATCACCTGGCATTATGTCAACATGTTTTGAATATAAACAGTACGGGCAATGATCTCTAGCTGTATATTTTAAAGGAGAAACTGTTTTTTTACAGTTTTCACAAATAAACTCTTCATCACGCATAGTGAATTGTTTCATTATATTACCTCATTCCTTTATAGATATTTATAGTATATCTTAAGATATAACTTTTATCAAATATCTTTTCTTGATATAATTATTTGTAGAAGTTAGATTTGTTTAATGTATGTTTATTAACTGTTACTTAGAAAAGAGATATGTAATTTCTTTTGAAAATAATATTTATATGGTATAATTGCGATAGTTCGGAGTGATTGATAGTGAATATAGAGTTTAAAATTAATGAGTTTGAGGGACCTTTAGATTTATTACTTCATCTTATTAAAGAAAATAAGATGGATATAATGAATATAGAGATTGAAGAAATTACTAAGCAATATATGAAGTATCTAGAAATTCAAGAAAAGATGAATTTAGAGATAGCTAGTGAGTATTTGGTATTAGCTTCAGAACTTATAGAGATTAAGTCTAAGTTATTACTTCCTAATACAAAAAATGAAGAAAGTGAAGAAGTAGAGGATCCAAGAGAAGAATTAGTTAATAGATTGTTAGAATATCAAGCTTATAAGGAGATAACAAAAGTACTTCAAGAAAAAGAGGAATTACGACAAGAAATATATACAAAGGCTCCGGAAAATATAAAAAATTATGTTGATGAGATTAAAGAAAATATAACTGATGTAACACTTAATGATCTGGTTGAAGCATTTAAAAAATATTTAGAGAGAAAAAAAGATAATAAACCTTTAAATACGAAGATTACGGTTAAAGAAATTACTGTTTCTTCTAGACAATATGAGATAAAGAAGTTACTTAGAGTTAAGGGAAGAGTATCTTTTAATGAGTTGTTTCCAATTGTATCTAGAGAATATGTAATCGCAACATTTTTAGCTATACTTGAAATGGCTAAAAGTAAGGAATTAATTATTACACAGAATGATACTTTTGACGATATTATTTGTGAGGTGGCAAATGAAGAATAAGGCAGTTTTGGAAGGACTTTTATTTGTTGTTGGGGAAGAGGGGCTTACGCTTGAACAAATAGAAGAAGTTTTAGATATAAAGGAAGAAGAAGCTAAGGCATTACTTATGGAATTAAAGCATGACTATGCTGGAGAAAGTAGAGGGTTAAGAATAGATTTTTTAGGTAATAAATTTAAAATTACAACTAAGTTTGAACATAAGAAATATTATCAAAAATTATTAGAAAATCCAGAGACTAATACTTTAAGTCAAGCAGCATTAGAGACTTTGGCAATTATTGCTTATAATGAACCAGTTACTAGAGTACAAATTGATGCAATGAGAGGTGTTGGAAGTACACAAATAATACGTAAGTTGGTTGCTAAAGGATTTATTAAAGAAAGTGGTAGAAGTGAATTACCTGGTAGACCAATATTATATGAAACTACAAGTGACTTTTTAGATTATTTTGGACTTTCTACACTTGATGATTTACCTGAAATGAAAAGCTTTATTGAAGAAAGTGAAAGTTGTGATGATACAGAATCAGATTTATATGTTTCTAAGTATAAGGAAGAAGTATAGTTATTGTATGAATTTTATAACAATATTTTAAATTTTTCTTGGAAATTAAAAAAAGTATGTTATAATTAATTCGTGCTTGCTCGTATGGCGGAATTGGTAGACGCGGCAGACTCAAAATCTGCTTCCAGCGATGGAGTTCCGGTTCAAGTCCGGATACGAGCACCATTCGCCGAAATAGCTCAATTGGTAGAGCAACTGACTTGTAATCAGTAGGTTCCGGGTTCAAGTCCTGGTTTCGGCACCACTTAGAAATTTGTTCGAGCTATTTGAACGTTATATATAAAAATCAACTCAGACTGAGTTGATTTTTAATTTTGTAAAAATTTTAATAGTTATATAATAATTATAAATAAATTAAGAATCTAGTTGATAAATTAAAGGCCACTATAACTAATAAAGATAAATATATTTTAAAACAAGAAGATAAACTTATTATTTTTATTGATAAAGTTGATATGACAAATAATGAATATAAGAATATTCAAACTTTGTCTGTTACATTAAATGATGTAGAAGAAAAACTAAAAGAAAATCGTGAGAAGATTAAGGTAATAACTGAAAATAATAATGCTTTATCTAGAGTAGAAACACTAACTAAAACCGTAAAAGAAAAATTAAAGAAATTAAAGATTTAGAATAAGAAAACAATTTATTAATAAAAAAATAAGAATTTTGAAAAGATAAATTTTAAAAAGTAATGCTATATATAAAATTGTGTCGACAATAATGAGACAAATTGTTTTTACAAAAAAGAAATTGAAAATGAATTGGGTGTTTTCAGAGATATTATTTCTGTTTTAATAGATAATAAAAATAGAAAGTCTAATTTTACTATTATGTAAACTTAAAATTTTTTTTTCAAATTTTGACAATTATATTGCTAAGTAAAAAAAAATTTATTATAATTAGATATGTAGGATAGGGAAGGTGACCTAGTTAATTATTATATAAAAGTAAGTGGGGATTATATGAAGGGTGATGTGGGAGTAAAAGCACAGAAGATATATAAACGAAATTTATTTGTTAAAGTTACTAAGGTTGTGTTTTTACTTTTATTAATTTTAATATCAATTATCTATTTGTTTTTATATATTATTTATGCTGGTGGAAGATTTACTGTTACTTTGGATAAAAATATGACTAATCGAAAAAATATATTTTTATCGGAAAATGGTAATATTGATAGTAAGGCTAGAAAACTTACAGCTGATACAATAGATTATATGGATAATATATCTATTAAATGGTTACCTAATGACATAGATATAGAAGCTACTGGTGCTCATAACGGTGATAATTATATTGCTTATACGTTTTACATTGTTAACAATGGGGAAGAGACAGTTAATTATTGGTATGAAGTTGATGTTGATGATACAATTAAAAATGTTGATGAAGCAATTAGAATAATGATTTATCGTAATGGAGAACCAACTGTTTATGCTAAAAAGAATCGCTATACGGGAAATGCTGAACCAGATACAAAAAAATTTGTTTCTGATACTATAGCTGTTCTGGAACAACGAAAAAACTTTAAACCGAATACTAAGGATCGGTTTACAGTCGTTGTTTGGATTGAAGGTGATGATCCTGAGTGCAAAAATGATTTGCTTGGCGGAGAAATTAGAATGCATATGGATATTATTGAAGAGCATAAAGAAAAATAATTAAGGAGTGAAAAGGATTATGCAAAAGAAAAATGTAAAAAAGGCAAAAGAAAAAAACAGAAAAAAAATATTTATTTTAATTTTAATGATTTTATTTACAGGTGTTGTGTTAACAAGCAGTACTTATGCATGGTTTACAACTAATAAAGCGGTTACTGTTCAACAAATGGATGTTAATGTTACAACATCTGAAGGATTACAAGTTTCAGTTGATGCAAAGAACTGGAAAACTGTTATTAGTGTTGATGACATTAATGGAGCTGGAACTACTTATACAGGTGCTGTAAATCAAGTACCTACTGACGTAATTTTCCCAGTTTCATCAATTGGAGAAGTTGATAGTAGTAATGGTTTTATGAAAATGTTTAAGGGCTCTGTTTCAAGTAATGATGATGGTGAGTTTGTTTTATCTGCTGATCAAGAAGTTGAAACACATGGAAAGCCAGATGGAAGTTTTATTGCTTTTGATTTATTCTTCCAGACTAATGCACCAGCTACACTTTATTTAACTTCTGATTCAAACGTTGTTGCTAAAAATGCTTCTAAGGGTATTGAAAATGCTGCAAGAGTGGCTTTTATTGATGAAGGTAATGTTCCTGCTGGTACTTCTGCAGATGAAGCTCAAGCTTTAAAAGAAGGTAATACCCCAGTTATGTGGGAACCAAATTATGATGTTCATACTTCTTCTGCTGTAAAACATGCACTTGATGTTTATGGTATTACTACTACTACAACTGGCGGTGTTCAATTAGCATATAATGGTGTTAAGGCAGTTATTCCATCTTCAGCTGGTGATGATGGTAAAGGCCTTTCATGGACGTCAGATGATTCTACATATTTTTCAGCAGTTACTCCAAAAATTAAATCTCTAGCGAGTGGAATTCCTACTAGTGCTTATGAACAAGTTTTTAGTATTGAAGCTGGAATTACAAAAGTAAGAATTTATATGTGGGTTGAAGGACAAGATGTAGATTGTGAAGATAACGCTTCAGGAAGCTCTTTATCTTATAACTTACAATTTAGTACATTAGCAAATGCGTAATTTATGATTGATTAAGGCCTTCTGGTGAAGGTCTTTTATTTTTAGAAAGTGATGTGATTTTATGGAAAACGAAGAAATAGTTACTATTGATATGCTTAATGATGAAGAACTCGTTAATTTATATTGCCAAGTTTTAGAACATATTGAATTCCTTAATAATAGTATTCTAGAATTAGAAAGTGAAGGTAATGATAATGAGTAAAATTACAATTATTGAAAAAAGTATTAATATAAATAAAAAGCATATTGACGAGTTTCAATTGGAAAGCGAATTTGGTACTAAAAAATTAAAAGAGAAATTTCATAAAAATGCAGTCATTCAAAGAAATAAATATGTTTTTATACAACAAGAAAAGTTTGATTCATATAAAAGGCAAGTTTATAAGGAAATGAAGAATAGAGTAAATAATTATTTACCTATTGATAATAGTGAAAATTACAATAATAAAATAAATAATTTAATAGAAATGAAAGATATAATTAATTTTACTAATTCTTTTTCAGATGGGAGTTATAAATTAGGTCTATTATCTATAATTAGTGAAATTAAAGAAGAGGCTGATAATTCTTTAGATAACATTAATGATATACTTGAAAGATTTATTTATAAATTTACAGAGATAGGAATTACTTTAAATTTTAATGATTTTTCTTGTAGTATGTTTACTGAAAAGTATATGAAAGATTATTTTAGAAGAGATAATGATAATAATATTGATTTAAAACTTAGTTTTGAATCTGTATACTGGGAATGTCCTAATTTTTTAAAACATTTAAAACTTAATTTATGGATGATACTTGATAAATATAAGGAAGAGATTGATGCTTATGTTACTAAAGTAAAAAATGATAAATTAAGCATAAATAATTTTAGTAGTAAAGATGTTTATTCTAAATATTATGATAAATTAGAAGAATTAGATACTGATATTAGTAGGGATACTTATATAAATTTAACTAATTTTTTAAAAAAGAAAAAAAATATTTCTGATTATTTAGAAAATAGTAGTATTCGAAAAAGTAATTTTAATTTGCTAACTATTGATGGCAATTTTGATGACTTAGATAGTAGTTCTAAGAATAAATTTTATCTTGAGATCGTTGATTTAGCTAAGACTTTATCGGTACTTAAAAATTATTATCGTTATGAGTTTATAGTTAAGGATTTACAAGAAAAGTTTAATAAAAGAGTTGAAAATAAAAATTTATATGAAAATAAATTAAAAGAAATAAAAAATGAGGAAAATAAACGTAAAAAGATATATTCTTCTTATTTAAGAGCAACAGGTATTGGTTTTTTAGCTAGAGTTGATGAAAAAAAGATAAGCTCTTGTAAGTTGCTTATGAATGAAGAAGTATTAAAATTATATGGATTATATAATGAATTACATGATTTAGAAATAATTTATAAGATGGATAAACAATTATCAGATATTTCTAGTTTATATGATTTATTTATGTTAGCCTATAGTTCTTATTATTATTTGGAAAAGATGTTTAAGGAAAATTTTAAAGATGTAGAAAATTTTTCTATTACGGATGAGATTAATAAATATTTTGATTTTATTTATAATCCAGCTAATTTCTTTTTAACTAAAATTAATGCATTTGTTTCTTATGATATAGCGGAAATTATTTCTGATAAGTATAGATTACTTGAACTTAATATTACTAAGGATAGTATAGTTAAAGATTCTCTTGATAGTACTATTGATACAGTTAATTTTATTAAGTTAATTAAAGATATTAGTGATAGTAATTTATCGTTAGATAAAATGAATTTTATTGTGAAGTTTAGAGAATTTGATGAAGTTAATGTAAGCAATGGTGATGTTGAGTTTTTACAAGATTAACGTAAAAATTGCGTAAATTTTATAGTTAGACTTTTATAATTATAGATAAAAAGTTTATAATGTGTTTATATAATATGATGGGGTGATGATGTATGAGTGACATAATGGATTATAGTTCTCAGGCTCAGAAGGCATTTAAAAATGGGACATTAGGTGATTTTTTTAATGATGTGTATCTTAGCGGAATAAATGGAGATCAACAAGCTTTAGAATGGATTAATAGTGATGATGGTCTTATGTATGCAGACATTTTAAGTAATGTGC